>DATBLG010000118.1:0-10224 GCA_036555485.1 Gemmatimonadales bacterium | reverse complement strand
CTCGCATACGTTTGACAAGGGTAGGGGCGAATGGTACCGTGTGCCTGCCAGTTGCACCATCTCCACCAATCTCGCTCGCGGAGACACGCAGATCCGCTTCAATCCCGCGTACGGCGTCGTCCAACTCACGAAGGTCCTCTGAAGCGAACCGCGTCGCGGGTGCGGGGTAACGAGGACGGCACCCGACCCCAACCGGGTGCCGTCACGTAATGCGCCACGTTCCCCTGCTTACGCTCGTTGCCGCCGCTACACTCGCGCGGCCGGTCCCGCTCGCCGCGCAGGCCGTCGAGCGGACCGATACCCCACGTCGTGGGGCGCTGCGGGTCAGTTTCGATCCGCGCATCGTGACCTGGGAGCAGGTCTACACGCCTGGCGGACGTCTTGGGCTCGGCGCCGGGTTCGGCGGCGATTCCGTCAGCCAGGCGCTCCCGTCCGTCATTCGGCTGCAACAGGACGTGCGCGCCGCCACCGGTCTCGCCGGGTATCTCGCGACCCTCGGACACGAGCTCCTTTCGGTGCGCGCCGAACGTCGCGTCATGCCGATCCGGTTCGAGTACGGGATCACGAGTCGACTCTCATTCGGGGTCACGATCCCGATCGTGCGCGTGCAGGTGCGTGAGTTGTTTCAGGCGCGCCCGCTCGGCTCGAACCTGGGCGCATTGTCGCTGGCGGATTCAGCGCGTTACAGCACCTTCTTCACTCACCTGGACGCCGCGCTCGTGCAACTCGGCGACAGCATCTCAGCGGGGGCCTACGGCTGCCCCGCAGGCCCGGACTGTCTCCGGGCCCAGGCGGTGCTCGCCCAGGGGCAATCGCTGCGGCTCGCCTTGGGCCGCGCGGTCAGTGGCGCGCCGGATTCCGCGGCGCTGTACCTGCCGCTCGCCGGCTCAGAAGCCGGCCAGAGCATCACCGCTATCGTGACGGCACTCGAACGCGCGTTGGTCGACACGTTCCGCATCACGCCGTTCTCACAGGACACCTTCCTGCTCCCGGGAATCCCGGTGCATGGCTCCGTGACCGCCGGATTGCTGGCGACGCGCTTGAGTGCCAATGGGCTTGCTCCATTTCGCGACACACCGCGGCGCTTGCGGTTTTTCACGGGTGACGTCGAGCTCGCCTCGACCTACCGCCTGTTGGTGGGACGGGACTACGCCACCGCAGTATCGCTGCTCGTGCGCCTGCCCACCGGTCACCAGGATTCACCCAACGACCTGTTCGACGTGGGCACGGGCGACCACCAAATCGATCTCGAGGGCCGGCTGACCCAGGAGCTCACCCTGATGGGCCGGTTATGGCTGAATGTGTCGCTGCGTGGGGGTCGGCAGCTGCCTGGGGAGCGCGAGCGTCGCGTCGGTCCGGCCGAGCAACTGTTCCTGCCGATCGGAGCATTAGCCCGCCTGCGTTGGGATCCGGGCGACTACGTGGTCGTGGACGTGGCCCCGATGTACCGGTTCTCGCGCAACTTCGCCGCCGGGCTGACGGCCGGCTATTACACCCAGGGGCGCGATCGCTACACGTTTCTGTCGCCCCAGGATTCGACAGCGCTGGCGGCGCGACTCGGGGGACCCGTCAGTGCCGGAGTGCTCGACGCCGGAACGGCGCAGCGACACGCCCGCCTGGGTCTCGCTATCAGTTATGTCGGACCGAGGCTCGAAGGCGGCTTCTCGGTGGAACGGACAGTCAGCGGCGCGGGCGGCCCGGTGCCGGTCGCGACGGTGTTTCGGATCGTGATGCGTCAGACAATCCAGCTGTTTTGAGCAAGTCTTCCGCATGCCGCCTGGCGGTCGCCGAGTCCTGATCCCCCAGCATGCGGGCAACTTCACGCGTGCGCTCCGCGGCCTCGACCACGCGCACATCGCTCGTTGCCACTCCCGCTTTGGCCCCCTTCGCCACCACGAGGTGGCGGTCGGCGTGGGCGGCGATTTGCGGCAGGTGGGTAATGACGAGCACCTGACGACCTGCTGCTCCCCCACCGTGCGCGACCGCTGAGAGCGCGGCACCTACGCGTGCCGCGACCTCGCCGCCGATCCCCTGATCTACTTCGTCGAACACCAGCGTCGGTACCGCGTCATGACGCGCCAGGACGGTTTTCAAGGCCAGCATCACGCGGGAGAGCTCTCCCCCAGACGCTACTCGCGCGAGCGGGCGGGCGTCCATCCCCTCGTTCAGCCGCACTAAGAACGACACGGCCTCCGCTCCGTCGGCGCGAGGCGTGGCATGGGGTGTCAGAGCCGCGGCGAAACGTCCTCCCGGCATCCCGAGGGCAGGAAGCATCGCGTCCACCGCGCCAGCGAGCCGGCCGGCGCCCTCGGCGCGTCTCGCGGAGAGCGCCGCACAAGCACGGGCGAATTCCGCTGCCGCCGCTTCTCGCTGGGCGGCGAGTTCGCGCAAGTCGAGATCGGCACTGTCGAGGAGATCGAGCTCGTGCGTCGCGGCGTCACGCGCGGCGAGCACGTCGGGGATTGCCGGGCCGTACTTCTGGAGCAGTTTGAACAACACGTCCCGACGCCGCTCGATTTCCTCGAGCCGGGCGGGATCGGCATCAATGCCCGCGGCGTAGTCGCGCGCGGCACCGGTGAGCTCGTCGATATTGGCAAACGCCGCATCGAGCAGCTCGCGCCACGGGGCGGTGGCCGGGTCGAGTCGCTCGAGGGCGGCCAGCAGCTTGGTCGCGCGAACCAGCCCGCTCGCGTCCATCGTCTGCTCGAGCTCGCGCGCCAGCCGCCCCAGCTCATCGGCGTGCGTGAGGCGCCGCGACTCACCTTCCAGCGACTCGTCCTCGCCCACCTTGGGCGTGGCGCGAGAGATCTCCTCGACCACGTGCCGGAGATAGTCGGCCTTGCGACGAACGGCTTCCTGTTTTGCGTGCAAACCCGCCTCGCGCTCCTCGAACGCCTTCAGCCGTCCATGCGCGTCGCGTACCGCGACGCGTTCGACCTCGGCTTCGGAGAACGCGTCCAGCAAGTCGCGCTGGGTCTCCGGGCGCACCAACGACTGCGTCTCGTGCTGCCCATGCAAATCCGCGAGCAGCGCGCCGATCTGGGCCAGCACACCAACCGTCGTCGGACTGCCGTTCACCCACGCGCGAGATCTCCCCTCCCCGGCGATCTCTCGCTTGAGCACGAGCGTCCCCTGCTCCACCTCCACCCCCAGGGCGGTCAGGGGAGGGGCAAACCGCGAGAGTGCCGCGGCAGACAATTCGAACGCCCCCTCGATGATCGTCTTCTTGGCTCCCGGTCGGACCACATCCGGATTGGCTCGCTCGCCCAGCAGCAACGCCAGCGCGTCCACGAGCATCGACTTGCCCGCGCCGGTTTCGCCGGTGAGCACGTTCAAGCCATGCCCCAGTGGCAGGGTCACGTCGGCAATGACCGCGAGATCGCGGACGCGGAGCTCGGTCAACACCTATTTGCGCTCGCGGTCCGAGAGGTCGCCCCAATTCAGCTTGCGTCGCATACGCGCGAAGAATCCCTCCGGACCCATGCGACCGAGCAGGACGGGGCGTTCGGCACGACGGATGATCAACCGCTCGCCGGAGTGGATGGTCTGGCTTACCTGGCCATCGAGCGAGAGCACGATCTCCTCGGTGTCGGACCAGGGCGGGATCGGCTCGATCAGGAGCACGGCGCTCGAGGGTAGCACCAGTGGGCGCACGGCGAGCGTGTGCGGGCAGATCGCGGTTACGGCGATGGCGTCCACTCCGGGAACGACGATGGGGCCACCCGCGGAAAGCGAGTAGGCAGTCGAGCCGGTGGGGGTCGCGACGATGATCCCATCGGCGCTGTAGGCGCCCACCTCATCTCCATCCACGGAAACGCGAAAGCGCAGCACACGCGCCACGCCGCCCTTGTGGACCACGACGTCGTTCAGGGCGATTGGTTGCGGGCGTTTGCCGCCCTGGCCGCCTTCGACGGTGGCGGCGAGCGCGAGGCGGGGTTCGATGGTGTAGGCCTGGCGCGCCGTCGCGTCGAGAACCCAATCGAGGTTTCGTGACGCCGCGGTCGTCAGGAACCCGACTCGGCCCACATTGATGCCGATGACCGGGGTCGGCGCCCCATCGAGCAGACGGGCACCGCGCAACAGCGTACCGTCACCGCCGAACGTCAACAGGCAATCGAGCGACGTCCCCGCCCCGAACACCGCCGGACGCGGTTCGGGCCAGTAGTCAAGCAACCGTTCTTCGGAGAAGAGGGTGAAGCCCAACCGAGGGGCGGCCGCCGCCAAGCGCTCGAGGAGGCTCCGGAGATCGTCGTAGCTGGGGTTGCCGACGACCCCGACGTTCATCGAGGCGCGAGGCTCTCTTCGGCGGCGAGGACGCGAATGCGGGCAGCCAGGCCAGCGCCGGTGAGACCCACCTCCTCGAGCTGCTTGGCGCGCGGCGCGTGTTCATACGTCCGATCGGGGACGCCAAGCGGCACCACGCGCACGTCGGGGGCGGTGGTCTGCATGATCCCAGCGAGCGTCGCGCCGAACCCGTTGACGACCGAACCGTCCTCCACGGTGACGAACAGTTTGTGATCGCGCGCCAGGGCCTCGAGCACCGCGCGATCCATCGGCTTCAGGAAGCGGCAATTCACTACCGTGATGTCGAAGCCGTCTGCGGCCAGCAACTCGGCCGCTTCGAGGGCGGGGCGACACATCACCCCTACGGCGAGCAATGCGCACTCGCGACCGCGTCGCAGGATTTCCCAGGTGCCGTACGAGACGGGCGCGACTTCCGCCGCGGGAGGCGCCTCACCCGGTGCCTTGTCCCTCGGGTAGCGCAAGGAGAACGGCCCCCCTTCATGCGTCAGCGCGCAACGCAACAATCCGATCAACTCGGCGCCGTCCTTGGGAGCGGTCACCGTCATGTGTGGCAACGCCAGGAGGTAGGGGATGTCGTACAGCCCCATGTGCGTCTGGCCGTCCTCGCCTACCATGCCCGCCCGATCCATACAGAAGATGACCGGGAGTTTCTGAATCGCGACGTCGTGAATGATGCTGTCGTAGGCGCGTTGCAGGAACGTCGAGTAGATCGCCACGACCGGGCGCACCCCTTGCGTCGCGAGACCCGCCGCGAAGGTGACCGCGTGGCCCTCGGCGATGCCGACATCGAAGAACCGGTCCGGCCACTTTTTCTGGAAGAGGTTGGTTCCCGTCCCCGACGGCATCGCCGCCGTGATCGCCACGAGATTCGGATATTCCCCAGCGAGCTGCGTGAGCGCCTCGCCAAACACCCGGGTCCACTGCGGCGCACCCGCGGCCACCGGTTTGAGCACTCCCGTCACCGGGTCGTAGGGCGCCCGAGCGTGATATTTCTCGAGATCCGGCTCCGGCAGCGGGAACCCTTTCCCCTTGTGGGTCAGCACGTGGATCAGGCGCGGTCCTTTCAACCCGCGCACGATGCCGAGGGTCGACACGAGCTGCGCGATATCGTGTCCGTCGATCGGGCCGAAGTA
Source organism: Gemmatimonadales bacterium (assembly GCA_036555485.1). Lineage (GTDB taxonomy): Bacteria > Gemmatimonadota > Gemmatimonadetes > Gemmatimonadales > GWC2-71-9 > DASTHG01. Next base: position 4,786 of record DATBLG010000118.1, on the reverse strand, counting down.
GCGGAAGCCCAGCTCTTCGAACAGCATCCCGGGGGACCAGAGGTTCTTCACGCTTTCTTCGACCGTCTTGGCAAACTCGATGAGCCGTGGACCGCCGACGAGATGCGAGGTCTTCTCGATCACGTGCTTCACCCGTTCGCGCCACCGCACAGTGATCGGGCTCGCGATGATCGATCCGAGGTACTTGCTGATCGCCCCGACGTTGGGCGCGATGGACATGCCGTTGTCGTTCAGCACGACGATGAGGTCGCGGTCGGAATGCCCGGCATTGTTCATCGCTTCGTACGGCAGCCCGCACGTCATCGCGCCGTCGCCCACCACGGCGACGACCTGGTAGTCCGCTCCCGTGAGATCGCGTGCGGCCGCCATGCCGAGCGACGCCGACAACGCGGTCCCGGCATGACCCGCACCGAACTGATCGTGGGGGCTTTCATCGCGACGCAGGAACCCGGAGAGCCCACCCGTCTGCCGCAGCGTAGGGAGACGGTCGTTGCGACCGGTGAGGATCTTCCAGGGATAGCCCTGGTGGCCGACGTCCCAGACGATTTTGTCGCGCGGCGAATCAAACACGTGGCACAACGCGACCGTGAGCTCGACCACGCCGAGCCCCGCGCCGATGTGTCCGCCGGTCTGCGACACGACCTCGATGAGCCGCTGGCGCACCTCGTCGGCGAGGAGCTGCAATTGCTCTCGCGGAAGAGCTTTGACGTCAGCGGGAGAGCGGATACCGTCGAGTAGGGCCATTAGTTCGTTCGGGTCACGATGTAGTGCGCCAAGGCCACCAGCGTAGGGGAAACTAATGCCGCTTGGCGCAGCCGGTCCACCGCCTGGGCGGCAAGCCGCTCGGCCTCGGCCCGAGCGGCACCCACACCCAGCACCGAAACGAACGTGGACTTGGCAAGCGCCGCGTCCCGCCCGGCCGTTTTGCCAAGCTGCGCCGAGGTTGCGGTGGCGTCGAGCACATCATCGGCGATCTGAAACGCCAGTCCGATGGCTTCGCCATACGCGCGCAGCGCCGCCACGTGATCGTGGGGGGCGTCGCCGCCCGCGGCGAGACCCCCGATGACGCACGCCGCCGCGATCAAGGCACCCGTCTTGCGCTGGTGAACCTCCCGAAGCGCCTCAATGGAGATCGCGCGCCCCTCCGCCTCGAGATCCAACACCTGACCCCCGATCATCCCTCCCGCGCCGGCAGCCCGGAACAGCTCGAGAGCGATGGCGCGACGCCGCTCCGGCTCCACGTGCAGCGCATCGAGTCCAGAGCCGAGCACGCGTGCGGCGAGTCCCACCATATGGAACCCCGCGCTGGTCGCGGCCTGCACGTCGAAGGCGCGGTGCACCGTGGGTCGCCCGCGTCGCAGATCGTCGTTGTCCATGCAGGGGAGGTCATCGTGCACGAGCGAGTAGGCGTGCACCACTTCAACCGCGGCTGCCAGCTCAGCGACCCCGGAAACGGTCCCGTCGCCGCCCAGCGCCTCGCAGGCGGCGAAGACGAGCGTCGGCCGCAGCCGCTTTCCCTCGCTCAATGCACTGTAGCGCACGGCGTCGGGGACTGGTGACGGCCAGAACACCGAGGCGCGCTCGCTCCAACGCTCCAGCACCGCATCCACCCGCGCGCGGGTGTCGGTGAGATAGACCTCCAGGGCACGGTCAGCGGTCGAGGTCTTCAAGCCGCAGCTTTCCCGCTTGATCCGCCAATACCTGTCGGACGCGGACCTCGGCGGCACTCAACCGTTCACGTGCCGTTCGCAGCCGCTCCACCCCCTCCTCGAACAACCGCAGCGCCTCATCGAGATCCAATTCCTCGGCTTCCAGGCGCCGCACGATCTGCTCCAGTCGTTCGAGATCCTGCGCGAAGCCGCCGGTCTCCGCCGCCATCAGCCGTCGCCTACGCGCGCCGCAACTTCACCGTCTCGCACTTGCAGGCGGAACGGCAGGCCCGGCGGAAACTGAACGATCCGCCGCAGCACGCGCCCTTCGGCGTCCCGTGCCACGGCATAGCCCCGCGCCAGGACCTTCAATGGAGAGAGCGCATCGAGCCGGGCGCCGGCGGCCGCAAGCCGCGCCCCGCCCCGTTCCAGGGTCCGCGTCATGTCGAGCGCCAGTCGGTCCCCGGCACGCTCCAACCGCTCCCCGGCGTGGCGCGTTGGAGCGACGAGGGCCCGCGCGAGCGCTCCCCCCAATCGATCGAGCAGCGCGAGGAGCTCGACCCGGTCCGGCGTCGCGGCTTCCGCCGCCGCCGAGGGCGTGGGAGCACGCAGGTCGGCAACCAGGTCGCACAGGGTGACGTCCGTTTCGTGACCCACGGCGGAAATGACTGGTACCGGAGCCGCGGCGACGGCGCGCGCCACCCGTTCACTGTTGAACGTCCAGAGGTCTTCCTTGGAGCCGCCACCCCGCCCCACGATTGCCAGATCCAGGCGAGGAATCCGGCCAAGCAGCGCCAGGGCGGCGCAGACCTCCCGGTCGGCACCATCGCCTTGGACGCGCGTGGGAATGAGCAGGATCTCGACCCGCGGCCAGCGCCTGGCCATGATCGCAACGATGTCCCGAAGCGCGGCGCCATCGGGACTCGTCACGACGGCGAGCCGGCGCGGAAACGACGGGAGCGGGCGCTTGCGTGCAGGATCGAGCAGCCCGTCGCGCAGCAGCGCGGCTTTGGCTTTCTCGAACGCGACCTGCCACAATCCGCCGGCCTCGGTGGACAGCAGCTGCCGGACGGTCAGCCGGAATTCACCGCGTTCTTCCCACACCGTCGGCGTACCGAAGGCAAAGACTTGCATGCCGTCGGCCGGTGGCGCAGGCAGCCGCTGATTCTCACGCGACCACATGACGCAGCGCAGCTGCGCCACCTTGTCCCGCAAGGTGAAGTACCAGTGGCCGCTGCCGTAGGCCTTGAACCCCGACACCTCACCCTTCACCCACAGCGCGGGGAGACCCGCCTCCACCACGGCCCGAGCGCGGCGCGTGAGCTCCGCTACGGTCCACGCGCCCTCCGAGGAGAGCGCGGAGAACAGATCTACAGGGTGGCCCACTGCCGGGCCGCCTGCACCGTGTTGACGAGCAGCATCGTGATGGTCATCGGTCCAACGCCGCCCGGTACAGGCGTGATCGCCGATGCCACCTCGGCCGCCTCGGCGAATTTCACGTCGCCCACGAGGCGATAGCCCTGTTTTGCGGCCGGGTCAGAAACGCGGTTGACGCCGACATCGATCACTACAGCGCCCGGTCGGACCATGTCGCCCGTGACGAACTCCGGCTTGCCCATCGCCACGATGAGGATGTCGGCCTCGCGCGTCACCGCGCCGATGTTGCGGGTGCGTGAGTGGCACACCGTCACCGTCGCGTTGCCACCGGGGCCGTCCTGCAGCAGCAGCGCGGCCATGGGACGTCCCACGATATTGGAGCGGCCGACGATGACGGCATGGGCCCCGGTGGTGTCCACCCCGCTTCGAATGAGCAGCTGCTGCACCCCGTACGGCGTCGCGGGTCGGAACCCGCTGGAATCCCCGGTCGACACTTTGCCCACGTTTTCGGGGTGAAATCCGTCCACGTCCTTGCGCGGATCGATCCGCAACAGCACGCGGCTGGCGGCGATATGCTTGGGCAACGGCAGCTGCACGAGGATGCCGTGGATCTTGGGGTCGGCGTTCAACCGGTCCACGAGCGCGAGCAGGTCGGCTTCGCTCATGTCCGCGGGCCGGCTCAGGGTCTCGTGGTGCAGGCCCGCCTCGTCGCACGCTTTGCCCTTCATCCGCACGTAGGTCGCCGAGGCGGGGTTCTCGCCCACCAGCACGGCCGCGAGGCCGGGGGTCACTCCGCGCTGCTTAAGCGCCGCGATTTCCGGGCCCAGCTCCGCGCGCATCGCCCGGCCGATGGCCGTGCCGTCGATCAGTTTCGCCTTAGCGTGCAAAGTCCACCGCCCGTGTCTCCCGGATGACCACCACCTTGATTTGTCCCGGATACTGCAGCTCCCGCTCGATCTTGCGGGAGATCTGTTCCGCCAACTCGCCCGCCTTACCATCGTCCACTGATCCGGGGGAAACGACGACCCGGACCTCTCGCCCCGCCTGAATCGCAAAGACCTTTTCGACGCCGGCGAACTCGGCGGCGATCTGCTCGATGGCGGTGAGACGCTTGACATAGGTCTCGAACGCTTCGCGCCGGGCCCCGGGTCGGGAGCCCGAGACTGCGTCGGCCGCCTGGACGATGACGCTGATCGCCGAATCGTGGGGCACATCGTCGTGGTGGGCGGCGATGCAGTTGATCACAACCGGATGCTCGCCGAACTTGGTTGCCACCTCGATGCCGAGCTGCACGTGCGTGCCGTCGTGTTCGTGCGTCAACACTTTCCCGATGTCGTGCAGCAACCCGCCGCGTTTGGCCAACGGCACGTCGAGCTTCAATTCCGCCGCCATGATTCCCGCGATCCAGGCAACTTCCTTCGAGTGCTCGAGGATATTCTGGCCATACGACGTGCGGTAGCGCATCCGCCCGACCAACTTCACCATCTCCTGATGCATGCCACGAAGACCGGTCTCGTACACCGCCCGCTCACCCGCCTCGAGGATGCCCGCTTCAATCTCCTCCTGCGCCTTCCGGACGACCTCCTCGATGCGGCCGGGGTGGATGCGGCCGTCGCTGATGAGCCGCTCCAGCGACAGCCGGGCCACCTCGCGGCGCACCGGGTCGAAGCACGAGATGACGACGGTGTCCGGGGTGTCGTCGATGATGACGTCGGTACCGGTGGCGGCCTCGAATGCCCGAATGTTGCGACCCTCGCGGC
>DATBLG010000105.1:0-7602 GCA_036555485.1 Gemmatimonadales bacterium | reverse complement strand
TGGACGGTAGGCCCTGTCTGGCCGGAGATCGCCGCCCCCGCGGTCGTCGAGGCGGGTTGCACGGAGAATGTGACCCGCGTGGGTGCTCCCGCGTTGATCGTGAAGGGAGCGCTCACCGCGCCCGACAAACCGCTAGCCGTTGCCGACAACCTGAACCCGCTGCCGCTGTTGTCGATGCTGAGGGTCGCGAAGTTGGCGACGCCGGCCACCGCGGCCACCGTGGTTGTGCCGGACAGCGTGGACCCGGCCGTGCCGGTCCCGGCGGTGATCGTCAGCGTCACGTTCCCCGTAAAGCTGGTTTCCGTCTGGCCCGAGGAGTTCCGCGCGGTGACCCGCACGGACGGGGCGATGACCGCGCCTGCCGTGGCACTGCTCGGTTGCCGTGTGAAGACGAGCTGGGTGACCAGTGACGCGCTGACGTCAAAGGCCGCACTCGTGGTACCCGCCGGACCGACGGCCGTTGCCGTCAGCGTGTACCCGACGCCCGGCTGGTCGATGCTCAGGGTCGAGAAGGATGCGATACCGCCAACCGCGGGCACCGTGGCAGTACCTGACAGGATCCCTCCCGACGGATTGCTTGCGATCGCCACCGTCACGCCGCCCGTGAAGCCGGACGCGGTGTTGCCCTGCGCATCTCGCGCCGTCACCTCGACGCGCGGCGCGATCGCGATCCCCGCGGTCGCGGCGCTCGGTTGCAACGTGAACGACAGCTGCGTCGCGGTGCCGGAGTTGATCGTGAAGAACGCGCTGGTCGCCCCGGTGAGCCCGGCGGCTGTCGCGGTCAATTTGTAGCCGACCGCGCTCTTGTCGATGCTCAGGTTGGTGAAGGTGGCGACCCCGCTCACGGCGTTCAGGGTGGCCGTGCCGCTCAACACCGCGCCCGGGGCGCCCGTACCGCCCGTGATCGCGACCGTCACCGGCCCGTTGAAGCTGGTCGCCGTTTGGCCCGAGGCATCCCGGGCCGTCACGACGACTGAAGGCGACAGGGCTGCGCCGGATGTCCCGTTCTGCGGCTGGCCGGTGAAGAACAACACCGTCCCGACCGACGTGATGACATTGAAGGGCGTACTGGTGGCACCGGTGAGCCCCGCGGCCGTTGCCGTCAAGGTGTAGCCCGTCCCGACGTTGTTGAGGCTCAGGGCTTGATACGTGGCCGTCCCGTTCACCGCAGCCAACGTACGCGTGCCCGACAGGGTGCTGCCGCCGGGGTTGGAGCCGAGGTTCACGGTGATGTTGCCGTTGAATGCGATGGCGTTGTTCCCCAGCGCGTCGCGTGCCGTGACCTTCACCGCGGGTGCGATGTTGGCGTTCGTCGTCACGGTGGCCGGCTGCACGCTGAACACGAGTGTCGTGGCCACGCCGGGGACGATGTCGAACGGTGCGCTGCTGGCACCCAGCAGGCCTGTGGCCGTGGCGGAGAGCGTGTAGCCGATCCCCGACTTATCGATGGTGAGGGTCGAGAACGTGGCGACCCCAAGCACCGCGGCAACCGTTTTGGTGCCGCCGAGCGTGCCGGCCGCGGGGTTCGTGGCGATCGCGACCGTCACGTTGCCGGTGAAGCCCGTCGCCGTGTTGCCCAGCGCGTCCCGCGCCGTCAGCTGGATAGAGGGGGCGATCGTCACACCCGCCGCCGCCGTGCTCGGCTGTACGGTGTACACGAGCTGGGTCGCGAGGCCGGCGGTGATGTCGAAGGCGGCGCTCGTGGCGCCGGTCAGGACGCCGGACGCGGCGATCAGCGTGTAGCCGGTGCCGGTCTTGTCGATCGACAGGTCCGAGAATGTGGCGACCCCCGCAGTTGCCGCCACCGAGGTGGTGCCGGAAAGGGTGCCCGTCCCGGGATTCGTCCCGATCGTGACGGCGATATTCCCGGTGAAGGTCGGCACGGTGTTCCCCTGCGCGTCCTGTGCCGTCACCTGGATTGCCGGCGCGATGAACGCCCCGGCCGCTTCAGTGGTCGGTTGCGTGGTGAACGCGAGCTGGGTCGCCGCGCCGGCGGAGATGTTGAACGCGGCGCTCGTGGCGCCAGCTACACCGGAGCCCGTCGCCGACAACTGGTAGGCGGTCCCGCTCAGATCGATGCTGAGGGTGGAAAACGTCGCCACGCCAAGCGTGGCCGCAACGGTCTTCGTGCCGGACAACGTGGCCCCGGCCGTGCCGGTCCCCGCGGTGATCGTCAGCGTCACGTTGGCCGTGAAGCCCGTCACCGTGTTGCCGAGTGCATCGCGCGCCGTCACCTGGACGGCAGGGGCGATGGTGGCGCCCGCGATGGCGGACGACGGCTGCACCGTGAACACGAGCCGGTCCGCCTGCGCGGCGGTGATGTCGAAGGCGGAGCTCACGGCGCCGGTCGGACCGGTCGCCGCGGCCGTCAGGGTGTATCCGGCCCCTGCCGCGTTGATACTGAGATTGGTGAAGGCGGCGACACCGGCGACCGCGGCCACCGTTGTCGTGCCGGACAGGACTCCGCCGGCCGGATTGGTGCCGATCGCGACGAGCACATTGCCCGTGAAGCCAACGGCCGTGTTGCCCTGCGCGTCCCGCGCGGTCACTTCGATCTGTGGGGTGATCGCCGCCCCCGCGGTCGCCGTGCTGGGTGGCACCGTGAAGACGAGTACGTTCGCCGCGCCGGCGTTGATCGCAAACGACGCGCTGGTGTCCGACGTCAGCCCGCCCGCCGTGGCGGTGAACGTGTAGTCGGTCCCGCTCTTGTCGATGTTCAGGGTCGCGAACGTGGCGACCCCGCCCACGGCGGCGACGGTCGTCGTGCCGGAAAGGATGGAGCCGCTGGTGCCGGACCCGGCGGTAATCGCGATCGTCACCGCGCCCACAAAGCTGGGGGCGGAGTTGCCTGAAGCGTCCAGTGCTGCCACCTGAACGGCAGCCATCGTCGCGCCCGCCGTCGTAATCGTCGGCTGCGCCGAGAAGACCAGCTGGGTGGCCGTGGAGGGAATGATGTTGAATCCAGTGCTCGCCGTCGCCGGCAGGCCGGCTGCTGTGGCCGAGAGTGTGTAGCCGCTCCCGGCGGCATTGATGCTGAGCGTGGAGAACGTGGCGACGCCGGCCTCTGCGGCGACCGTGGCCGCGCCGGACAACACGCCGCCCGCAGGATTGGTTCCGATCGCAATGGTCACATTGCTGTTGAACCCCGTTGCGACGTTGCCCAACGCGTCGCGTGCTTCCACCATCACCGCTGGCGCAATCTCCGCCCCTGCCGTGGTGGTCACTGGCTGCACGATGAACACGAGGTCGGCAGCGATGCTGGGAGCGATATCGAATGAAGCGCTCGTGGCGCCGGTGAGGCCTGACGCCGATGCCGCCAGCGTGTAGCCGCTTCCCACCTTGTCGATGCTGAGATCCGCGAACGTGGCGACACCCGCAACCGCGGCTTCCGTCGTCGTTCCGGACAGGAACCCGCCCGCGGGGTTCGCGCCAATCGCCACCGTGACGTTACCAGTGAAGCTCGTCACCGTGTTGCCCACGGCATCCCGCACCGTCACATCAACCAGGGGAGTGATGGTCCCTCCGGCGGACGTGGTCGTCGGCTGCACCGTGAAGGCCAAGAGCGCCGCGGCCCCGGTGGTGATGTCGAAGGGGTCGCTGATCGCCGCCGTGAGCGCGCCGGACGAAGCCGTCAAGGTATATCCCGTACCGCTGATCGCGACGCCGTTCTTATCAATGCTCAGATCGGAGAAGGTCGCGGCACCGGCCGACGCCGCGACCGTCGTGGTGCCCGATAGCGTGGCTCCGCTCGCCCCGGTTCCGGCGGTGATCGCGACCGTCACGTCTCCCGTGAAGCTCGGGACGGGATTGCCGAGGGCATCCTGCGCCGTGACACGCACGGCCGGGGAGATGGTTGCCCCGGCCGTTTCTGTCGTGGGCTGTGCGGTGAAGGCCAGTTGCGCCGGCGGTCCGGCCGTAACGGTGAAGGACGCGCTCGTGCCTGCTGCGAGCCCATTCGTGGTGGCGGTCAACCTGAATCCGGTTCCGCTCTTGTCGATACTCAGGTCATCGAACGTGGCCACCCCGTCCGTCAACGCCAGAGTGGTCGTCCCCGATAGGGTCGCGCCGCTGGTGCCCGTTCCGGCCGCGATCTCGAGCGTCACGCTCCCGGAGAAGTCGGTGAACGGGTCCCCGTCCTGATCCTGCACCTCGACTTCCACTTCCGCGATGGTCGCGCCGGCCTCGATGGTCCCGGGCGAGATCGAGAACCCCAACTGGGTCGCCTCGGGCGGGCCGATGACCTGGTCGCCACTGCAGGTGGACAGCAGGAAGCACAGCACCGCGAGCCCCCCGGCGCGAGCCAGGCGGGCGGCGGCGGGTGCGCGGAGGATACGCAGGATCGCCGAGGAGTCAGTTCGCATGGGGTGGCTCAGGGCACCTTCTGTGCCAAGGGTTGGTGATCAGGCGCAACGCAACAGAAGAGGATTCTACCGCGAACTGTGGCGCTATGGCAACAGTTTGCCGTATTGTCCAACTCCATCGCATTACGGGCTGCTTGTGTCAAACTGCGGCACGAACCGGGAAGGTGAAATGCGCCAGACGGGATTCGAACCCATGACCTTCGGCTCCGGAGGCCGACGCTCTATCCAGCTGAGCTACTGGCGCAGGACAGCAGTGAAACGAAGGTAACGGCGAACGCCCGCACACTCCAGTCGCCCGACCAGTGCTACCCCAATCGCAGGCGCGTGAATACTTGCAAGGCCTTCGGAGCGGAACCGTAGGTCGTTCGGAGCTCGGCCGGCAGGAGGTGCACGCTCACCGCCATCCCGGCCCCCACGGTTCCCAGACGTGCGATGCGCAGGTCGAGCGCGAGCCCGATTTCCAGCTTGCCGACGCCGAACAGTGTGCTATGGCGTAGGTCGGTGGGGTCGAACAGCTCATCCTTCACGACCCGTTCCGCGCGGGCGAACACCGTGGATGACCCAACCGTGAGCGTGGACTCGAGCAGCAGGGCGGGCTGCACCCGACTCGGAAACAGTAGCAGTAGCGAGTCCACCGGGATCCCGGTCGTGTCGACCAACGAGAGATAGTGATTCAACACGGCTGGCGAAAATGTTTGGATCGCCTCCCGCAGCGGAATCACGGTACGCTGTCGCTTTCTCCGTCCCCAGACCGCGGTCGTCTGCCAGTTGCTCGTGCCCCAGCGCCGGTTGTACGTCACGGAAGCCGACAGCAATCCATAAGGAATACGCGGATGCAGGCGCTCCGGCTGTGCGAGGCCGGCGACCCCGGTTTGCAACACGAGGTTGTCATTCGCCGCCACGGAGACGCGGATCGCATAGGAATCGAGCCTCGGCTGCTCCACGTTCCAGCGCCGCGCATCCGGTTCGAGGCTGTTGAAGCCCGACACCTCCAACTTCAGCCGGCCGCAGATCAGTCCGCCGGTCATGACCCCATAGGTGATATGGGACCCGTCCTCGAGGTGGTGCCCGATCGGCGGAGCGGGGAAGTCGCGGCCCGAGGCGCGGTGCAGAAACGGCGTGGGCCCCACGGCCGGAGCGCCCACGGGAGCAAGGTAGACGAACAGCTCGACGTCCCGGTCGATCGCTCGACGGTAGGCGACGGAGAGCTCCATGAGCACGTCGTGTGGGTGTTGGCGATCGCGCAGCGGGACCAGTCCGTCGGCGCTTTCACCGGTCTGGAGCAACAGCGGGTATCCATCGGGGCCCATCAACGGTTCGGCGCTGGCCATGACCCGGGCCTCGAACACGCCGCTCCCCAGGCGGCGGGCTGCCGCTGCCCCCAGCAGGTCAGTGACGTAGGTCTGGTGGTTCCCGCGTGGCTCGGGGCTGTGCGCGTAGTTGAGCGACGCCTGTCCGTGCAGCATTACCGACCAGCCGCCCACTCTGACGTGAAGGGCCGCGGGTGGTGTGGAGGCCGGCTGCCAACTTGTGCCAGAAGCCGCTCGTGGATCCCAGACGTCGTCGGCGGGGTGGTCGTGCGCACCGGTGGGGGACTGCGCCGCGCCGGTGCGACCCCACAGGGCAAGGCTGCAGATAATGAATAGGCGTGGCGCAATCACTCGAACGTCCTGCCACTTCGTAGTCGGGGCGAGAGGATTTGAACCTCCGACCTCCTGGTCCCGAACCAGGCGCGCTAACCGGACTGCGCTACGCCCCGAGAGGCTAGACGCCCAGACGCTAAGACGTCCAGTCGCCTAGGAACGACGGGCTACTCTAACCCCCAACCCTCTGATCCGTAGTCAGACGCTCTATCCAGTTGAGCTACGGGCCAGTTGAGCTACGGGCGCGAACTACCTAGACGCACGGACGCACAGACGCCGCAGGTACGCAACAAGAACCTAAACATAATGGGCCCCGTCCCCTGGCATAAGCCACCGTCTCTCGCGATCTTGCCCTTCCCGTGGATTCCATCGCCGATTTTTTCCGCTCCCTCTATTCGACCGAAGGCTTGATCGCCATCATCCGCACCGGCGGCCTCCTGGCGCTGGTGGCGATCGTCTTCGCGGAAACCGGGCTACTCATCGGCTTCTTCCTGCCCGGCGACTCGCTGCTCGTTACCGCCGGGATCTTGTCGTCGCCGCACGCGGTCGGCGGCGGCATCTTCGATCCTTTCGTCCTGATCGTCTGTCTCTGCCTCGCGGCCATCGCCGGCGATCAGGTGAACTTCGCGCTCGGCTGGAAGGCGGGCCACCTCGTCTTCGACCGGCCCGACGGGCGGTTTATCAAGCGCCGGCATTTTCACGAGGCGCATGCGTTCTACGTCGCCCGCGGCGGCAGCGCGATCGTGATCGCGCGCTTTGCGCCGATCCTCCGTACCTTCGTCCCATTCGTCGCCGGCGTCGCCGAGATGCCCTACCGCCGTTTCGTCGGGTTCAATATTCTCGGCGGGATGCTCTGGGTGGTGAGCCTGATCTCGCTGGGCCACTTCCTGGGCGGCACGCCGCTCGGCGCGAAATTGCACACCGTGATTCTCGTGGTCGTGGCGGTGTCGTTGATTCCGCTGGTGGTGGGCGCTTACAAAGTCTGGCGCCAGCAACAGCGCGATGCGGTGAAGTAAGCGGAATCGGGGCGAGCGACCTCCCGGTCCCGAACCAGGCGCGCTCACCGGACTGCGCTACGCCCCGAAAGACTAGACGCGTAGACGCACAGACGCCTAGGAACTACTTCCTGCGAACTCCCAGACGTCTGGGCGTCTCGGCGCCTCGGCGTCCAGCAGTGATGCGCCCAGGAGGAGTCGAACCCCCAACCTTCTGATCCGTAGTCAGACGCTCTATCCAGTTGAGCTATGGGCGCGAAGGGGGGCGGTACTAGATTCGAACTAGTGACCTCTACGATGTCAACGTAGCGCTCTAACCAGCTGAGCTAACCGCCCCAACAAATTGCGGATTGCGGATTGGCGATTGCGGATTGAAGGTCGGCTGACGCTGTCAATCCGCGATCCGCAATCCACAATCCGCAATGGCAGTAGCGGGGGTGGGATTTGAACCCACGACCTCCGGGTTATGAGCCCGGCGAGCTACCAGACTGCTCCACCCCGCGTCGTTGGTGTGCTGCGGTTCCGGTCAGAGCGGGAAACGGGACTCGAACCCGCGACCCCAACCTTGGCAAGGTTGTGCTCTACCAACTGAGCTATTCCCGC
>DATBLG010000165.1:0-18935 GCA_036555485.1 Gemmatimonadales bacterium | reverse complement strand
GTTAGGGGGTGGATGTGGAAGCCGCGCCGCGCCACGGGGTGCACGCGGGCTGCATGTCTCTCGAAGCGGCTTGATCGGTAAACCCGATCAGGGCATCGAAACTGCTGCAGGCGCGGACGGCGCGCGGCGCATCCTGGCGGGCGGTGGCGACCCGCGCGAGGTCGCGCCGCAACGGCCACAAGGACGCTACGAGGCCGAACGGGACGGCCAGCACGGCGTAACGACGCGTCGCGGCGTCCCAGTGGGCGAGGGCGGCCGCGGTGTCGGCACGGCGGAGCGCCCGGCGCGCCTCGAGATCGAGCGTCAGGCTCACCGCGAGCGGAGCGCTGTCCGCAGCGGCGAGGCGGTCGAGCGCCGGGGACGGGCCGTCTGGGGCGGGCGCCGTGAGCGCGAGCAGCCAGGCCAGCGTGGCGCTCGTGTCGCCATCGGCAGAGGCACGAGCGACGAGGCGAGCGCGAGCCGCCGGGACGTCGCCGAGCGGCGACAAGTCCACCGCCTCAGCGAGGACAATCCACAGTTCCCGCTCGCGAGCGGCCGCGGGGGGCGCCGACGCGAGCCGGGCCCGCGCGCTGTCTGCCCATCCTTCCCGCAGATCCGCCGCCATGCCGAACCGCAGTGCCAGGTCGCGCTCGCGGTCGGTGGTTGCCCGGCGCGCCAGCGCGGCGAGGATGCGGCGCTGGGGTCCGCGGCGCTCCGGTTCGGTGCCGAACTGCGCCGCCTGGAAGGCGAGATACATGAGCACGGTAAACGGACGCCGATCGAGGGACCGCAGCACCGCCGTTCGGGCGCCGGGAGACTGAAACAGGAGGGTGTCGGCGAGCCCCACGACCTCCGCCACGAGGGACGTCGAATCGATCCGGCGGTACTCGCCGATCAGTCGCCGCGCTTCGGCGTCGTCACCGCGCAGGTGCGCCAGGGAGATACTGTTGGCGAGGGCGGCGGCGAACCCTGGGTCGAGATCCAACACCTCGTCGAACGCGGCTCGGGCCGAATCGAGGCTCTGCTCGAAGAGCTGTCCGAAATACAAATGGAACTCCCCTTCGACGAAGCGCGCCCACAGGCGGTCGGGGGCGCTCGCCGCCGCCTCGCGAAACCGCGCCAGCGCGGCGCGCCCGTCGCCGTTGTCGACGAGCTCCGCATAGCCCTCGAGCAACAAGCTGTCAGATCGCTGCAACGCGCCGACATGGCGGCGGGCTCCGCGCGTCGCGGCGCGCAGCGTCTCCTCGTCCGAACTGACCTGGGCGAGGGCCAGCACACGCCGGAGGTGCGCCAGGGCGAAGTCCGGATCGTGCGCGATGACGGTGTCGTACAGCGCGCGCGCGCGCTCGTAATCGCCGCGCCGGAACGCCTCGTCGCCGTTGAGGAAGGCGGCGATCGCCTCCTTGCCACGTGGAATCGTGGCGTGGGGGTTGGGCCGAAACCCGGCGCCGAGGATTTCGGCCCAGGCGGCGTCCATCACCGCCGAGATGGAGTCGGCAGGGCCGCGTTGCGACACCGATGCGATCGGATCGGGCGCACCGGTCTGATACAGGGCGGCGTCGAGCGTGACGCCGCGCCCTTCGAACGCGACGCTCACGTTCACGAAATAGCGAGCACCGAGCTGCGCGGCGACCGAATCGGCTTCGGCAACAGACAGCGGTTGGGAGCCGGCAAGCGCGCGCACCTGGCGAAACGAGAGGGCCGTGGGCAACCGCGGCACGGGGCGGAAGCGCGACAGGAAGTACTCCGGCAACTGCTCGCCGGGAAACGGCGCCGCCCCGAGTACCGTGAACGGCATGACCGCGAGACTACGCCCGTTGCCCGGCCGTGCGCCAGGAGGCCCGACCGCGAACCAGAGCAGGCCGGCGAACAGCACGGTTACCACCGCGGCGGTCGCGAGACGGGGCCACGGGCGCCGCGCCGCCCGGTCAATGAGCGCGAGCCACGCGGCCGCCGACGCGGGGCGGTCCTCACGACGGTCGGCGAGTGGTGCCACGAGCGCCATCGCCAAAGCTGCGGAAATCTCCGGACGAGCGCCGTGCAGGGTTCGCGCGAGCGCGCTCCGTTCGGCCCCCAGGAGTGGTCGCGTGCCGGTCAGCGCCTCAAACGCGATGAGTCCGAGCGAATAGAGGTCCGCCCGCCCGTCGACGTCCTCGAGCCCGGCGATCTGCTCCGGTGCCATGTAGTCGGGCGTGCCGATGGCGGAGCCGGGAGCCGTGAGGACGCCGCTCGGTGTGTCGCGAATCAGGGCCACACCAAAATCCGTGAGCAAGGCACGGCCGGTGTCTTCTTCGATCAGAATATTGGCCGGCTTGACGTCGCGGTGCACCACGCCGCGGCGATGGGCGACATCCAGTGCCGAGCCCACCTCTCGAAGCACTTTGAGCAGCGTGGCGGTCGGCGGTCGTTGCCCTTCGAGCGTAATCTCCAACGTGGTCCCGCGCACGAACGGCATGATGAGGAACGACACCCCTTCGCGCGTATCGAACTCGTAGACCGGTACGATGTTGGGGTGGGAGAGATGCGCCGCCAGTGAGGCCTCCCGCTTGAAACGATCCTGTCGCATCTGGCTAGCGGCGACGTCGGGAGGGAGCACCTTCACCGCGACCAGGTGGCCCAGCGACCGATGGCGCGCCCGAAACACCGCGCCCATGCCGCCGGCGCCGGCCAGGTCGAGGACCTCGTAGCGGTCCCCGACGGCGCGTTGCACGTCCTCGAGTGCTGGAGCGGTCATCGGCGGCAAGATACGGCGCCTTGCCTGGAATCGCCTGTCGGTCGATACTCCGAGCCGCATGCCTGCCATTCCGGTCATCGACGCTCGTGTCCTCGGACCCGCGCGCATCACGGTCAACGGTGACGCCGCGCCTGCCGAGCTGCTCTGGCGGAAACACCTCGCGTTGCTCGTCTATTTGGCCCGAAGTCCCCGCCGCGCCCGCACGCGTGAGCATCTCATCGGCATGCTGTGGAGCGACCGGGAGGAGAAGGCGGCGCGCCACTCGCTCAGCGAAGCGCTGCGCGTGTTTCGACGGGTGCTCGGGGAGACGCGGATTCGCGCCGATGTGGACCAGGTGTCACTGGATCCCACCGCGTTCACGCTCGATTGCGACGTATTCGCCGAGCGCAGCGCGGCGGCAGACTGGGCGGGCGCGGCGGCGTTGGTGCAGGGCGATTTCCTCGAGGGCCTCGCGGTACCCGATGCCAACGAGTTCGAGAACTGGCTGGCGGCGGAGCGGCTCGCGTGGCGCACGCGGGGCGTCGAGACCCTGACGCGCCTGGCCGAATCGTTGCTCGACGCCGGCGATCCGGGCGGCGCGCAGGCCGCGGCACTCCGTGCGCTGGCGATCGAACCGGCGGCCGAGCCCGCGGCCCGGGCGGCCATACGGGCGCTTGCGGTCGCCGGCGACCGTGCGGCGGCGCTCGATATCGCCGACCAACTCGCTGCCGGTCTGGGTGAGCGCCTCGGGTCCGAGCTCAGCCCCGAAACGCGTCGACTGGTGGAGCGAGTGCAGGAAGCGCGGGTCGGCCGACGGGTGGCGGCGGCCCCGAGTGGCGCGCGGGCGCGGCCACCACTTGTGGGGCGGCGTGACGCCCTCAGGCGCCTCAACGACGCGTGGACACGCGCTCGAGGTGGGGTGGGAGCATTGATCCTCATCGAAGGCGAACCGGGCGAGGGAAAGACCCGGCTGGCAAACGAGCTGCTCGACCGGGTTCGTCTCGAGGACGCGACCGTCGCAGTCTGTCGCGCGGTTCCCTCGGAAGCCCGCGTCGCCTGGAGTGGCCTCGCCGGTCTGCTGGCCGGCGGGATGGCCGCGGCCCCCGGCCTCACCGGCGCGCCCGCCGCCGCATTGGCCGCGCTCGGCGCGCTCGAGCCGGATCTCGGCGTGCGGTTCCCACCGGTTCCTGGTGCGATGGAGCCGGCCCGCGCGTTCGCGGCGGCGGTGCGGGCAGCGGCGGAGGAACAGCCCGTGTTGCTGGCGCTCGACGACGCGCAGGATCTCGACGTCGCGACGGCCGGCGCGCTCCCGCAAATCGTCCGCGATCTGGGGGGCCGGCGCGTGCTGGTGGTCCTGTGCGTCGAAGCGGGCAGTGAGAGACCCGACTGGCTGGAAACACTGCGGGCGCGCTTGGGTCGCGACCTGGAGGGGGCGGCGATTCGCCTCGAGCGGCTCGACGAAGTCGCGCTGGAGGAACTGGCCCGCTGGTGGCTGCCGCGTTACAACGACGACGACATTGCCCGGATCCGGCGGCGCATCGAGCGCGACACCGCCGGCGTGCCCTTGCTCGTCACGGCCGTGCTCGAGGCCGTCGCGGACGGGCTGCGCCTTTCACCCGACGCGCCCGCATGGCCGGGTGAACGGCGGACGCTTGTGAGCACATTGCCCGGCGATCTACCGCCGGCAGTGGTCGGGGCGGTGTGCATGCGGTTCCGCCAGCTGCCCGACGACATGCAACCGATCCTCGCGGCCGCGGCCGCCCTGGATGCGCGACTCACGGCGGACACGCTGGTGCGGGCGACGGGACTGGCGCGGCGGGAAGTGGAGCGGGCGCTGGACCGCCTGGAATGGGATCGCTGGCTTGTGGCCGAAACGCGCGGGTACAACTTTGCGGCCCCGATCGTGCGGGCGATCCTGATCCAGGAAATGGTGACTCCCGGGCAGGTCCGGCGCTATCGCGACGCTGCCGGCGCACATCCGTTCTCATCGGACGGCACGTAGACGACGACCGTAGCGGTCGAATCCGCTCGGCTCATGCGGCCGCGCCTTGAGAGTCGCTTGAGAGTCACGGCCAAGCGTCCACGACCCTTCAAGGTGAGGGTCTGTGACGAGTGAGCCGTGGTTGCGCGCTGACGGCCGCGCTCCGGTCCCCTCGAGGAGCTGGCTCGCTGGTGGCTGCCGCGCTCGATGGCGACGATATTGCCAGAATCCGACGGCTGGCTCGTCGCTGACGCCCGCGGGTACAACTTTGTGGCCCGATCGTTCGGGCGAGCCTGATCCAAGCGATGGTGACTCCCGGACAGGTCCGTCGCTACCGCAACGCCGCCCGCGCTTGATACTGGCTTGAGCGCGGCCTGGCACTATGCAAGAACCGCGACATTCAAGGGAAGCGATGACCACAGCGACAGCAATGGCGGACCCAGGGTCCGCGTTCCAGTTATGGCAATTCCTAGTGAAGCCGAGAGGCGACCGGCGGTGGGACGTGTTTCTCCGTGCCACCGGTCTTGTCGCGCTGCTCGGCATCCCGGTCCTCCTCCTCTTTCCCGACTCAGCGACCCTGGTGTGGTTGACTGTTCTGTCGCTCCCGGCCAACAGCCCGTTGAGCCCGCTACTCCCAACCGCGTTTGAGCCGCTGATCATGGAGGCGGCGAAGTGGGAGTCCGTGACCTCGGTGACGCTCGTGGCCACCGCGGCATACATGTACATGGAGTACGTCAACTGGTACGTCTATGCCTGGGTGCTCGGTTGGGAACGGCTGGCGCAGCTCCAGTCGCGACCGTCGGTACGGTGGGGGATCCGGATGTTCGGGCGCTCTCCGTTCTGGATGGTGGTGGTGTTCGCGTTCACGCCGTTTCCCTTTTTCGCCGCACGGGCGCTCGCGATCCTGTATCGGTACCCGCTGCCGCAGTTCCTGGTGGCGACTCTGGTCGGCCGCGCGCCCCGCTACCTCATCTACGCCTGGTTCGGTGACGCCCTCCACGTGCCAACGTGGATGCTCGTGACGGTGATTCTCGGAACGGCGGCGATCGTCATTGGCAGCCGGCTGATCCGACGAGTCCCGTTGCTTGCCGAAACCACTCCGCCGGTGGACGACGCGCGTCCCGAGGCGTAGCTTCGAACACACTCGCAGTCACACACTCCTCGCTTTGGGGGCTCATGAACGTCACCGGGAGCATGGCGCTGCGGATGCTGGCCAAAGGCGCATGGAATACCGCGCGCAAGCATCCGCTCACGATCTCATTTGAAGTCACCCACGCCTGCACCGCAAATTGCTGGCACTGCAACTGGGGCGGGCCGATCAAGGAAACCCGCCGTACCCCCGAAGAGTATGCCGCGATCTGCCGAGACTTGAACCCGGTGGTGGTCAACGTGTCCGGCGGCGAGCCGATGGCGCGCGGCGACCTCGACGACATCGTGCGCGCCTTGGCGCGTCCCGGCCGGCTCCCGTGGGTGGTCGTCGTAAGCAACGCCTCCCAGTTGAGCCCGGAGCGCTTCCTGCGCCTCAAACGGGCCGGCATGCACCAGCTCTCCGTGTCGATCGACTTTCCCGACGACCGGCACAGCGACTTCCGCCGCATCCCCGGGTTGTTCGCCCACATGGAGCAGATGATCCCGGCATGCGTCGCCATCGGGGACGAGGAGGATGTGTCGCTCAACTGTTGTATCACGGCGTGGAACTACCGTGACGTCCCCGACATCGTGCGGCTGGCCGCGCGCTGGGGCGTGAGCATCAATTTCTCGGTGTACACGCCGCTCCGCATGGATGACCCGAAGGGCCTGGTGAAGCACCACCAATCGGCGTCGGCGGCCGAGCTGAAGGAGAAGATCGCCGAGGTCGTCGCGCTCAAGCGGGAAGGGTACCCGGTATTCACCTCGGAGCGGGTGCTGTGGAAGTTCGCCGACTTCCTGCTGTCGGGGCGCGCACCCGGCTGCCAGGCCGGGTATCGCTTTCTCGTGATCAACCCGGATGGCCGTCTCACGCCGTGCGCGATGGTCATGGCGTACTTCGACGACCACCGCACGATGCAGCGGGAGTTCTCCCGGACCAACACCTGCGAGGCGTGCTTCATCAGCACACGCGCCCACGCCGAAAAGACGCTGCGGGAATCACTGGCGGACAACGCGGACACGCTGCGCCAGCTGCTGCCGTGGAACTGGACGCGGCGCCGTGCCCCCGGTGGTCCCCGACGCGCCTTGGAAGTGCCGACCCATGACGCGCCGACGCTGGACGCGCCGACACTGGAAGGGCAACCGTGACGCGCCGTTGTCCGGGGTGCGGTCAGGACCTGGCCGCGCTCACCGTCCGATGCACGTGCGGCCGTGAGCTGCCCGAAGCGCGCGACCTCCGGTCGGACCCCGATGACCCCCATTGTGCCTCGTGCGGTGGTGCAATGACCCTCATGGCCGAACGCTGCCCATCCTGTGGCGCGGAGGGGTATCCCGCGCTGCGCGGGCGGCGTGGAAAAAAGAGCCTGGGCTCGCCCGAGAACGCTTGACCCCCGCCTGCTTTGCCCTGCTCGTCCTCGCCGACAGTGCCCTGGGGTTCTCGGTCCCCGTCGCGCCGGCGGAGTCGTTGCGCGTCACGGTCGTGGGGACTGGAGACCCCGTGGTGCTCGTCCCGGGTCTGTTCGGCTCGGCATACGGGTTTCGCCACGTCATTCCCATCCTGACGGCGTCGGGCTACCGAGCCATCGTCATCGAGCCACTGGGGATCGGGGCCTCGGGGCGGCCTGAGCACGCGGACTATTCCCTCACGGCCCAGGCGCACCGCCTCGCGGCGGCGCTCGATTCGTTGCGGGTCGAGCACGCGCTCGTGGTCGCTCACTCCGTGGGCGCCTCGATCGCATTCCGGCTTGCCTACCGACGTGCGGACCTGGTCCGCGGCCTGGTCTCGCTCGAGGGCGGTCCAGCCGAAGCCGCGACGACCGCGGGATTCCGCCGCGCCATGCGCTTCGTCCCATGGATCAAGCTGTTCGGCGGCATCCGGTTGGTGCGTGGCAAGATCCGCAAAGGTCTCATCGCCGCTTCCGGCGATGCGACGTGGGTGACGGATTCCGTGGTCGCCGGCTACACCGCGGGCGCGGCCGCCAATCTCGATGGGACCTTGCGGGCATACCTCGGCATGGCGCGGTCGCGCGAGCCGGGGCGGCTGGAGCCGTATCTGGGCCACATCCGGTGCCCGGTGCGACTCGCGGTGGGTTCGGCACCCCATTCCAGCGGCATCAGCCAACGCGAGATCGGTTTGCTGGGCCGGACCGTGACCTCATTCGCGATCGACACGGTGATCGGGGCGGGGCATTACCTGCACGAAGAACGGCCTGCCGCCGTCGTCGCCGCCGTCCGGAGGGTCGACGCGGCGGCCAGAGCGACCGCGCCCTGACCGTCCAGGTTGGGTGATGCGCGCGGCGCGGCTATATTTGCTGCCGCGATGCCCGTCTTCTTCCTGCCGTTGAGTTTCGTGCTGGCACTGGCCATGGACACCCCGGTCGACTGGGTGCGCACGTTGCCGCCGGCCAATGTCCAGGTGTTCCTCGATCGATTCGAGATCGCGATCGACCTCGCGCCGATCGATCTCCCCGCCGGGACGATGGACCATCAAATGGCGGGGATGTCGTCCCAGGCGAGCATGAGCGAGCGGCACGCGCACAGCCCCGTGTATCCGCCGGTGATGGGTGTGGACTTGCCGATTTCCGGATGGATGTCGGGGTTCCGCATCGAGCTGACCGACTCGGCCGGTCGCCCGGTGCCGAGCCGACTGCTGCATCACTACAACCTGATCGACCCGACCCACCGCGAGTTGTTTCTCCCGATCGCGCGACGCGTGCTGGCCGCCGGGAGCGAGACCGGGGCGGTGCAGATGACCCGCTGGCTGCTGGGGGCGCCGTTCGTGAAGGGCGACCGCCTGGTGGCGAACGCGATGCTGCACAACCCCACGACGCAGTCGTATAGGGGCGTGCGGACTCGTCTCGTGCTGACCTATACCGACGTCGGCCGCTGGTATCCGCTGGTGCGCGCCTATCCCTGGCAGCTCGACGTCGCGTTCCCGGTGGGGGACAAGTCGTTCGACCTGCCCCCGGGTCGCTCGGAGAAGTTCTATGAGGGCAGCCCCGCGGTGCCGGGGAAGATCGTCGGCATCGGCGGGCACGTGCACGACCATGCCGTCGCGCTCGAGCTGCGAGACCTGACGACCGGGAAGTCGGTTTGGCGGGCGACCCCGATCACCGATTCCACAGGTCACGTGGTGGGGATGCCGCAGAAGAAATTCATCGGATTGCGGGGGGTGGGTGTCCGCATCCGGCCTGAGCACCGCTATCGCGTCACCGTGTTCTACGACAACCCGACCGGCGCGACGCTACCCGAAGGTGGAATGGGTGTGGTCGCCGGCTTGTTCCGGCTGGCGAAGGATACCCGGTGGCCCAAAGCCGATACGGGGGATTCGTTGTACGTGCGTGATCTGCGGCACGCGCTGCGGCTCAGCGTCACGCCGCCGGTGACGCCGCGGCTACGTGCTCGCGTCGAGCACTCCCACCACTGATTTGTCGGACTGGGCGGCGGCCTCCGTTGCCCGGCTGCGCTGCATCACCGCCAGCATGATCCCCGCCACGAGCAGACCGGAGAGCGCGTCGACGGCGTAGTGGAACTGCCCGTAGACTACCGCGAGCACCAAGCCGCTCGTCGGCAACAGCAGCGCGATGCCCAGCGGGCGCCAGTAGCGCAGCGCCATGCCGGTGGCGACGACGGACGCGGCGACGTGGGACGAGGGGAACGCCGCCCCCCACGAATCGCCGCGATCGAGCAACCATTGCGCCAGGCGGGCGGGCCCCACGTCGGTCGCCGCGTTGTTCGCAAGGTCGAAGGCATAGCGCGGCCCCGCGACCGGGAAAAACAGGAACACCACGTAGCACAGATAGAACGTCACCATGACGCCGAGGATCGTGTGGCGCGCGGCGTCGCGCCGGCCCGACAGCCACAGCCCGAGCGGGGCGGCGAAGAGAATCGCGTAGTAGGCGAGGTAACAGGTGTGGAGCACGACCGACAGCCACGGGACCGGCATCTCGCGGATCCAGCGGTAGGACACCTGGGAGCGGAACACCCACGCTTCGAGCCGTTGGATCGCGAGGTCGTTCTGGAATCCAGCGTCCAGCGTGAGCACCCCGATTTCTCCGTAGAGCGCCGCGAGCAGGAGCATCGGGTACCAGTCCCCCAGGAACCGGCCGAACGGACCGCCGGCTCGAGCCCGTTGCGCGAGCAACACCAGGGTGAACAAGAGCACGTGGGCCACCACCAGCCACTGCCAGTTCGGGATGCTCTCGCCCTCGAACGACGCGAGCAGCGCCACGGTCGCGAGCGCGAGGTAGGCCAGGGTCCACCGGTCTAGGGGCGCGAGCCCGAGCGTCCATTGCCGCACTGACGTCACAGCCATCCCTCCGCCCGGTACCACGCGGCCGTTCGCGCGAGCCCCGGTTCCAGGTCAGTCTCCGCCCGCCATCCCGCATCGCGCGTAAGCGCGTCGGCGCGACACGTCCACGCGGGCGCCAAGAACTCGTTTGCCTTGTCGGCCGACAAGACGGTGGCACGACCCGCGAGATGTGCCAGCGAACCTACGGCCCAGAGGGCGATTTGCGCCAGCGTGCCGGGGAGCCGCACTACGCGCGGCCGCCTCCCCACCGCCCGGCCTACGGCCTCGACCAACCCGCGGCTCGTGGTCACGGTCGGATGAGCCGCGTAATACACACGTCCCGTCGCGACGGGGGCGGACGCGGCCGCGATCAAGGCCCGGGCGAGGTCGCCGGCATACACGACGGACAATTCCTGTGTGCCATCACCGATCACCGGGCCCCATCCCGCCCGTGCCAGCCGAAAAATTCGCAGCGTCTCCCGGTCGCGCTCGCCATACACCACGGGCGGGCGCACGATGGTCCACGGGAACGAGGCGGCACGCACCAGCTCCTCGCCGGCCAGCTTGCTGTGGCCATAGTCGGTGACCGGGGTGGGCGGGCGGGTTTCGTCGATCGGCTGTCCCGGAACGGTCGGTCCTCCCACGGCGAGGGTGGAGACGTACACGAAACGCAACGGCGGATGCGCGGCGGCGCCCTCCAGCACCCGCGCCGTGCCGTCACGGTTTACGGTGAGGAATTCCCGCAGGTTTCGCGCGCTGATGCGTCCGGCGACGTGGTAGACGATCTCGGCGTCGGCACACCCTTCGCGGAGCGCGGCCGGCGTGTCGAGGTCGCCTTCCACCATGCGGACGTCATCCCAGCCCAGCGCCCGGGCCTTCGCCGGGCTGCGAACCAGACAGGTGACGGCGTCGCGCCGGGCGCGCAGGGCGGCCACGAGATGCGCGCCCACGAAACCCGTGCCACCGGTGACGAACGCCTTCACAATCCCTTATCGAACACGCGATACGTCTTGTAGGGCCGGAATCCGAGGCGCATGAGTCCGTTGATCATCGGGGCGTTGTCTTCCAGGATCCAGCCGGCCTCTCCTTGGGGCATCCCCTGCGCTACGGCGTTCGTCCAGATCCAGTGATACAACATCGCGTCGATCCCTTTGCCGCGGTATTCCTTCAACGTGCCGAGCAAGGGGATCCGGGCGCGGTTGATGCGGCGCGCGTGCCAGAGGATCTTGAGGATGCCGGGGAACAATCGGCCGGAGGGATTGTGTTTCAGGGCCACGTTGAAATCGGGGATACAGACGCCGAAACCCACGACCCGGCCCTGCATCTCCGCAAAGACCACCAGCTCCGGGATGATGATCGGCTTCAGCTGCTTGGCGAGGTGTTCGAGCTCCGCGTCGGTCATCGGGATGTAACCCCAATTCTGCTCCCAGGCGTCGTTGAACAACGCTTTCACCATGTCGACTTCCTCGCGGAAGCGCTTCATGTTGAGCGGGCGCAGCGTGATCTTCAGCCGCCGGGCCAACACTTCGCCGGCGCGAATGAAACGCTCCGGTGGAGCTTCGCCGCCGCCCCAGAACGCAATCAGGTCTTTCGCCTTGCGGAATCCATAGCGCTCGTGCAGCGGGACGTACCAGGCGGGGTTGTGCGGCATCAGGACGACCGGGGGCGTGGTGAAGCCCTCGACCAGCAGGCCGCATTCGTCGTTGATGGATGGGCTCATCGGCCCGCGCATCGTGTCGAGGCCTTGGGCGGAGAGCCAGGCCGCCGCGGCATCGAACAGCGCACTCGCGACCGCCTGGTCGTCCACACTCTCGAAAAACCCGTAGAAGCCGACGCGGTCCTGATGGAGCCGGTTGTGCGAATCATTCTTGATAGCGGCGATGCGGCCCACCAATTGCCCGTCCGATCGCGCCACGAAGTAGCGTGCCGTGGCATGCTGAAAGAACGGGTTCTTCTTCGGGGATAAGACGGTGCGGATGTCCATCCGCAACGGCGGGACCCACAGGGGGTCCCGCCGGTGCAACGTGTAGGGGAATGCGATGAACCGTTCGAGATCCCGTCCGGTGCGGACGGGCTCGACCTCGACGGTCAAATGACCCCCAGCTCCTTGCCGAGCCGGGCGAACGTCTCGATCGCGCGGTCGATCTGATCAGAGGTGTGGGTGGCCATCAGGCTGGTGCGCAGCCGGCATTGTGACGGCGGCACGGCGGGGGGCACGACCGGGTTCGTGAACACACCGGCATCGAACAACTTGCGCCAGAAGACGAAGGTCTTCTCGAGCGGCCCGATGAGCACCGGCACAATCGGGGTCTCCGTCGGGCCGATGTCGAAGCCCAGCGCGCGGAGCCCTTCCTGGAGTCGCCGGGTGTTGATCCACAGCTGGTCACGCCGCTCGGGCTCACGCTGCATCACGTGCAGGGCGGCGAGCACGCCGGCGGTATTCGAGGGCGGGAGCGCCGCGGTGAAGATCAGCGGCCGGCTGTGGTGCTTGAGGTAGTGAATCACGTTCTCGGTACCCGCCGCGAAGCCGCCGATCGAGGCCAGCGACTTGGAGAAGGTGCCGACGATCAGATCGACTTCCTCCACCACGCCGAAATGGGCCGCTGTGCCGTCGCCCTTGGGGCCGAGCACGCCGACCGAGTGGGCGTCGTCTACCGCGAGCGCCGCGCCGTACTTCTGCGTGACTTTCAGGAGATTGGGGAGGTCGGCAATGTCGCCTTCCATCGAGTAGACGCCGTCCACGATCACCATCGTGCCGGTGCCCTCGGGCACCCGCTGCAGCTTCCGGTCGAGCCCGGCGAGGTCACCGTGGTTGAAGCGCACCGTCTCGCCGTGCGACATCTTCGCGCCGTCGACAATCGATGCATGGTCCAGCTTGTCCAAAAAGACCATGTCGCCGCGTCCCACCAGCCCGGAAATCACACCCAGGTTGGCCTGATATCCGGTCGAGAAGACGAGGCACGCTTCCTTGCCGAAGAACTCGGCGAGCTCGAGTTCGAGCCGTTCGTGGAGATCGAGGGTGCCGTTCAGGAAGCGGCTGCCGGTGCAACCGGAACCGTAGCGCTCCAGGGCCGACCGCGCCGCCGCGAGCACCTCGGGATGATGCGTGAGCCCCAGGTAGTTGTTGGAGCCCATCATCACGCGTTCCTTGCCCTCGATGACGACGACGGTGTCCTCGGAGCGGGAAATCGGCTTGAAATACGGGTAGAGACCCGCCGCCTGGACCTCACGCGCGCGCGTGAAACTCCGGCACTTATCGAATAGTGCGATGTGTTGCAGGGTTTCGGTGCCCACGTATCTCTCACCTGTGGAAATCGTGCTACAGCCTAACCGGGGTGTGGTCAATTCGCAAGGACACATCATTTCTTGAGTTAGCACACCTGCGTGATCAGTCGTAAGTTAGACCCCGCGTGTTTCCTTTCCCCGCCGGCGTGCGCCGGACACTCGCCGCGGCGCTCGCGGTTGCGTCATGCAACGCCGCTGGACTCGCCGCCCAAACCGCTGCGCCCCCCCCGCCGTATCGCGTGGGATGGGGGGACGCGGCATCGGTCACCGCCGCCGCGACCATCGCGTTATTCGGCGCGCGCACCGCGCCGCCGCTCTCGATGTGCGCTCCGTGCGATCGCGCCGATCTCCCTGGTATCGACCGCGGGACCGTCGATCTGCGATCGGGGTTCGCGCGCACCGCGAGCGACGTTGCGCTCGTCGGGGTAGCGGGCGGCGCCCTGCTCGCGGCCGTATCGGGTGTCGGGCCGGCACGGGCGCGCGGCGATGCGGTCGTGCTCGCCAATGCCGTGGCGTGGACGGCGGCCGCGACGGAATGGCTCAAGGTTGGCGTGCATCGTGCCAGGCCGGCGCTCTATCGAGACGGTGCTGTTGAGGCCGCCACACACGCCTCCAACCGCAAGTCCTTTCCCTCGGGGCACACGTCGACGGCGTTTGCGACGGCCGTCGCCTACACGACCCTGGCGCAGCGCCAGCGACTGCCACACGCCACCCGGAACAGTCTCCTGCTGCTAGGCGGCGCAACCAGTGTCGGCGCCCTGCGGGTCATTGGCGGCAAACATTTCCCGACCGATGTGTTGGCCGGGGCCGCGCTCGGCTCCGGGATCGGGTGGCTGGTGGCGCGGCTCCACCCTACGACCCCGACTCCCTGATCGACGGAGTGCGACCGTGCATCGCGACGTGATCGGTCCCGTCATCGCCTTGGGCATTTTGGCGGTCGCTGCCCCAGCGTCGGCGCAGCGCGCCCGGCCGGATTCCACGCGTCGCACCTCGGCCGCCTACGACATCGCCTACGTGTTTGAGGCGAAGGCTCCGGCCGGGCACGCGGCGACCGTACGGCTTCGCGTCGGGGGTGCCCTCGGCGACTCGACGCTGATCCAGCTGCCGGCGTGGTATCCGGGGCGGTACGCGATCTACAATTTCGCCGCCAACGTGCAGGAGGTGTCCGCCACGTGCGACGGCCGCGCCGTGCCCGCGCCCAAGCGCGACAAGCAGACGTGGGTGGTGCACTGCAAGGCGCCGCGCCAGGGCCGAGCGACCATCGAGGTGACGCTGGGCGTGTGGTGGAACGACCTCACCGGGTCGACGTCGCAAATCGACTCGCTGCACATCAATCTGAATCCGGGGAACGTCTTCCCCTACGTCGTGGGGCACAAGCCCGATCCCGTCAGCGTGACCTACGCCGGGCCCGATGGCTGGACCGTGATGAATGGCGCGGTCGAGTCTCCCAGTCCCGGGCCGGTCACCCAGCGCTTCCCGAACTACGACGTGTTCATCGATCATCCGACGGAAATCTCCGCGCGCTTCACGCTGGATTCCTTCACGGTGGACCGGACGCTGTACTGGGTGGCGCTGCACGCCGAGGGCGACACCGGCGTGAGCATGCGCGGACGCCTTGCGTCCGACCTGCAACGGATCGTGCGGGCCGTGGCGGCTATGTGGGGCGGGCAGCCGATGGACCGATACGCCTTTCTGGTGCACTTCGTGCCGGGCAACCGCGGCGGCGGGGATGGCATGGAGCACCTCACCTCCACACAGATCATCACGGCGGCGCCACTCGCCGATAGCATCGCGTACCTCGACCGGCTCGAGGTATTCGCGCACGAGTTCTTCCATACCTGGAGCATGAAGCGGCTGCGCGCCGCTGAGCTCGGTCCCTGGGACTATAGCCGGGAGAATTACACCAACACTCTCTGGGTGGGGGAGGGGTTCACGAATTACTACGGCGCGCGGCTGGTGTACCGGGCGGGCCTGTGGGATCGGGCGCGTTATCTAATGCGCGCCGCCGCCAACATCGCCGATCTGCAGGCGACCCCAGGGCGGCTGGTGATGAGCGCGGAGGACGCGTCGCTCAGCGCGTGGTTGTTCGACCGCGTGCCGCTGCGACAGCAGGCCACGCTCCGCAACAGCACGATCAGCTATTACACCAAAGGAGAGGCGCTCGCGTGGCTCCTCGATCTCGAGGTGCGCGCCCGGACCGGCGGCGACAAGACGCTGGATGATGTCATGCGCCTGCTGTGGCAGCGATTCTGGAACGGCGCCACCACGAGCTACTACTTGCAGGGGCACGGGTATGGGGGTGATGACGTGCGGCAGGCGTTAAACGACGTTACCGAGACCGACTTCGGAGAGTTCTTTCACCGCTACGTGGAGCGCACCGAGGAGCTGCCCTACGGCGCTACCCTCGAACGAGTGGGGCTGCGACTCGTGAGCGATGCGGGGTTCCCTGTCTATCGCATCGAACCGGACCCCGAAGCACCTGAGGACACGCGTCGGCTTGGAGACGCCTGGCTGGAGGGCCGATGAGCGACCCGGGACAGATGGCCCAGCCGCCGCGCGTGATGGGGTTGCGCGACGTGGTGTTGTTCAACCTCACGGCGATCGTGGGTCTGCGCTGGCTCACGACCTCGTCCAGCCAGTTCGGCTGGGCGGCGCTGTTACTGTGGGTCGTCGCCATGGTGGTGTTTTTCATTCCGTCGGCGATCGCGGTGCGCGAGCTGACGGATATCGATCCCGGAGCCGGCGGAATTTACCGCTGGGTATCTCGCGCGTTCGGACCGCGGCAAGCGTTCGTGGCGGGGTGGGGCTACTGGGTCAACAACATGTTGTACTTCCCGTCGTTGCTGGTGGCGACGGCCGCGATCGCCGCCTACGCCGGTGGTTCGCGCACGGCACATCTGGGCGAGAACACCACGTTCATTCTGGTCGTCTCACTTATCGGGCTGTGGCTCGCCGTGTGGCTCAACCTGGTGGGTCTCCGGATTGGGAAATGGTTGCAGAACATCGGGGGCTTCGCCACCTGGTTGCCGGCGCTGCTGTTCATCGGGCTCGCCGTCTGGGCGTTCTGGACGCACGGCAGTGCGACGCCCGTCTCGGCGCGCGCACTCGTTCCGGCCCGGCTCGATCTGCCATCGATCAACCTGTTCGCCACGATGACATTCGCGTTCGCGGGGCTCGAGCTGGCTCCATCCCTGGGTGGAGAGATCCGCGACCCCGCGGCGACGCTGCGGCGCGGCGTGCTGCTCTCCGGTGTGGCGATCGTCGCGATGTACCTGGTGGGGACCGCTGCCGTGGTCGTGGCTCTGCCGCACGAGACGGTCAGCGTGACGAACGGCATCCCCCAGGCCGCCCAGGCGCTGGTGGACCGTTTGGCTGTGCCCGGCATTGCATTCCTGCCGGCCCTAATCGCCCTGTTGCTCGCCGTAGGGAACCTGGGTGGAGTTGGGGCCTGGCTCGCCGGCTCGGCGCGGCTGCCGTTCGCCGCGGGGGTCGATCGGGCCTTGCCCCCCGCGTTCGCGCGGCTGCATCCGCGCTGGCAGACGCCCTACGTGTCGCTGCTGTTGATGGGGGGGCTGGCGACCCTGTTCATCTTCGCCAGCCTCGCCAACAGCACCGTGAAGTCGGCATACCTGCTGCTGACGCAAACGACGCTGATTCTGTTCTTCATCCCGTATCTCTATATCTTCGCCGCCTACCTGCGGTTGCGACGCGGACGCACGCTCGGATCGGCCCTGACCGGCCTCGTGGGGTTCGCAGCGGTGGCGTTCTCGATCGTGCTGGGTTTCGTCCCGCCGGCGGACGAGGCACACCCTGTGCTGTATGAACTGAAGGTCGTCGGGGGAGTGGTGGTCTTCATGGGGCTCGGGTTCTTGCTATCACGCCGCGGCGACCGGCAGGGAGTCCTTTAGGGCGACCGGAAGGAGATCCCCTGAGGCGGTCGCGAGCTATTCCTTATTAGTGAGGGAGCGCACAGCTTCCGGCCTCTTGGCGCCGTAGCGTACATTGCCTTCCTGAGGAATCACCGATGAAGTCTCTGCGTTCGTTCGTTCTGGCTTGCGCCGCGCCGGTGTTGCTCGTCACGGTTGGCGAAGCCCAGGCTCCCGCATCTCGTGAGCTCCAGCCGGTCCGCGGCTGGGAGCGGCCCGGATTGGACATTCGGCCCACCGGCGGCTGGCGTGTGAAGGCCCGCGCGGTGGCGGCCACCCGCGCCGGCTTACGGGCGCGGCGGGATTTCCGAGCATTGAATGCAGGGCCATCGGTGGGGGGTGCGGTCGCGACCGTCGTGCAGGGGACGCTCGAGGTTCCCGCCATCATGTTCCGCTACCAAAACAGCCCTGCGGATCAGTATGCCCGCCCAGCGTCCCAGTACAACGCCACGCTGTTCAGTGCCGCACCGCCCAACGGCAAGCCCTACACGCTGCGGACGTTTTACGAAGAGATGTCGAACGGGTTGTTCAGCATCCAGGGTCAGAGCGTGGGCTGGCTGGCGCTCGACAGCGCCGAGTCGGCCTACACGGGAGCGGCGGGAACGTGTCCAGCGAATCCGTTCGGGAGTTCCAATTGCAACGGCTTGTTCTCGGGTGCCGCGTTCGCCCGGATGCAGACCGGGCTGGTGGAGGCACTGGCGGACGCCGATGGCAGTGTCAGCTTCGGTGCGTTCGACAACGACGGACCGGATGGGAACCCCAACTCCGGTGACGACGATGGTGTGGTGGATGCCGTGCTGTTTCTCCACGCCAGCATGGACGGCGCCTGCGTCACGCAGACCAATAACCACCTCTGGTCGCACCGGTCGGCGCTGTTCTACCTGACGAACGACCCCGCGAACGGCGGAGGCAATATCGTCGTCCGCGACTATATCCTGCAAAGCGGACTCGGCAGTCCCACCGGCGGCGTGTGCGACTCTACCGCGATCATGCCCATCGGCACGGCGGCCCACGAGCTGGGCCATATCCTGGCGCTGCCCGACCTGTATGACACCGGTGGGCAGACCGAGGGCATCGGTCAATGGGGGCTGATGAGCAGCGGCAACTACACCAAGCCCGAGAGCCCGTCGCGCTACGATGCCTGGTCGCTCGAGCAGATGGGATGGACCACGATCCGACCGCTCACCACGAACGGCACTTATGGGCTCGGGCCCACGCCTACCGCGGACACGGTGTTCCTGGTGGATGTGCAGGGAACGAACACCCGCAACGAGTATTTCCTCATCGAGAACCGCCAGGCAGTGCAATCGGACAGTGCCTTGATCCGGATCCATGGTGGCGGAGGGCTGCTGGTGTGGCACATCGACGGGTTCAAGGCGTGTCTGATCACCGCTTGTGGGAACAGCGTCAACGCCGGCCTCATTCACGGCGTCGCCTTACAGGAGGCCGATGCACTGCGGCAACTGTGGTGTGAGGAGGACGGCTGCAATCGCGGTGACGGCGGCGACGCGTACCCGGGCACTGGCGGCAACCCGGCATTCTCCTTCGGGACCACGCCGGCGGCGATCAAGAACTCCGATTCGAGCTTCGCAGGGTTCGCGGTGGATTCCATCGAACAGCTCGTCCCGGACG
>DATBLG010000122.1:0-54770 GCA_036555485.1 Gemmatimonadales bacterium | reverse complement strand
CGCCGCAGTGACGATCACACCGGGTTTCCGCTCGGGCACCGGCATCGAGAGTGCCGACAGCGTGTTCAAGACCGCCACGACGACGACTGTAGCAGCGAGCGCGCGGCTGAGCTTTGAGGGAGTCATGTCCCCACAAAGATGTCAGAAACTGGTCCCGACGCGATGGTACTAGGGCGTTCGTACGATGCCGACGCTGCGGGCGGCGCGCATCCTGGACGACCCCACGTACCCATCGACCGGAGTCGGATCATGGAGCGAGCGCAGGCTGTTCGAGTTGCGAAGACCGTCGGCATGTGGATCCCCGCTATTTTGCTGGTCCTCATCTTCGCCCGACAGGGCTGGGCCAAGTTCGACGGCTCGAGCGGCTGGGCCATCGCATTTCGGCATTGGGGGTATTCCGACTGGTTTCGCGTCACCATCGGCGTGATGGAGCTGAGCGCCGTCGTCCTACTCCTGCTCGGACGCACTGCCGCGTTCGGGGCCATCCTGATCATCGTCGTGATGCTGGGTGGGATGGCCACGCACGTCATCTTTGATGGCGGCCGGCACATGACGAGCGAGGTGGTCCCGCTGGTGCTCGCCACGATCGTGCTGGTCGTGCGCCGCCGTCAGGTGCAGGGCCTCGTCGCTCGGCTGCGGAAAAAGCCCGGTTGACCGGTACGCCGGCATCGATCGTGGTTGCAGAGATGGCCGAAACAACGTAGTTCGGACGCAATGCCGATTCCATCCACTAGTCCCCAATAGGGCCACATGAAACGATTCATCCTGCCTGTCGCGCTGCTGATGAGTGTCGTCGCCGCTCCGTTGCTCGCCCAGCAGACGCCAGCACCACAGCCATTCTTCGTCGGCAATCGCCTCGGCCTGCCGATCAATCCCGCCGCGGACGGCGCCTTCGAGGCGATCTCATCGAATGTGAAGGTCTACGGCGCGATTTACTCCGCGGAGAGCTGTTCGTATGACACGTCGCGCGGCGTCATAGTGGTGCCGAACCGCGGCGTACCGCAGACGGTGCAAACGAACAACGCCTGGGTCTCATTCATCAACCACGACGGTTCGGTCCACACGGCGCGCTGGATCGGGGTGCAGAGTCCCGCCGATCGGAGCAATCTCACGCCGCCGCTCGTGCTCAACGAGCCCTACGGCAGCGACATCGCCAACGGCATGTTGTACGTCGCCGATCGTGACGGCAGCACGACGCCGACCGAACCCGGTGTGGCCGTGATTCGCCGCTTCAGCATGCAGACCGGCGCGCCGGCCGGAGAAACCAGAGTCGAACGGGCCGTCTGGCTCAATGACATCGAGGTCGCGAACGACGGCACGGTGTACGCCACGCAAACGGGCGATCGCGGCGAGAATCCCGACCCCGCGACGTGGCAGGTCTTGAAAATCACACCGGACGGGAAGGCGTCGCTCTTCGTGCAGGGTGCGCCACTACGCCAGCCCAATGGCATTGCCTTCGACCCGCAAGGCAACATCGTCGTGGTCAACGTCGGCAACAACGAAGTGCTGACCTTCTCTCCAGCCGGTCAGCTCGTGAAAACCGAGACCGCCGCGCAGGCCGGCAGCGATGGTCTGGTGATCATGCCGGACGGGACGAAGTATGTGAGCAGTGTCCTGCAGGGCGGCGTCTCTCGCATTCGTCCCGGGCAGCCCGCGGAACTCATCGCCCGGAACATTCCCAATGCCGCTTCGATGTGCTACGACGCCGGCGCGAACCAGTTGGTGATCCCGATGACTCCGAACAACGCGCTCGCCTTTGTGAGGCTCGAAGGATCGCCGTAGTTCTATTGCGGAGACTCCACGACCCGCACGGGCGTCGCCCGGTCGACCTGATTCCCGTCGCCCAGCTGACCACTGGAGTTCTTTCCCCAGCAGTACAGCGATCCATCGGGCGTCACCCCGCACGCGTGCCCGCCACCGGCGCCGATCGAAACGAATTTCAGCCCACCGCTCACCAGCGCCGGCACCGAGCTGCTGCCTCCGATCGTTCCGCGCCCGAGCTGGCCGTGCGCGTTGGAGCCCCAGCACCACACGTCACCACCGGTCACGAGGGCGCAGGTGTGCTCGCCGCCGGCCGACAGCGTGATGACCTGGACCGGGAGCGCCGCCCGCGTGGGATACACGGCAGGGCTCGCCGCCGCAGACCCTAACTGGCCGCTCGCGTTCGACCCCCAACACAACACCCCGACCGCATCGAGCGCGCAGCTATGACTGCCACCGGCGCTGAGGCCTGACGTGGGATAGCCATCTCCCCCCGGGGAGAACGGATCACCACCAACAATCGTGAAGTCTTTCGGGGCCCAGGGCGGGTTGGGGTCGTTGCCAATCGTCCCGTCGCCCAGTTGCGCCTGGTCGTTGATGCCCATGCACTGCACCCAGAAGATGCCGCCGGTCATCGCGCAGAGATGGGCTCCGCCGGTCGTGACTTCGGTGACGTCGCTGTTCCCCGTGATGCCCGGCGCGAGCACCACAGCCGAGTCGGCTATCCCAGACCCCGCGAAGAATATCCCTTTGCCATCGACGTCTGGTGTTCCCCAACACCGCAGGTCTCTGCTGGCGAAGCTCCCTGAGCCGCCGTTGACACTCACGATACAGCTGAATGTGCCGCCGAGGATCAGTTGATCGAGATGGACCTGCTGGCCGCCCAGCAGTCCCCCGCTCACGATCGTCACCGGGGACTCCGATGAAGGGAAGCAGGTGGAGCCCATCCCGCCGCCGACGCACACGCCGTCCCCGAGCTGTCCACGATCTCTGATCCCCCAGCAGAGCAGCGTCTGGAAGCCTTCACGCCCACAGGCGTGGAGCGCGCCTAACTTGAGTTCCGTGAACTTGTGCGCCGTCGCGATCCGGCGCGGCCGGGAGGTTTGGGCGAGCGCGTTCGCATCGAACCCGAGCCCCAGCTGACCTTCTGAGTTGTCACCCCAGCAGAAGCCAGTCCCATCCAGCGCCGCGATCGCGCACGTATGGTCGCCCCCGGTACTCACCGCACTCCACTTCTCCGTCACCTGGAGCGAAGCACGAAACTCCGCGACCTGGAACGGCGGTGACCCGACTCTGGCCACGACCTCACCACCGCCTCGGGCTTTGCCCAGCACGATACCCTGGGAGTCGACGGAAAACGCCGCTTCGTTGGTGGACTGCCACGTCACCCGTCGCCCCAGCTTCTCCTGGCCATCGGCGTCCTGCACGCGCACGGCGAGCGTGTCGCTGTTGGTCAGGTTGATCGATACGGGCCATGACCCCGGTGGATCCGCGACGACCTCGAGCGGGCGGACGATCACGGGAAGCTGGAACTCCGAGCGACCGACCGAGCCCTGGACCGTGGCGGTGATCTGGGCGCTACCACTGCTCCGCGCGATGAGCACGGCCTGCGTGGAATCTCCGGGTACCGCCGAGACGTTGACGACGGCGGGATCGCTCGAGCTCCAGGTCACGGTCGCGCCGTCGAGGAGACCCGGGGGGTGGGTGATGCCGACGGTAACGGTGTCGGTGACCGTCAGCAGCGAATCGGCGCCCCGTGGCCGGACGACGACCGGCACCCGCAGCTCGACCGGCTCGAAACCGTTCTGGGCGACTCGCACGACGATCGTGGCCTCACCGGTACGTCGGCTGGTCACGATGGCGCGCAGGGCTGCGGCAGCGCCTGTCACGGTCACCACCGATGAATCGGTGGAGCCCCAGACCAGCGTAACGTCGGTGATCACCTGCTGGTCCGGCCCGGTGACGGAGACCGCCAGCGGAGCGATCTCGGCGACCGCGAGGGTGTCCGGCCAGGCAGCGCCCCTGGCGAGCTGCACCGTGATGATCCCGGTCGGGGCGAGCTCGTCGCTGCAGGTGGTCAGGAGGGTCCCGGCGAGGAGCGCCGTGGCCGCGCGCAGGTACCGCAAGCGTCGAGTCATGACATCGGCTTACTGCGGAGACTCTGTGACCCGAACGGGCGTGCCGCGGTCGATCAGCGTGCCATCGCCGACTTGACCACTGGCGTTGCTCCCCCAGCAGTAGATCGATCCGTCGGGCGTCACGCCGCAGGTGTGCGAGCCTCCGGCGCTCAAGACGACAAAGGTGAGCCCACCGCCTACCGCCGCCGCCACGGAATTCGCTCCGCCGATGCTGCCATTGCCGAGCTGTCCGTGCGAGTTGGAGCCCCAGCAATAGGCAGCGCCTGCCGCCGTCAGGCCGCAAGTGTGTTCACCGCCGGCCGCGAGCGACACCAGCGTCACCGCGACCGACGCCCGGAGCGGGTATCCATGACCGTTGAACCCGAAGGCCGGCTGTCCCAATTGACCGCTCGAATTCGACCCCCAGCACAACACGCCACCAGCGGCGTCGAACGCGCACGTGTGGCCAGCCCCCGTCGCGAGCCCCGAGACGGGAATGCCTTCACCGATCGCGTTGCCAGACGTGTCCGAATAGCCCACCGGTAACGTGAAACCAGCGGGATGGTGATAGATCGGGTCATACGGTTGGTGGTCCAGCGGTCCGTAGCCCAGCTCGCCGTTGAAATTCATCCCCATGCAGAGCACGCGGAAATTGAGGTACAGGATCGTCGGCTTCGCGCAGACATGATTGCCCCCGGCCGCGGCCTCGAGGTAATCGGTGGTCTGATCGGCGAACGAACTCGGCGGGAGCGGCACCGCCGCCCGAGCCGTCGAGTCGAACGTGACGCCGTCGGTGGGGTCATTGGCGCTGTGAGTTCCCCAGCAGCGCAAGCGCCGGACGCGGCTGATGAAGCCGAACCGCGCACGGGCCAGGATGCACGTGTAGGTGCCGCCGACGAGCAGCTGCTCGATGCGCAACTGCGCGGTGTCCAGATTGCCGTCCGAGATGACCGTCACCGGAACTTCTGACGCATCGAACCCCCCGCAGCCAGTCGACCCACCCCCACATGGGGCGTCGCCCAGCGCTCCATGTATCCGCGAGCCCCAGCAGAGCAGGTTGACCTGGGCTTCTTCCCCGCAGGTGTGGGCATCACCGGCCTGGAGCTCGTTGAACCGGTGCGCCGTCGCGACTGCCCGCGGGCGGGATGACAGCGGCAACACGGCTTCCGTGAGCCCGGTGCCGAGCTTGCCGAAATCGTTGCTGCCCCAGCAGAAGCCCGTGCCATCGAGCGCCGTGATCGCACAGGTATGATCCATGCCGGCGCTCACGGTGCGCCACCGCTCCACGACCTGCAGCGGGGCGCGATGCTCGACGACCTGGAACGGCGCTGCCCCGACACTGGCCACCAACTCGCCACCACCTCGGCTCTTGCCCAGCACGAACCCCAGCGAGTCGACCGAAAACGCCGTCTCGTTGGTGGAATGCCATTCCACTTTCGCCCCCGGCCTGGGCCGGCCCAACGCGTCCTGAACCAGGACTGCGAACGTGGCCGTGTCGGTGAGAGCGACCAGCGGGGACCACGACGGTTGTTCGATGATCTGCAGCGGAAGCACGACGACCGGCAGCTGAAACTCCGTGCGACCCAGCTGGTTTTGGATCGTCGCCGTGACCTGCGCGGAGCCGCTGAAGCGCCCCGTGATCACGGCCCTGGTGGAATCCGAGGCCAGGGCGGAGACCGCGAGGACGGAGGGATCGCTCGAGCCCCAGGTGATGGTCGCGCCGGTCAGGAAGCTCGGGTCGACGCGCTGCAGCGACAGACCGATCGTGTCCACGTCGCCGACCGAGAGCAGCGAATCGGCTCCCCGTGCCGCGACCACAACGGGCGCTCGCAGCTCGACCGGCTCGAAGCCATTCTGCGCGACTTTCACCACGATCGTGGCCGTTCCGGGACGCCGGCTGGTCACGACGGCGTGCAGGTCCCTCGCCGGGCTCGTGACGGTCACCACGGAGGAGTCGGTAGAACCCCACTCCAGGGTGACCGCGGTGACGATCTGTTGATCCGGACCCGTGGCCGAAACGGCAACGCTGGCGATCTCAGCCACCGCCAGCGTGTCCGGCCAGACCGCGCCCTGCGCGAGGCTCAGGGTTATTACGCCGGTCGGCGCGAGCTCGTTCGTGCAGGTAGCGAGGGACATCCCGAGGAGCAGAACGGTTGATCCGTGAATCCACGGAACCCGACGACCTTCGCTAGAACGCATACTTGAGACCTGCCCCGAAGAAGACAGCGGGAACGGACGGCAGCTGCGCCTCGGTGCGGAAACTCCAGTGTCCGACGATCCCTGAGATCGCCACATGGGGGACGACCAGGAACTCGAGATCCGCCCCAACGCCGAACCCGATCACATCGTTGGTCAGCGTCCGCAAGATGGGGACCTCGACCGTGCCAGACCCGCTTTGGACGAAATAGCTCCCGGACTGAAAGCGTCCCTCCACACGACCCACCCCCACTTCGCCGAACGGCGCGATGCCAAACCGGCCGGAGCGGAGCGAGACACTGGATCCCAGCATGCCGCCCAGGACCTTGAGATTCCACGGCGAGAGACGGATCGCGGTCACATGCAAGCCGATTCGCTCCTGGCCACGCAACAGCAGCGCGACCCGTCCACTCGGCCAGCGGCCAGGTTGGCGGAAGCCGCCAGAGCTTGGCGCCAGGCCAACGAGACTGAAGCGCGTGCGGTACCCGGCCCGGGGGATGCTCGTCGGACCGAGTTGGACGGTGACACCCCACTTCCGAAGCCGGTCCGCCACCTCGCTCATGCCGACCGCGACGCCGTCCTGGGTGTTTTTTTCGGTCACCAGCCCGACCACTTCCCATTGCTGGTTGAACAGGGCGCCCCCCGAACTCCCGGGGCTCAGGAAGAACGACTCGAAGCGCACGCGGCGCGCACTCGCGCTGATGACCCGGTCGCCGCTCACCGGTGGTTCCCAGCAACGCCGATCGGGGCACCCCACTGGCACCACCAGGGCTCCGATCTCGAGCGCCCCGGGG
Source organism: Gemmatimonadales bacterium (assembly GCA_036555485.1). Taxonomy (GTDB): domain Bacteria; phylum Gemmatimonadota; class Gemmatimonadetes; order Gemmatimonadales; family GWC2-71-9; genus DASTHG01. The sequence goes on along the minus strand of DATBLG010000122.1, from coordinate 47,902 downwards.
TCTCCGCCACGGTCGAACGCGAATTGCATGGCAGCGCGTCCATCACTCGCCAGGCTCAGCACCGCAAGGTCGAGTTCGCGGTCCACCTGATCCACCCGAGCCTCGACGGTGTCGTTGCGAGCGAACTGGAACACGACACGGACCTTTCCACCCTCCTGGGCCCGGCGTACGACGTGTGCCGCGGTCGCGATGACGATGCGATTGGACGCCGCGACCACGATGCCGGCCCCGACCTCCTCTTCATCCCCTCCGGTGGCCAGCACCTGGACCACCAGGTTGGCCGCCTCCGCCGGCATGCGCGACACCCGTTGCGCAGCCAACGGAGCAGCCGCGACAGTGACCAGAACCATTGCACCGGCAACCACTCTCATCATGTGCCCCTCTTCCAATAGAGCCCGACCAGACCGAACAGCGCGAAGTAAACGAGCCCGGCACCGACTGAGGCCACGGGATGCTCCGACCAGAAAACCGCGAGCACGCTCGGGATCGAGCCGAGGGCGGCGGGCAGGGAGTCGATGGTGCCCTCGAGGGCGAGGCTGACGGCCCCAGAGTCGACCGCGACTTCTCGAATCGCGCCTCGGAAGCCGTGGAGCGGCAGCGCTTCCCCCCGTTTCAGGATGTGGGAAGGCTGGTTGCCTACGCCAAGTCCGAAGCTGCCGCTGTCGATCGTCGAGACCAGCTCGTCTGAGACCTGATCCTCGTCGCGGTACCGATTGACGTCCACGAAGCTCACCCCGATGACCTCGAGCGTCACCAGGGGACGCGCGACCGGCGTGCCCTCGAAGCCCAGCTCGAAATCGAGCGCCCCGTGGGGCGCCGCGAGCTGGATCTGATCGATGCGGAACGGAACCGTGTCCACCGGCTGCTCGGGCAGGCTCACCACGATCCGCCCGCTCACCGAAACCGGTATGGCCGGCAGCGAATCTCCGATGGTCAGCTGCACCGTCCCGCTGGACCCGGTGGGCCGCACCGCGATCACGGTGCCGGCCGGCAGGCGAACCGGGTCGATACTGATTCCACCGGAATCCGGGCGGACCGCCTCGAGGAACAAGGTCGGCGTCGCAACGGTCCGCGCGGGATTCGTGCCCCGGGCGGGGAGCGAAACTTCTTCCAGTCCGGAGATCCCGAGGGATCCCAGGACCAGGGCTCGGTCCCACGGTGCCGATGTCTCTGCGAGACGGAACCACACCCCTTCGGTGCGGAGCGCGGCGTGAATGGGCGCACGCGCCACCGGTCGCGAGCCCTTCCAGAGCCCCACGGCGGCCCCGGCCAGGAGGATGGCCCCGAACAGCGCCGTCACGAGCGGGCGGCGCCCCGGCAGGGCAGGCCGTCGGGATCTTGCGGCGACGCCCCGCCCCTTGAGTGCCTGTAGGAACTCCTCGACGCGCTGAAACCGCTCGGCGGGCTTTTTCGCCATCGCCCGGCGCAACGCCGCCGAGACCCGCTCCGGGATATCTGGTCGGACGGAGCGCGGTTCGGGAACCGGGGTCGTCAGGTGCTGCGACAGCACCGCGTAAATCGAATCGCCGGTATATGGCAGCTTCCCGGTGAACAGCTGATAGGCGAGGACGCCGAGCGAATAAATGTCCGAGCGTGGATCCACGGTCGGATCGGCGGTGGCCTGCTCCGGGCTCATATAGAGCGGAGTCCCCAGCACCATTCCCGTGGAGGTGAGGCCGACGCCACCGGTCTGCCCGGTTTTCGCGATGCCGAAGTCCATCAGCTGCGGGTGGCGATCGGGCCCCTCCAACATGATGTTATCCGGCTTGATGTCGCGATGGACGAGCCCCACCGCGTGCGCGGCGCTGAGGGCGCTGCCGACCGCGCCGAGGATGCGCTCGGCCTCTTCCAGCGGCAACGGGTGGTGCTTGCGGAGATAGTCGGTGAGGGTGACGCCCTCGACAAACGGCATCACGAGAAAGATCAGCTCGTCCTTGTCTCCAATCGAGTAAACCGGAACGATGTTGGGGTGGCGCAACGTGGCGAGGGCTTGTGCCTCCCGTTCAAACCGCTCCACGAAGCCTGCGCCGGACACCAGCTCCCGGCGCAGCAGCTTGACGGCGACATCCCGGCGCAGGCGCACGTCGCGTGCGCGGTACACTACACCGAATCCGCCCTCGCCGAGCTTCGCGCCGAGCTCAAATCCCGTACCGAGCGCGGCCTGCAGCTGGTCCCGGACCGGGTCCGTCGCGGCCGTCTTGTCCATCGCGGCCGTCTTGGTGGTGGGGAGGGGGTCCGTCATCAAAGACGTGGGCAGGTCGACCCCGCATAGTGGGCAGACGAGGCTGTCGTCCGGGATCTCGCGGTTGCACTTGGGGCAGGACCGGCTCATTTGGGGCAAGCGGTGGCAGTGGGGATCAAGAGCAGGTACTCGCGCGAGAAATTCCCACGGGGGCTCAAGGAGGCGGACACCTTGAGGGAATACAGGCCCGGAGCGGCCAGATCGACGCGCCGCAGCGAGATGAGGATCGGGCTTCCGGCGGGATAGAATCCGCGATTCAGCGGCTCGTCCTTCTTGATCACCCGGGTTTCCGCCCCGGTGGAGTCCAATCGGGCCAAGCTCACCAGCACCTCGATGAGCCGGGTTTCGGTGGAGAAGGCCACCTGCAGCGGCCCGCACGAGGTGGGCGAACTCTTCTGGGTGACCGCGAGCGGGACATACGCGACCCGTCGTCGCCCACCGAGGGTGATCCGGGTCCACCCCAGGACCCCCAGATCGCTGCGACCGAGTCGTTCAGAACTCAGTATGCGATTGGGCCAGCGGTACACCGAGTCGCGCGGCGCGGCGCGCGTGTCCATCCGGTAGTAGCGTCCGGCCTTGATGGTCTCGGCGCGGAGCTGGATGCCGGAGTCGGCCGGTGCGGCCCACCGGATGATGAGGGGATCGTCTGCGGTGAGATCGTATTTTTCGAACGTTTCCGTGAACGAGGAGAGGAACAGCGTGGTCCCAGCCACCTGACGAGCATAGATGCCCTCGCAGCGATCCCCCCGCGGCCGATAGCCGTTCACCGGGGCGGCGAGCTGCAGGAGATTGGAATCACAGGGGAGCTTGGCCGTGGTGACCTGCGCCGGCGCTTGAGACACTGCCACAACCATCCAGCCCCCGATGACTGATGCTCGCCGGAGAAGCATGCTGCCTACTCCTTCTCGTTGGTGCTTGGAGGTCCAGCTGGCCCGTCCATTCTGCGCGTCAAATCAGGGATTCGCTAGGGGTCGGCGACGTGAAGCTCGGTTCATTCTCGGGCGATGGTGTCGCTGATTGTGTTGCGGCCTTGCGTCGAACCATCGGCGCCCTAGCGCCTTTCCGGGCCGCGGCATATGATCGACGCGCTACCCCCAACTAGTCCCTCGGAGGCTTCGCACATATGGCTCTGCTCTCTCTTGGCGGGCTGCTGCTTGCCGTCGTGGCTGCCCCCACCGCGCCCCGCGACACCGTTCCGCTCTACACCAATCTTGGAACCTACCACCGCGCGATCAGCACTCGCGTGCCCGACGCGCAGCGCTACTTCGACCAGGGTTTGCGCCTCGTGTTCGGGTTCAACCACAGCGAGGCGATCCGCGCATTCAACGAGGCCGCTCGTCTCGATCCGAGTTGCGCGATGTGCTACTGGGGCATCGCCTACGCGTACGGTCCGCACGTGAACGCCGGCATGGACTCGGCGAGCGGCGTCGCGGCCTACGCCGCGGTGCAGAGAGCGCAGGCGCTCGCGCGAAACGCGAACGCTGTCGAGCGCGCCTTCATCACGGCCATGGGGAAGCGCTACGCCCGGGTGCCTCCCGCCAACCGCGCCCGCCTCGATTCCGCCTACGCGACCGCGATGTGCGACGTCAGCCGGCGCAACGCCGGCGACCTCGACGCGGGGGCGCTGTGTGCCGAAGCCATGATGGACCTTCGGCCGTGGAATTACTGGCGGCAACCCTCGGGTGAACCCTATCCCGGCACACTAGACATCGTGGCGAATCTCGAGCGGGTGATCGCGCGGAATCCGGATCATCCGGGCGCGTGCCATTTCTATATCCACGCTGTCGAGGCGGTCCGGCCCGACAAAGCGGTCCCGTGCGCGGAGCGGCTGGCGCAGTTGATGCCGGGCGTCGGCCATATGGTGCACATGCCGGCGCATATCTACATCCGCGTCGGTCGCTACAACGACGCGGTGCAGAGCAACATCCATGCGGTCCATACCGACGAGGTGTACATCGAAGGGCAGAAGCCGCAGGGCGTGTACCCGATCGCGTACTACCCGCACAACGTGCACTTCCTGTCGTTCGCGGCGACGATGGCGGGCAACAGCGCCCAGGCGATCGATGCCGCGCGCGCGCTCGGCACGAAGGTGAATCTCGACGTCGCCCGCGCTGTCCCGATGGTGCAGGCTTTCGTGCCGTTCTTCGACCTGACCCTCGTGACCTTCGGCCGCTGGGACGAGGTGCTGCAGCAGCCGCTGCCCCCCGCGGATCTCAAGTACGCGAGCACGATGGCGCACTACGCGCGGGGCGTGGCGTTCGCCGCGACCGGCAAGCCGGCGGAGGCCGCCGGCGAGCTCGACGCGGTGAAGCAAGCGGCCGCGACCGCGAGCGCGGACGACAAGCCGGTGTTCGAGATCGCGATGCACGCGCTGATGGGCGAGATGGCGCAGCGCGCGGGCCGGCTCGACGAAGCCGCCGCGCACTACAAGGCGGCGATGGCTATCGAAGACGGCATCCTTTACTTCGAGCCGCCGACCTGGTACTACCCGATCCGGCACTCACTTGGCGTCGTGCTGCTGAGCGCCGGCAAGCCCGCGGAGGCGGAAGCCGTGTACCAGGAGGATCTGAAGCGGTTTCCGGAGAATGGCTGGGCGCTCTTCGGCCTGCTGCAGGCGCTGCGCGCTCAGGGCAAGCTCGCCGACGCGCGGACTGCGGACGAGCGCTTCCGCCGGGCATGGAAGGACGCCGACGTGACGCTCACCGCGTCGCGGTTCTAGTGGGAAGCCATCCAGGCGCGACCGTCACGCGTCTGGAACCATCGCGAACCTTATGTGCTGCCTCCGGCGGTTCCGCCGGAGGCAGATCTTTTCACCAACGCCTCACCCTCCCGTCATGGGGCTTCCGCTAGCCTCCTCGCATCATCGCAAGGAAGACCTATGGTCGTCCACGGGGGCGAGATCGCGTTCCCGAGCAGGAGGGTGAGGGCACCGCGGTTCTCCGAGAATCGAACGGGACTCACGGCCTTGCTCGCTTGCGGCATCGCCGCGCCGCTGCTCTACGTCGCCATGCTGGTCCTGGTGCCGATGGGGTGGGAGGGCTACAGCAGCGCCTCGCAAACCGTCAGCGAGCTATCCGCGATCGGGGCGCCGACGAGAGCACTGTGGGTGGCGCTGGGGATCGTCTACACCCTGTTGCTCGTCGCCTTCGGATGGGGCATCTGGGCGTCGGCTCGTGGCAGCCGCGCCCTGCGCGTCGTGGGTGTCTTGATGATCGGCACCGCGGTGTTGGGTCTATTCTGGCCGCCGATGCACCTCCGTGAGGTCCTGGCCGCGGGCGGGCGGACGCTGACCGATACGTTGCACATCGTGTGGATGATCGCGTCCGGGCTCCTCACGCTGGTCGCCATGGCCTTCTCGGCGGCCGCATTCGGCAAGCGGTTCCGCATCTATTCCATCGCGACCATCGTGCTCATGGTCAGCTTCGGCGCGTTGACCAGCGTCGCAGCTCCTCAAATGGAGGCGAACCTGCCCACGCCGTGGATCGGCGTGTGGGAGCGCCTCAACATCGCCGTGTGGATGCTCTGGATCGCGGTGCTGGCCATCGCGTCGCTGCGTCGCCAGGTCGTGAGGAGACTGCCATGAAACCGACACCTCGCATTGCAGGCTTCGTCGCCCCTGGCTTCGAGGAGGTTCGCGCCGAGTTCGCGCGCAACTTTGCCGAGCGCGGCGAGATCGGCGCCGCCGTCGCCGCCTACTGGCACGGCGAGAAGGTCGTGGATCTTTGGGGCGGGCGCCGCACGCCCGAGGGTGAAGACCCCTGGAACGAGGACACGATGGTCGTGGTCATGTCCACCACCAAGGGTCTCTCGGCGATGACGCTGGCGGTGGCCAACGCCCGCGGCTGGCTCGACTACGATGCGCCGGTCGCTGCGTACTGGCCCGAGTTCGCCCAAAACGGCAAAGCCGGGGTCACCGTGCGCCAGCTGCTCGGCCACGAAGCGGGGCTCGTGCTACTCGACGAGCAACTCACAATCGCGAAGCTGCGTGACTTGGACTACGTGGCGCGCCTGCTCGCGCGGCAGAAACCGGCGTGGCCGCCGGGCACGCGTCACGGTTACCACACGATGACGCTCGGGCTGTACATGCAGGAGCTGATCCGGCGCGTAGACCCGGCGCATCGTACGCTGGGGCGCTTCTTCCACGACGACATCGCAGTGCCGCTTGGTCTGGAGTTCTATATCGGGCTTCCTCAGGGGATCCCCGACACGCATCTCGCGAGGGTCAAGCCGCTCTCCCCGTGGCGCGGGCTCCTGGCACTGCGTTACACGCCCGTGGCCGTGACGATGAAGATGATCGGGCCGGGTTCCCTGCTGCGCAGGTCGTTCGTGGGGCTGGGGGTCGACCCAAACGACCGAGAGTACTTCACGGTCGAGGTGCCGGCAGGCAACGGTGTGGGTACGGCGCGCGCGATCGCGCGGGCCTATTCCTGCTTCGCAGAAGGCGGCGCCGAGCTCGGCGTCACCCCGGAGACGTTCGGCCGGATCACGGCCCCGCCCGTGATGGCGGGTGCCCGTGACGTGGTGCTGGGCGTGCCGAGCTACTTCTCGCTGGGCTTCCTGCGGCCCGGGCCCACGGTCTGGTTCGGCTCGAGCCCGCGCGCGTTCGGCGCGCCCGGTGCGGGCGGTTCGTTTGGCTTCGCCGATCCGGACGCGCGCCTCGGCTATGCCTACGTGATGAACAGGCTCGATTTCTACCTGGAGAACGACCCGCGCGAGAAGGCGCTGCGGGATGCCGTGTACCGCGCCACCGCGCGGCTCACCGCCCGGACAGGTGCGATTGAGATGGTTGGCGCCTCGAACACCGAGGGAGCCTTGTGATCGTGGGTCAATCGTCGGGTATCTCGCGACGGCTCATGTCGCTGGATGCCCTGCGCGGCTACACGATCGCGGTGATGGTGATTGTCAATGACCCCGGGTCCTGGAGCCACGTGTATCCGCCGCTGTTGCATGCGCAGTGGCATGGTGTCACGCTGACGGACTTGGTATTCCCCTGTTTCCTTTTCATCGTGGGCGTGTCGATTACCCTGGCATACACAAAGCGAATCGATGTTGGCACCGGGAAGAAGGATCTCTACACGAAGATTGCTTCCAGGGCCGTCAAGATCATGCTGCTCGGATGGTTTTTGTGGCTATGGCCGAACTTCAACTTCGCCGCCATGAGGTATGTGGGGGTCCTGCCCAGAATCGCCATCGTCTTTTTCGTTTGCGCCCTGATCTTCCTGAACACGAGCTGGAAGCAGCAGGTGTGGATCGCCTCACTGGTCCTGATCGGCTATTGGCTGCTGATGGCCTTTGTGCCGGTGCCGATTGATGATGTCATTCGCAACGCGTTGGCCACGGGACAGGTCTCCTACAGCGAAGGCATGCTGCAAATCGGACCGATCAGGCAGGTGGCCAGTGGCTTCATCGCGCCGAATTATGAACCCAGCGTGAACATGACTGCCTGGCTCGATCGATTGCTTGTCCCGGGCGATTTTTGGCAGAAGACCTGGGACCCGGAAGGATTGATGAGTACGTTCCCGGCCATCGTCACGGGAATGATCGGGATGCTCATTGGCAAGCTGATTGTGTCGATGGAAGATGCTCACAGGAGGCTGACGTGGTTGTTTTTCATCGGCTTCTCCATGTACCTCCTCGGCGGCGTCTGGGGATGGGTGATGCCATTGAATAAGAACCTGTGGACCAGCTCGTACACGTTGTGGACCGCGGGCATGTGCACGATGGGCCTGGCTGCTTCCATCCTGGTGGTGGACGTCCTGGGTTATACACGAGGGACGAAACTGGGGAGAGTCTTTGGAGCGAATGCCATCACATCCTATGTGCTGGCGGGAATGCTCACCGTGGTGTTCTATTCCGCGAGTTTCGGGGGAAGACCACTGAATGAGCTCTGGATGGAAGGTGTGACGAGTGCCGGAGTCTCACCAAGACTGGCCTCCGTCCTGTACGCGATCATGTACATGCTCGTCATCTACATTCCCGCCTACGTCCTGTACCGAAAGAAGATCTTCCTGAAGCTGTAATCCTCGCCTTCGCGAGAGGAGCTCGCCCACATGTCCGCCCAAATCACTCGACGCAACTTCGCGAAGCTCGCCGGCGCGGCCGCGCTCGGCGTCTCCACGACATCCGCCGCTGCCGCGCTGCCGCTCCGGCCGCAGGTCGGCGAGGGAGACGCGGGCGCGAGACCGGAGCAGGGGCCCGGCTTTCCGAGCGGCTTTCTCTGGGGCACGGCGACGGCCTCCTACCAGGTCGAGGGCGCGGTGGCGGAGGATGGTCGCGGGCCGTCGGTGTGGGACACCTTCTCGCACACCGCCGGCAAGGTCGTGAACAACGCGACGGGCGATGTGGCCGACGACCACTACCATCGCTACAAGGAAGACGTGCAATTGATGAAGGCGCTGGGCGTCAAGGCCTACCGCTTCTCGATTGCCTGGCCGCGCGTCTTCCCGCAGGGGACTGGAGCGCCGAACCCAAAGGGCCTCGACTTTTACAACCGGCTCGTGGACGAGCTGCTCGCTAACGGAATCCAGCCATTCGCCACGCTGTACCACTGGGACCTGCCGCAGGCCTTACAGGACCGCGTGGGAGGATGGGAGTCGCGCGACACCGCGCAGGCGTTCGGCGTTTACGCCGGGTACGTCGCCGAGCGGCTCACCGATCGGGTGCGACACATCTTCACGATCAACGAGTTCGGAGCCTTCATGGAGCTCGGCTACCGGATCGGAATCCACGCCCCCGGGGTAAAGCTGCCGCCCGGGCGATTCAACCAGACGCGCCACCACGGCGTGCTGGGCCACGGACTCGCGGTGCAAGCGATCCGCGCCCGGGGTAAGCCGGGCACGAAGGTTGGCCTGGCCGAGAATGTCACGGTGGGCGTTCCCGTCATCGAGTCGCCCGAGCACATCGAGGCGGCGGGGCGCGCGACCCGTGAGGTGAACGCCCAGTACCTGACGGTGATCCAGGAAGGGAAGTACACCGACGCGTACCTGGCGAGAGCGGGCGCCGATGCGCCGCGCTTCACCCCTGAGGATTTGCAGATCATCTCGAGCCCGCTCGACTTCCTCGGCATCAACATCTACCAGCCGATGTACGTCCGCGCGGACGCCGGACCGATGGGTTACGCCGTCGTGCCGAATCCGGCGTCGTTCCCGCACATGGCGTCGCCGTGGCTGTTCATCGGTCCGGAAGTACTGTATTGGGGACCACGCCACGTGGCGAAGCTCTGGAACGTGCGGGAGATCTACATCACCGAGAACGGCTGCTCATCGTCCGACGTGCCGGCGGCGGATGGAAGGGTCTACGACACGGATCGGGTGATGTTCCTGCGGAACTACCTCAGCCAGCTCCGGCGGGCCGTTGCCGAGGGCGTGCCCGTGAAGGGGTACTTCCTCTGGAGCCTGATGGACAACTTCGAGTGGGCGGACGGCTATACGAACCGATTCGGGCTGCATTACGTGGATTATGCCACGCAGCAGCGCACGCCGAAACTGAGCGCCGCATTCTACCGCGAGGTGATCGCCAGGAACGTGGTGGTGTAGTGGCGGGTGCGCTCGTCGCTTCAGTGCTTCCGCCCGAAGCCAAACGGGTACCGCACCTGGTCAAACGTGCGAATGACCGGATGCCCGCCGCCCGGGGGCACGGCCTCCGGCGACCGCACGCACAGTGCGGTCGCCAGGCCGGCCTGGCGCGCCGCATCCAGCTCGGCGCTCACGTCGGATAGAAATAGCAACTCCGACGGCGATCGCTCCAGGGCTGCGGCGATGCGTTCGTAACTGTCAGCCGCGGTCTTCGCTCCGGTCGTCGTGTCGAAGTATGCGCGGATGAACGGACGCAGGTCACCGGCCGTTGAATAGGCGAACAGGCATTGCTGCGCCTGCACGCTGCCCGAGGAGAAAATGGCGATGTCACGCCCTTGCGACTTCCAGCGCGTGAACGCCGGCAACACGTCCGCGTAGACCTGACCGCGTAATTCTCCCGCTCGATACCCGGCTTCCCAGATCTTGCCTTGCAGGGATTTCAGTCCCGTGGACTTGCGGTCACGATCCATCATCCAATGCACGTATGCCACGACCGACGCGTCGTCGTCCCGCCACGGCGGTGGGGCAGGAGGGCCCGGAGGCTCGGCGGCATGTTCCGCGCGCAGCCGCGCGAGGTCGGCCTGGACTGCAGGCTCGGCGCCGTGGCGCGCGAGGAACGGCTGCACTCGCGCCCGCGCATACGGAAAAAGACTGTTGTGGACGAACTCGACGGGCGTCGTCGTGCCCTCGACGTCCAGCAGGACGGCGCCGACGTCGCTCAGCTCGACGCGGTCCGGAGCGGAATGTAGGTGGGGCCCATGCAGACGGGCTGGTAGCCCTGGTCGGCGCCGCTGTTCGTGTAGTGCGGCGTCCAGCCCGACTTGTCCTGGAACAGCCGGATCGCGCGAATGTTTCGATCGGCGCACAGATCGAACCAGTGCCACGTCCCACGCGGCACGCGCAGCAGATCGCCGGCTTCCACCTCGATCGCAATGACGGGGCCCACACCGTCGCGGGGGTGGATGTGGAAGAGTCCGCGGCCCCGAATGATGAAGCGGACCTCATCCTCGTCGTGCCAGTGCTCGGTCTTGAACTTCGCCAGCATCGCCTCGAGGCCCGGTGTCTCAGCGGTCACGTCGATCACGTCGGCCGTGACGTAGCCGCCCTGAGCCTTGAGCCGTTCGATCTCTGGTGAATAGGCGGCAAGCACGTCCTCAACGGGCGCATCCGTCGGGACCCGCTCCGCGACCGGCCAGCGTTCGTATTCGATGCCCAGGGTCGCCAGGTACTGTGTGACCTCATCCTGATCGCTGAGGGTCCGCTTCTCGGCGGGTATTCTCACGGTTGCCATGTCATGCCTCGCTTTCGCCCCATCACCTCGAGCAGGAACTCCAGAATCTCCACTTGTCGCTTCGCCGCGACGAGATCCCGCCCCCAAGTATAAAGCCCATGGCGGCGGATCAGGAAGCCGTGCGCATGGGGCTGCTCCGTCAAGAGAGACTCGACCCGCGGCACCGCGGCTCGCCAGTCTTGCGTGTTGTCGAGAATCGGCAGCCACTCGCGGTGCACGTGCGTGCCCACGCCATCCAGGCCTTTCAGCATCTCATACTGTTCGATCGCCAGTCCTGCTTCGGCGGTCGTGTCCGACAGGAGCGTGCTCCAAATCGAGTGCGTATGCAACACGGCGCCCGCGTGGCGGACCTGCGCGATCGTCAGGTGCAGGCTCGCCTCGGCCGATGGACTGCCCGATCCGGCCACCACCGTGCCATCCCCGTCGATCTCCACCATCTGAGCGGCCGTGAGCTGCCCCTTGTCCACGCCACTCGGCGTAATGGCGAGCCGCAGCGGATCGCGGCTCACCACGGCGCTGAAGTTGCCGCTCGTGCCCAGCACCCAACCCTGGGCGTAGCAGTGGCGGCCGATGTCGGCCAGCTGTGCGGCCAGCTCGGCAAACGGGGCAGCCGTGGGGTTCATGGCAGGAGCCTACGAACAGGTCTTGCGGCGGGCAAGGTACGGCATTCACTCCAGCGTCAGCACCACCGGGGCGTGATCACTCGTGCCGACCGCGGGCTGCACGACGCAGCTCGTGGCGCGGTCCGCCACGCCGGGTGACGCGAGCAGATAGTCGAGGCGCCACCCGATGTTCCTCGCCCGCAGGTTCCGCCACGGCGCCCACCAGGTGAACAGCCCGGAATTATCGGGATCGAACACGCGCCCCAGATCCGCCAGGCCGACCGCGAGCAGCGTCTCGAACAGCGCGCGCTCCTCGGGTCGCTGCCCGATCGCGTTGAGCTTCCGCTCCTTGGGATGCACGTCCAGCTCCGTCCGCGCGATGTTGAGATCGCCGCAGAGCAACAACGCGCGCCCGTCGGCGTGCAGCCGCTCCGCCCACTCTTTCAGCCGCATCAGAAAGTTCACCTTCGCCGCGTAATCCTTCCCGCCGTTCGGGACGTAGACGGACGCGACGATCAGATCCCCGTGATCGATCTGCACGATGCGGGATTCGAAGTCGAAAGGCGGATGGCTGTAGACCGGATCGACGGCGACCAGATCCTTACGGACCTGTAGGGACACTCCCGAGTAGCCCTTCCGGCAGTGCCAGTAGGCGTGGTAGTCCGGGTGCTGGCACACCTCGGGGATCTGATTCAGCTCCGCCTTCAGTTCCTGCAAGCACACGACGTCCGGCCGCTCGCGGTCGAGCCATTCCCGAACCTGTTCAGCGCGTGCGCGGATCCCGTTCACATTCCAGGTGGCGACCTTCACAGGAAGACTCAGGAGCCCACCCGTCGGGTCCACCGCGTTCGTGCTGTCCGCCTGCGTCCGCGCCGTCCCTTGCCAGGCTCGGTCTCCTCGCTGCCGCGCACCACCTCGATAAAGCGTTGCACCGTCGGACTCGGTTGCCGGTGACGGGAGTGGATGATGCCGAGCGGCCGCACCAGATCGGGGATCCCGATGGGGATTGCCACCAGCGTCCCCATTTCCACCTCGGCCTGAATCGTCGGCCGCGGGAGGATGCTGACGCCTTGCCCGCCGACGACCGCCTGCTTGATGGTGTCGATGTTGTCGAACTCCAGGATCACCTGGATGTGCACCCCGTGATGCCGCAGCGCCCGGTCGATGGCCTTCCGGATCATGAGCGGCGGTTCGAATGCCACGAAGCCCTCGCCCCGGAGTTCGGACGGCTTGATCACCTTCCGCCGCGCCAGCCGATGGTGCGGATGGCACACCAGCACCATGGGCTCGGCCTTGAGGTCGACCACCGTGAGCTCGGGGTCGCGCGGGGGGAACGACAGGATGCCGACGTCCGCCTCTCCCGCTAACACGGCCTGCAGGACCTTGTGGGAATGGTGGCATTCGAGCTGGACCGTGGCTTCGGGATAGGCCGAGGAGAACTCGTGGAGGTAGCGACTGACTTCGTAGACCCCCACCGAGTAGATCGCCGACAGCCGCACGGTGCCGTCGATGCGCGTCTCGGTCGCTGAGACCGCGGCGCGCGCCTGCTCCCACGCCGCGAGCACCTCCAGACACGCCTCGTGGAACGCCTGGCCCTGCGGGGTCAGCACAAACGGCCGTTGCGAGCGATCGATCAGCGTCGCTCCCAGATCCTCCTCCAGTTTGCGGATCGCCTGGCTCGCGGCCGACTGGGAGACCTGATGGTGCGCCGCCGCCTGCGAATAGCTCCGCAGTCGCACCAGGTTGGCATAGAGCCGCAGGGTTTCGAGCTGCATCGCCCCGAAACTATATGATTAGAATATCTAATGCAAGCAATTGATGGCTTGTGATTCGCTAATGCTAGGTGTATCGTGGCGAGGCTTGGAATCCAGAGGAGATGTCGACGTGATACCACCGTCGTGAACGCCCGCCCAGCTGATCATCGCCACGCCGCCACCGGGCGGCCGGGCGATGGCTGTTCTGATCCTTGGCGCGAGCGCGATGCATGCGGCGTCGGGTTCGTGGCCCAGGCGTCGGGGGCGCGCTCGACGACGATCCTGCGCCAGGCGCTGCAGGCGCTGGCCCGGGTGGCCCATCGCGGCGCCGTCGCCACGGACCACTCGGGCGATGGTGCCGGCGTCCTCACCCAGATCCCGGTCACCCTCTTCCAGCGTGAGGCGGCTCGACTGAACCTCGGGCTCGCGCACGGCCAGCCGTTTGCCGTCGCGGTTGTCTTCCTTCCCGCAGAGCCCGAAGCCCAGGCTCGGGTCACTCGGATCTTCGAGGCGGTGCTCGCCGAAGAGGGCCTCCCGTTATTGGGATGGCGCGATGTTCCTGTGGACGTGGGCGCACTGGGCCTGCAGGCCCGCAGCACCTGCCCGGTCGTGCGACAAGCGCTGGTCGGGGCGCCCTCGAGTGGCTTGGGCGACGAGCTCTCCTGGGAACGTGCCCTCTACCTCGCGCGCCGGACCATCGAACGGCGCGTGACGGACTGCGGTCCCGGCTTCGAGCAGTTCTTCGTGTGCTCGATGTCGTGTCGCACAATCGTCTATAAGGCGCTTCTCACGGGCACCGACCTGGTCCGCTTCTACCCAGACCTCAGCGCGCCGGACTTTGAAACCGCGATCGCCCTGTTCCACCAGCGTTACTCGACGAACACGACCTCGAGCTGGCCCCTGGTCCAGCCGTTCCGCCTGCTGGGGCACAACGGCGAGATCAACACGTTGTGGGGCAACCGCAACGCGATGCGCGCGCGCGAGCCAGCGCTCGCGTCACCGACCTGGGGCGACGCGGTGCAGCGGCTGAAGCCAGTGATCTGGGCCGAGGGGAGCGACTCAGCGAATCTCGACAATGCGGTGGAATTGCTGGTGCGCTCGGGGCGCGACCCGGTGCACACGGTCATGATGCTGATGCCCGAGGCGCACGAGGCCGGGGCCGAGATGGATCCCGCCCTGCGCGGCTTCTACGAGTTCCACGAGTGCCTGATCGAGCCTTGGGACGGGCCGGCGGCAGTGGCGTTCAGCGACGGCCGCCTGGCCGGTGCCGCGCTGGACCGTAACGGCCTGCGACCCTGCCGCTACCAGATCACGGCGGGCGGACTGGTCGTCGCCGGATCCGAAGCGGGCCTGGTGAGCCTGGATCCTCGTGAAGTGGTGGAGTCGGGTCGTGTGGGGCAGGGCGAGCTGCTGGTGGTCGATACCGAGCGCCAAGCGATCCTCCGCAGCGCCGAGGCGAAGCGCGAGGTGTCGCGGCGCCAGCCGTACGCGCGCTGGGCCGGGCGTATCGTTCGGCGGCTGCGTCCCGCGGCGCCTCAACCCTCTGCCACGCCGGCCGACGCTGCCGACTTGGCCGTCCACCAGATCGGCTTCGGCTGGAGCTTCGAGGATCTGCGGTACGTGCTCGAGCCGATGGCGAACACCGGGCAGGATCCCGTGTGGAGCATGGGTGACGACACGCCGATTCCTCCGCTGGCGCGGCGCGCGTCGGCGGTCTACGCCTTCTTCCGGCAGCGCTTCGCGCAGGTGACCAACCCTCCGATCGATCCGCTGCGCGAAACCCTGGTGATGTCGCTGCGGATGCACCTCGGGCGTCGCGCCTCGTTGTTATCGCGGCGGCCGGCGGGACTCCGGCTGGTGCAGAACGAGCACCCGGTCTTGCTGGAGGAGGAGATGGCCACGCTCCGACAGGTGGCGGGGGTCCGGGCCGTGACCGTGGACGCTACCTGGGACGCCGCAGGCGGCCCGGGCCAGCTACGCGTCGCGCTCGACCGCGTCTGTCGCACCGTGGGCCGGGCGGTGCGCGGCGGCGCGCGAATCGTCGTGCTCAGCGACCGTGGCATGGACCGGGAGCGGGCGCCCATCCCCATGCTGCTCGCCGTCGGCGCGGCGCATCACTACCTCCTCAAGAAGGGTCTCCGCGGGCGTCTCGGCCTGGTCGCCGAGGCAGGAGACGCGTGGGACATCCACCATGTGGCAACGCTGATCGGGTACGGCGCGGAGGCGGTGCATCCGTGGCTGGCGCTTCAGGCCGTGCAGTCCGTGGCGGGAGAACCGGGGCGCCAGCGATTCCGGAGCGCCGCGGAGAAGGGACTCCTCAAGGTCCTGTCCAAGATGGGGATCTCGACGCTGGCGTCCTATCATGGCGCGCAGATCTTCGAGGCACTGGGCTTGGGCGCCGAGGTGATCGAACGCTGCTTTGCCGGGTCAGTCTCACTGCTCGGGGGCCTCGGCTTCGTGGAGATCGCCGAGGATGTGCTGGCGCGTCACCGCGCGGCGTACGGCGACGCCACGGGCTCGCGGGAGCTGCCGGACCACGGTCGAGTCCGCTATCGCCGCGAAGGCGAGGACCACGGCTGGTCTCCACCCCTCGTGCGCGCACTGCAGACGGCAGGGTTCGAAGCCTTCGCCTCCCAGGTCTCGGCTCGGCTGCCCGCGGGCCCGAGGGATCTGCTTTCCATCCGTCGTGGTACGCCGGTACCGCTGGACGAGGTGGAGCCGGCCGAGGCGATTTGCCGCCGCTTCGTGTCCACGGCGATGTCGCTCGGAGCGCTTTCTCCCGAAGCCCATCGCGCGCTGGCGATCGGGATGAATCGAATGGGCGCGCGGTCCAACTCCGGCGAGGGCGGCGAGGATCCGGACACCTACGCCCCGCTCCCCAACGGCGACCGCGCTGATAACCGGATCAAGCAGGTGGCGTCAGGTCGCTTCGGCGTCACCACGCAGTATCTGATGCGGGCCGACGAGCTGGAGATCAAGATCGCGCAGGGCTCGAAGCCCGGCGAAGGCGGCCAGCTGCCGGGACACAAGGTTACGGCGCTCATCGCCCGGCTGCGCCACTCGGTCCCGGGCGTGCCGCTGATCTCGCCGCCCCCGCACCACGACATCTACTCGATCGAGGATCTTGCCCAGCTGATCCACGACCTGAAACAGGTCAATCCACGCGTCCGAGTCGGCGTCAAACTGGTCGCGGAGGCGGGGGTCGGCCGGGTCGCGACGGGTGTGGCCAAGGCTTATGCGGACTATGTGCTCGTCTCCGGCCACAATGGTGGCACCGGCGCGTCGCCCCTCTCGTCCATCAAACACGCCGGCTCCCCGTGGGAGCTCGGACTAGCCGAGACCCAGGCCCTGCTGGTTGAGAACGGGCTCCGCCACCGCGTCGAGCTGCGGGTGGACGGCGGCCTGCGCACCGGGCGCGAAGTGGTCGTGGCCGCGCTCCTGGGCGCGGAGTCGTACGGCTTCGGCACCGCCGCGCTGGTGGCCATCGGCTGCGCGATGGCGCGGCAGTGCCATCTCAACACCTGCCCGACGGGCATCGCCTCTCAGGACCCGAAGCTCCGGGCCAAGTTCCGCGGGACGCCCGAGCAAGTCGTCGGCTACTTCACTTGGGTGGCGGAGGAAGTGCGGGTCCTGCTCGCCTCCATCGGGGCAAGAACCCTGGATGAGATCGTGGGCCGAACGGACCTCTTGGAGCGGGTAGACCGGCCCGAGGTGCCCCGTGCCCAGATGCTCGATCTCTCGGCCATTCTCGCGGACCCGCCGGGCGGGCGCCAATGCCCTCGCCGGCGTAGCGTCGCTCGCAACGACCGGCCGGGGGTCGAATCGCTGGACGACGAGATCCTCCGGGTTCTCGAGCCGGAGCTCGACGCCGGTCGACCCTTTGACGGCGAGTATCGCATCGGCAATCACCACCTCACCGTGGGTGCGCGGATCGCGGGCCGGATCGTGGAGCGGTGGGGTGCCGGCGGACTGGCGCCCGAGACGATTCGTCTGCGGTTCCACGGCAGTGCCGGCCAGAGTTTCGGCGCGTTCGCCGCGCCCGGGACGTGTCTCGAGCTGGAAGGCGAAGCGAACGACTACGTCGGCAAGGGCCTCTCAGGTGGCTCGATCGTCGTCCGTCCATTCCAGGAGGCGCCGTACGCGGCGGAGAGCCAACGCCACGTCATCCTTGGCAACACCGTCCTGTATGGCGCAACGGCGGGGTCGCTGTTCGCCGCTGGCCGGGCGGGCGACCGCTTCGCCGTGCGCAACTCGGGCGCCGTGGCGGTGGTCGAGGGCGTGGGGAGCCACTGCTGCGAGTACATGACCGGTGGTGTGGTCGTGGTCCTCGGTGAGACCGGCCCCAACTTCGCGGCCGGCATGACCAACGGGGCGGCGTACGTCTACGACGAGTCCGGGAACCTCGAGCGGCGCACCAACCTCGACGCGCGCGTGTGCTCCCTTGAGGTCCTCGACGAGGAGCTGCTCGTCGGTCTGGTGCGCGAGCACGCACTCCGCACTGGCAGTTCTCGCGCGCACGCCCTGCTCGCGGACTGGGAGGGGGCCCGCGCCGGATTCCGCAAGGTCGCACCGCGCGCGCCGAGCGACACTGTCACGCCCCAGGCGTCGCGGCTCGCTGGGACGGCTGGCAGGGTGTAAAGTCGCCCTACGACATCGGCGCCGCAGGTTTGACCGCGTCGATGAACTTGTGGCGCATGTCTTCTCCTTACCGCCAGCTCTGCAGGATTCGCACGTAGTTCGCGCGCTCGAACGCCTCGGGGTCGGCCACGTTTTGCTGGCTCATCGCCCCGCGCATCTGGGTCACGGACTCGTACCGGTGGCGCTCCATCCAGCCCGCGAGTCCGTCCACGAGCGTTCGGAGGTGCGTGGGCCCGTGCCGCAAGAGCGCGGACGTGGTCATCACCGCGTCGGCGCCCGCGAGCAGGTACTTCACCACTTCCGCGGGCGCGTGGACTCCGCTCGTGGCGGCGAGCGACGTTCGGAGCCGCCCGTGCAGCACCGCGATCCAGAGCAGCGGCAGGCGGATCTCGAGCGGCGTGCTCAGCTCGAGATTCGGCACAACGTCGAGCTTTTCGAGATCGAAGTCGGGCTGGTAGAACCGGTTGAAGAGCACCAGACCGTTGGCCCCGGCGTCCACCAGGCGTTTCGCCATCTCGCCGAAGGCGCTGAAATAGGGACCGACCTTCACGGCCAGGGGGATGCGTATGGCCGCGCGTACCGCCCGCACGACGCTGACATAGCGATCCTCGACCGACCGCCCGGTGGCCTCGGCGCTCACCGGCAGGTAGAAGATGTTCAATTCGATCGCGTGCGCGCCCGCCGCTTCCATGCGCGTGGCAAAGTCGACCCACCCGCGTTCGGTCGCCCCATTGAGACTGGCGATGACGGGGACGTTCACCGCGGCACGCGCGTCGGCGATCAGCTTGAGGTATTCGTCCGGCTCGAGGACCGCGCCGGGGACGGCCGGGAAGTAGGATAGCGACTCCGCGAAGCTGTCCGTGCCGGCGACCGTGTACCGGGCGAACGACTCGTTGTCACGAATGAGCTGTTCTTCGAAGAGTGAGGCCAGCACGATGGCCGCGGCCCCGCCGTCCTCCAGCGACCGCACGCCGTCCAGCGACTTGGCGAGCGGTGAGGGTGACGCCACGACCGGATGCGCGAGCGGCAGGCCCAGATAGGTGGTCGACAGGTCGGGCACGATCCCCTCAGCGCGCGAGATCTTCGTACAGTTGCCAGCGGCGTGCGATCGCTTCCTCGGCCCGCTGGAGCAGGGCGCCCGCCTCCGCGGGATTGGTTCGCGTGAGCATGCGGTACCGCAGCTCCTGCTCGGCGTAGTCGCGGAAGCTTGTCGTGGGCCGGGGCGAGTCGAGGGTGAACGGACTCTCCCCCGCACGGCGCAGCTCCGGGTTGTAACGCAGCAGCGGCCATGAGCCGCAGTGCACCGCCCGCCGCTGTTGATCCAGGCCCAGCCGCAGGTCGTACCCGTGCGCGATGCAATGGCTGTAGGCGAGCACGAGCGACGGGCCTTCGTACGCCTCCGCTTCGCGCAGCGCGAGCAGGGTCTGCTGGGGATTGGCGCCCATCGCGACGCGCGCCACGTAGACGTTGCCGTACGCGATAGCCTGGAGGGCCAGGTCCTTCTTCTCGGTGGCCTTGCCCGCGGCGGCGAACTTCGCCACTGCCGCCATCGGGGTCGCTTTCGACGCTTGACCGCCGGTGTTCGAGTACACCTCGGTGTCCAGCACCAGCACGTTGACGTCGCGTCCGCTGGCGAGCACGTGGTCCAGGCCGCCCGAGCCGATGTCGTAAGCCCAACCATCGCCGCCCACGATCCACACGCTCCGCCTGACCAGCCCGTCGATGACGGACAAGAGGTGCCGGGCGCGCCCGTCGCCGCCTTCGGCCAGGGGCTGAAGCATGGCGCGCGCGGCGGCAACGCGCAGCCGTTGGGCCCGAATGTCGCGCTCGACTCGCTGTGGCGAGGCGCTCAGCCTATCCGCCAGCTCGTCGCCCAGGGCGCCGCGGAACGCCTCGACCAGCCGGCGCGCCATAGCGAGCTGGCCGTCGGCGGCGAGGCGCATCCCCAGCCCGAACTCGGCGTTGTCCTCGAACAGGGAGTTCGACCACGCCGGTCCTCGGCCTTCGCTGTTCGTGGCCCACGGGGTCGTCGGCAGGTTGCCCCCGTAGATCGAGGAGCACCCCGTGGCGTTGGCGACCAACATCCGGTCGCCGAAGAGGCGGGACAGGAGGCCCAGATACGGTGTCTCGCCGCACCCGGCGCACGCCCCGGAAAACTCGAATGTCGGCTCGAGGAACTGGGTCCCGCGCACCGTCGAGAAGTCCACCTGCGCTCGCTCGGTGATTGGCAACGTCTCGAAAAACGCGATGCTGGTCCGGGCCCGCTCGAGCATCGGCTCCCGCTCGGTGAGGTTGATGGCTCGCCGCCCGGTAGCTTCGCGACGTTTCGCCGGGCAGGCCTCGACGCAGAGTCCGCACCCGGTGCAGTCCTCCACGTACACCTGCAGGGTGTAGCGGGTGGAAGGGAAGCCCCGCTCGTCGATCGGCGCCGTGCGAAACGCCGTGGGGGCGCCGACGAGCAGTGATTCATCCAACAGGCCCGCCCGGATGACCGCGTGTGGACAGACCATCGCGCAGTTGCCGCACTGGATGCAGGTGTCCGGATCCCACTCGGCCACGAGGTCTGAGATGTTGCGTTTTTCCCAGCGCGACGTGGCGCTGGGATAGGTCCCGTCCACCGGGAGGGCGCTCACCGGCAGGGAGTCGCCTCGACCCGCCAGCATCGGGGCGGTCACCTGCTGCACGAACGCAGGGGCCTGAGCGGACACCACCGGGAGCAGGTTGATCCGGCTGGTTGCGCGGTCGGGCACCTGCACCTCCTGCAGCCGGGCGATCGTGGCATCCACGGCGGCGTAGTTCCGACGGACCACCTCGTCGCCCTTGGCACCGTACGTCTTCTTGATGGCGGCCTTGATCTTTTCCAGCGCCTGCGCGCGTGGCAGCACACCCGAGATCGCGAAAAAGCAGGTTTGCAGCACCGTATTGGTGCGTCCGGCGATCCCCGCCTCGCGGGCCACGGCGCTCGCATCGACCACCCAGAACGCGAGCCGCTTACTGATGATCTCCTGCTGCACCGGACGCGGCAGGCGTTGCCAGGTCTCCTCGGGTCCGTAGGGGCTGTTGAGGAGGAACGTGGCGCCGGGAGCGGCCAACCCGAGGACGTCGAGCGAGCGCACGAAGGCGAACTGGTGGCAGCCGACGAACTGCGCCTGATCGACCAGGTAGGCGGACCGGATCGGCTCGCGGCCGAAGCGAAGATGGGATACGGTGCGCGATCCGGATTTCTTCGAGTCGTACACGAAATAGCCCTGCACGAAAAGGCTGGCCTCATCGCCCAGGATCTTGCAGGTGTTCTTGTTGGCCCCGACGGTGCCGTCGGCCCCCAGCCCGTAGAACACCGCGCGGAACGTGTCGTCCCGCTCGGTGCGGAACCCCGGGTCGTAGGCGAGGCTGGTCCGCCCCACATCGTCGTCGATCCCGACCACGAAATGCTTCCGTGGTCGCTGCGTCGCCAGCTCATCCAGCACGGCCTTGACCATTCCCGGGGTGAATTCTTTGGAGGAGAGGCCATAGCGCCCACCGATTACCGGCACCGGGCGCCCCCCTTCCGCCAGCGCCGCCACGATGTCGAGGTGAAGCGGTTCCGCCAGCGCGCCGCTTTCCTTGGTGCGGTCGAGCACCGCGATGGCCCGCGTCGTTTCGGGCAGGGCCGCGAGGAGCCGAGCGGCCGAGAACGGGCGGAACAGCCGCACCTGCAGCACCCCTACGCGCTCGTCCCGCGCCACGAGCCATTCGACCGTCTCCCTCGCGGTGGTGCTGCTCGATCCCATCAGCACCACCACCCGTTCCGCGTCCGGGGCACCGGCATACTCGAACAGCCGGTAGGCGCGGCCCGTGCGGGCCGCGAAACGCCGCATCGCGCCTTCGACGATGTCCGGCGTACGAGCGAAGAATGGGTTGGCGGCCTCGCGGCTCTGGAAGTACACGTCCGGGTTCTGCGCAGTGCCGCGGATGAACGGATGGTCGGGATTCAAGGCCCGCGCGCGGTGCGCGCGCACCAGGTCGTCGTCGATCAGCGCGCGGAGGTCATCGTCCGACAGCCCGGCGATGCGCGACAGCTCGTGGGACGTGCGGAATCCGTCGAAGAAGTGGAGGAAGGGGACCCGAGCCTCGAGCGTGGCCATCTGGGCGATGAGCGCCAGATCGTGTGCCTCTTGCACCGAACCCGAGGCGAGCAGGGCAAAGCCGGTGGGCCGCACCGCCATCACATCCTGGTGATCGCCGAAGATGCTCAGCGCGTGCGCCGCGATCGAGCGCGCGGCCACGTGAAACACGGTGCTCGTCAGCTCGCCCGCGATCTTGTACATGTTGGGGATCATCAGCAGCAGCCCCTGAGAGGCCGTGAATGTCGTCCCCAGCGCACCGACTTGCAGGGCGCCGTGCAACGCGCCCGCGGCGCCGCCTTCGCTTTGCATCTCTACGACCTGGGGAACCGAACCCCAGATGTTCGGGATCCCCTGGCTCGACCACTCGTCCGCCAGCTCCGCCATGGTGGAGGACGGCGTGATCGGGTAGATCGCGCATACTTCGTTTGTCCGGTACGCCACGCTGGCACACGCCTCGTTCCCGTCCACGGTCATCGCCCGAGACGGCTCGATCTCGGGGGGCGTCGTTGGACGCGCGGGCTCCCGTAGCGTTGTCGTCACGAGGCAGCTGCCGGCTCGGGCATCATCTCGATCGCGTGGCACGGGCACTGCTCGAAACAGATGGCGCAGCCGGTGCAGCGATCATAGTCGAACCGGTAGCGCAGGCCCGTTCCCAGTTTGATGACGGCGTGTTCCGGGCAGGCGCCGAGGCAGGCATCGCATTCGAAGCAGTTGCCGCACGAGAGGCACCGCTTGGCCTCGAACGAGGCCTCGTTCGCGGTCAACCCCTTCACGACCTCTCCGAAATCGTGCTGGCGCAACGCGAGCGGCGCACGCGGCTGCTCGCGTTGCGCGATGTCCTGCGTGAACCAGAGGTGCAGCTTGTCGAATGTCGCTTCGCCTCGTACCGGCGCCTTGTGGTACGTGCCGTTGCGAAGCCAGGTGTCGATGTGCCGCGCCGCTTTCTTGCCGTGACCCACCGCCACGGTGACCGAGCGCTCCGCCGGCACCATGTCGCCCCCGGCGAAGAGACCAGCTCGGCCGGTCATCATGCGCTGGTCCACCGTCACGGTTCCGTCGGACTGCAGCGCCAGCCCGCTCACGTTCGCGAGGAAGCGGGTGTCGGCGTCTTGGCCCACGGCGAGGACCACCGCGTCAGCTTCGAGCGTTTCGTACTTGCCGGTGCCGCGGGCCTTCCCGTCCGCGCCGATCTCCATGATCTCGACCTGCATCGTGCTGCCGTCGATCGAGGCGATGCTGCGCAGCCAGTGGATCTTCACGCCCTCTTCGACGGCCTCATCGGCCTCGAAGGGCAGGGCGGGCATGTGGGCGTAGTCGCGGCGGTACACGATGAGCGGCTCGTGTCCCAGCCGCAGGGCGGTGCGCGCCGCGTCCATGGCGGTGTTGCCGCCACCGTAGATAGCCACCCGCCGGCCCAGCCGGGGCGGCGTCCCACGGTCGACGTCCCGCAGGTAGGTCAACGCGTCGAGTATCCGCACGGCATCGGTGGCGGGAATGTCCACGCGCTTGGAGAGGTGCGCGCCCACCGCCACGAATACTGCGTCGAACGCCCCATCCGTCCACTCCCGCTCGAGGTCCTCCACCCGATGGTTGAGCGCGATCCTGACCCCCAGTCGACGAATGCGCTCCACCTCGGCATCCAGCACGTCGCGCGGGAGTCGATAAGCGGGAATGCCGAAGTGCATCATGCCGCCCGCCTGCGCTCCGGCATCGCGGATCTCCACCGCATGCCCGAGTCGCGCGAGGTGATAGGCCGCCGAGAGCCCGCTCGGGCCCGCGCCGACGATCAGGATGCGCTTGCCGCTCGGCGCGCCGACTTCGGGCATCCACCCTTCGGCCAGCGCGCGATCCCCCAAGAACCGCTCTACCGCATGGATGCCCACGGATTCGTCGAGCTGGGTCCGATTACACGACGTTTCGCACGGGTGGTAACAGACGCGCCCGTGCACCGCCGGCAGGGGATTGTCGTCGAGGATTTTGAGCCAGGCCTCGCGGTGCTTGCCTGCCTGCGTGAGGGCCAGCCACGCCTGGATGTTCTCACCCGCCGGACACGCGGCATTGCAGGGAGGAAGGAGGTCGACGTACTCCGGCCGCTGGGTGCGGGTCGGGCCGGTGCCCCGCTTGGACGCGAGGTCTGCAGGCCGGGTGAGGTCTTTCATCTCCGACAAAGCAACTGTTCGGAGGCGGCAAGCTTCATGAAGCTCCCGTGAAGAGCCGTTTAGGTTGCCTCCGGCGATTTCCCGTGCTAATAGGGTGATGATGCGAAATGGACTCGGTTTGCTCTGCTTCCTGGTGGCGAGCGGGGGCATCCCTTCGGACACTGCCGCCCAAACCGGCCACCACACGCTCGTGGCTGTATTTGCGCATCCGGACGACGAGCGGATCGTCGGGCCTCTGTTGTCGCGGTACGCCCGCGAGGGTCACAATGTCTACCTCGTCATCGCCACGGATGGGAGTAAGGGTGTACGCGAGCATGCGGGCGTCCCGGCCGGTGACTCCTTGGCCAAGGTCCGAGCCGCGGAATCTCGTTGCGCGGCCCGGCAGCTTGGCATCCGGCCGCCGATAC
The DNA here is from genome assembly GCA_036555485.1 of Gemmatimonadales bacterium. GTDB lineage: Bacteria > Gemmatimonadota > Gemmatimonadetes > Gemmatimonadales > GWC2-71-9 > DASTHG01. The sequence continues at coordinate 23,129 of DATBLG010000122.1, read as the reverse complement.
TGCTCGGCTACGAGGATGGCGGCTTGGCGTCGTTTGACAATCTCGAAGGACTGCGAGACGACGTGGACAGCGTACTGCGGGCCCTGCAACCGGATGCTATAGTCAGTTTTGGTCCGGAGGGTGGGACCGGGCATCCGGACCACCGGCTCGTCGGTGACATCGTGACCCAGGTCGTGCAAAGCGGCGGCGTCGGTATACCGCCGGCGCTCTATTATCCATCGTTGCCCGCCGAACGGATGAAAGACGCCCCGCCGGCCCAACCGCGTGTTACACCAGTCCCGGAGCGCTACTTACCCATTGCCGTGCCGTTTGCACCTGGGGATCTCGAGGCCGGGCGGCGCGCGTTTGCGTGCCACCGGACGCAGTACACGCCTACGGAAATGGAGGCGATCAACCGGTACCTGGCTCACGGGTGGGGCGGCGCCGTGCATCTGCGCTCATGGTATGTCGGCGGGGAACGCCGGACCGAGATCCTACCTTAGAACACCACCGTCTGGATCGAGTGTGGCCGCGACGTGATCTCCATTGATGCAGCGCCGACCACCAGATTGTATTGCCCGCCGTTTGCGGTTGGGTTCATGACCACGACCGCTACCGTACCATCTTCGTTCACGAAGGCCGTGGTGAGCAGCATGCTGCGGCTCGCGGCGGCGAGGATCCGCTTGGCGCCGGGACGGATGAACTTGGAGAAGTGGCCGATATAGTAGTAAGAGTTGGTATAAATGAGCTTACCGGTCCGCGTATCGGCATGGATCGGTGCGAAGCAGAAGTTCCCCACGTGATTGGGCCCACCCTTCTCGTCGAGCAGGATATTCCAATCGGTCCACCCCTCGGCCCCGGAATTGAAATCGTAGATCATCGACCTCCCATAGGCCTCCCCGAGGCTCCAGCGCGCGTATCCCGTCGAGTCGAAACTCGCCGGCGTGCCCTCGGTGAAGACAAGGTGCTTGTCGGGATAGAGCCGGTTCACGAGCGCTACGTTGTCGTACATCTGTGTTCCACCCGACCACGCCTCGTACCAGTGGAAGCCGATGCCCCAGGCATACTTCGCGGCGTCCGGATCATCGAAGATGGTCTGGGCTCGCTGGACGATCAGATCACGGTTGTGATCCCACACCATGATGTGGACATCGCTCGTTCCCTCTTGCGCCATGACGGGCCCAAGATGGTGCTTGAGAAAATCGCGCTCGACTTCGGCCGGATAGATACAGGACTCCCAGGTCTGCGTGGCCATCGGCTCGTTCTGGATCGTGATGCCCCACAACGGCACGCCCGCGGCTCGGTAGCTCTTGATGAACTTGGTGTAATAGAGCGCCCAGGAATGGTAGTAATCGGGGAGCAGCGTCCCGCCGTGCAGCATGTCGTGGTTGCTCTTCATGTAGGCGGGTGGGCTCCAGGGACTGGCGAACAGCTTGAGCCGGTTCCCACTGGCGGCCATCGCCCGCTTGATGAGTGGAATCTTGTACCGGAGATCGGGCGCGATGGAGAAGGACGTCAGGTCCTTGTCCCCTTCGGCAACGTAGGTGTAGCTCGCGCTCGAGAAGTCGCAGCTGTTGATGTTGGTCCGCCCCAGGGTGTAGCCGATACCGCGGTCGGTGCTGTAGTAAGCGGCGATCACCTCATCCTGGCGAGCCGACGGGAGCTTCGCGAACGTCTCGGCCGCAGCGTCGGTCAGGGCTCCGCCGATCCCGATCATCGGTTGGAAGGTTTTGCGCGGATCGACGAAGACATACACCTTGCCCTCGGATGTGGGCCCAGACTCGCCGAACACCAGGGTGTCGGCGGGCGTAAGTCTCAGGACGGAGCTGTCGGCCGTGGTATAGACGACGGCTCTCTTTCCGGCCAGCGTCGTCACGACATGGGGAGCGGTGTTCCCGCATCCCATGAGGAACAGGACGGCCACGAGGGCAGGGGATCTCATCGGTAGCTCCGGCCGAAGCCGAACGGGTAGAGCGGACGCGGGCTGTCGTAGGGCACGTCGGTTCGTTGAGCGGCGACCGCCTCCATCGACGCCGGGAGCTCGAACGGCAGTTTGCCTTCGGGCTTCGCCCGACCGGTGAGCACATCGAGTAGCGCTTGGTCGCTCACGCCGAAGTTCGCGATCACGGCGCGGGCGCGATCCCGGATCGGCGCGAGGATGGCCGGGCGTTCCAGGTACACCGTCACGACGGTCGGCACCACCGCGCTCATCTGTTTGAATGCCTCATAGTCCGGGTCCCCGTCGCGGAAGGCGAGGCTGCCTTCGTGTATCCAGACGCCGAACAGGTAGCCCGGGTGCAGCACCTCGAACGGCGCACCGAGTCGCACGATCGCCACGTCCGCCTGCCGCGGATCGTCCACAACCGTCCACCCCTCGCGCGTGGCGGCCTCGGGCGCGACGCCGCGCAGAACCACGCGCAAAGGCCTCCCGCGCCCAGCCGATCGCAACGGCAAGAGCTCGCCCGTGTTCTCGAGCAATACGAGGGCGCGGCGTTGCGCGTCCAGCCCCGCAGCGCGGAACGCCTCGGCCCCAACTCGGGTGTCTGCCGCCCCGGGCTCGACGTACGGGTCCTCGAACAGCCCGAGGGCGAACTTTTGCGTGAGGACGCGCACCACTGAGCTGTCGAGACGCGCTTCGGGCAGCTCGCCCGCGCGCACTCCCTCCACGAGCAGATCGGCGCGCTCGGTCCCGCCGAACTGATCTACCCCTGCCAGCACCGCTTTCACGAAGCGCGCCCGCATCGGCAACTCCTCCACGCCCCACGGCATCCCGACGTCGGCGAACGTGGGGCGCTCACCAGCCGGCGCCCCAACGCGACAACGCGCGGTGCAGTCGTTGGTGATAGCCCAGTCGGTGACGATCACGCCCGAGAAGCCGTACTGCCCGCGCAGCATCTCGGTGAGGATCTGGCGGTTGTACGCGGCCCCGACCGGCTCGATCGGCTGCCCGTTCCACGTGGCACCCTCGAGGATCGAGTAGGTCGGCATCACGCCCGCTGCCTTGGCTGCGAAGGCGCCCAGGAACGGTCGCACGTGGTAGTCGAGGTTTCGTCCGGGGAACGAGGCGAAGCGGCCGTAGAAGTTGTGGCTGTCGAAGCCCTCCGTAGCCGCGCCGTAACCCACCCAGTGCTTCACGACCGTCAGGACGCTCCCGGTATCCACGCCGGCCGCGCCGTGTTGGAACCCCTCCACGTACGCGCGCACGAGGCGCCCGGCCAGCTCGGCGTCCTCTCCAAAAGTGCCGTTGATGCGGCCCCAGCGCGGCTCGGTCGCGAGGTCGGCCTGCGGCGAGAGCGCCATGTGGATGCCCACGGCGCGGTATTCCTGCCGCGCGATGTCGCCGAAGCGTCGCATTAGGCCAGTGTCGCCGAGCGCCGCGAAGCCCAGCGGCTCGGGCCACTGCGAGAACCCACGCGTTTCGCTGCTCGCGCCCGGTACGTACTGAAAGTGGTGTCGCGGGTCGGTACTGATGGTGAGCGGGATGCCGAGCCGGGTGCCCTCGGCGATCTCCTGCAGCGAGTTGTTCTCGGCCGCGAGGATCGCGGGATCGCCGGCCAGGCGGGTGATCATGCTCGTCACGCTGGCGCCGGCGACCAACGCGCGGGCGGCCGCCGTATCGTATCGGGCGCCCATGCCGGCCACACCCATCGGGCCGTCGCTGCGCGCCGTGCCGTGCATCATAGTGCCGGCTTTCTCTTCGAGCGTCATGCGTCCCACGAGGTCTCGGGCGCGCGCCGTGGGCGTCAGGCGCCAATCTTCGTACGGATCGAACGCGCCGTTGCGGTTCAAATCCTTGAAGCGCAGTCCGTCGACTTGCAGGATCGGCACGCCGCGCGTGCCCAGGCGCGCTTGCGCCGCGAGTGGGGAGGTGAGGGCGATCGTCGCCAGGGCGAGCGCCGCCCGCAAGCTACGATTTCGGGGCTGCTGGTTTGGCCGCATAGATGAACTCGTAGTAGTCGCGCATGGTGAGGTCCGCCGCCGCTGCCTCGTCGACGATCACGGTTGCATCTCGGTGCAGCTGCATCGCACTGGCCGTCACCATGCCGCTGACCGGTCCTTCGACGGCCTGGGCGATCGCTTTGGCCTTGGGTCTACCGCTCGCCACGAGCACCAGCTTGCGCGCGTCGAGAATAGTGCCGACGCCCATCGTGATCGCATATACCGGCACATCTTCCCGGCGCTCGAAGAACCGGGCGTTGTCGTCGATGGTCTGTTTGGAGAGCGTCTTGAGCCGCGTGCGCGAGCTGAGGGAGCTCGTCGGCTCGTTGAACGCGATGTGGCCATCGGTGCCGATGCCCAGGATCTGCAAGTCGATCCCGCCGCATTCGGCAATGCGGTTCTCGTACCATTGGCAGAACGCCGGGTAGTTGCTGGTCGTGCCCGAGGGAATGTTGATGTTGTGTTGTGGGATGTTCACGTGTTGGAAGAAATGCTCGTGCATGAAGTAGTGGTAGCTCTGCGGATGCTTCGCGGGCAGGCCCACGTATTCGTCGAGGTTGAACGTCGTCACCCGAGAGAAGTCGAGCTGCTCTTCCTTGTGGAGCCGCACCAACTCCTGATAGAGACCGAGGGGCGTCGAGCCGGTCGCCATGCCGAGCACGGCATTCGGCTTGGTGTTGAGCACCTCCGCGACGAGCTGCGCCGCCACCTTGCTCATCTGCTCGTAGTCTCGCTGAATGATGACTTCCACGAAGCGCCTCCAGCGGAGTATCCGGACCGCGATCCACCCGGCCTGAAGCTGCGGCCGCGCCGCCCGGCGCGTCAAATCGTTTCGGGTCCTTCCCGATTCGCACGATGCCGCCAGGTGACGACGATGTAGCCAATGTGACCGATCGAGCTAAGTGAGATCATGCTGCCCCCTGGCGTCGACCCTATGTTCGGTATATGTTCGGTGCCCTTCGTGGCTGCAACGACACGAACAACTAGGCTCGGAGTGAACCAGTGCCTGATGCGATCGAAACAGACGGGCTTGTAAAGAGCTTCCGCGCCACCCGCGCCCTGGACGGTGTAGACCTCCGTATTCGTCAGGGCTCTGTGTACGGCCTGCTGGGCCCGAACGGGGCGGGCAAGACGACGACCATTCGCATTCTGGCCACGCTGCTCCGGCCGGACGCCGGCACCGCGACGGTGCTCGGCCACGACGTCGTCCGCGACGCCCGCGTCGTGCGCCAGAAAGTCAGCCTCACCGGACAATACGCCTCGGTCGATGAAGACCTCACCGGCCACGAGAACCTCGTCCTCGTGGGTCGTCTGCTGGGGCTCCCATGGCGCAGCGCCAGGCAACGCGCCGCGGAGTTGCTCGAGGCTTTTGGCCTCGCCGAGGCCGCGGGGCGGCAGGTGCAAACCTATCCCGCGGCATGCGGCGCCGGATCGACATCGCCGCGAGCCTCGTGTCGGTCCCGGAGATCCTGTTCCTGGACGAGCCCACCACGGGCCTCGACCCGCGCGGCCGGAACCAGGTGTGGGAGCTGGTGCGCCGCATCGCCGCCGAGGGCACGACCGTCCTGCTGACGACCCAATACCTCGATGAGGCGGACCGGCTCGCCGAACGCCTGGCGGTCGTGGACCACGGCCGGGTCATCGCCGAAGGCACGAGCCGCGAGTTGAAGGCGTCCGTCGGCGCAAACGCGCTGCACGTGCGCCTGGCCAACGCCGACCAGCGCGCGCTGGCCCAGGAGATCGTCGAGCGCGTGCTGGGAGACGGCGTCCTGCCGGTGACGGAGCCGATGGAGGTGGCCGCCCGGCTCGAAACGCCGGCACAGGCGGCCGCCGTTCTGACGGCCCTCACCGCGAGCAGTGTGGACGTCTCCCAGTTTGCGGTGGGGAATCCCAGCCTCGACGAGGTGTTCCTCGCGCTCACGGGCAAGCCCGCCGACGGTGCGACCGAGGAGGTCCGGCCATGACCGGCGATGCGCTTCCCCCTGGCGACCGGACCCACGAGCTGCTCGCGATCCGCGCGCGGCCGAAGCCTGCGTCGGCGCTGTCCGCGGTGACGACCCTCGCATGGCGGGCCCTGCTGAAAATCAAGCACGTGCCGTTTCAGTTGTTCGACGTGACCGTGACGCCGATCATGTTCACGCTGTTGTTCACGTACATCTTCGGCGGGGCCCTCGCGGGGACGCCGCGCGAATACGTCCAGTACCTGCTGCCCGGCGTGCTGGTGCAAACCATCGTGTTCATCACGGTCTACACGGGCGTGGGTCTCAACACCGACATCCACAAGGGTCTTTACGATCGCTTTCGCTCGCTCCCGATGTGGCAGCCGGCTCCCTTGTTCGGCGCCCTCGCCGGGGACGTGTTCCGCTATTCGTTCGCGTCGGGACTCATCATCCTGATGGGCGTGATCCTCGGGTTCCGACCCGCCGGCGGCGCCGTCGGTGTGCTCTTGGCCTTGCTATTGGTGCTGACGTTCGCCTTTGCCTTGTCGTGGCTCTGGATCATCGTCGGCATGCTCGTCCGCACGCCTGAATCTGTGATGACGACGAGCTTCGTCTTCCTCATGCCGCTGACCTTCGCGAGCGACATCTTCGTCGACCTGTCGACCATGCCCGGCTGGCTGCAAGCTGTCGTCGGCCGCAACCCGGTCACCTACCTGGCGAGCGCCTCACGCGGCCTCATGCACGGCAGGGCCGCGGGCGCGGACGTGGCGTGGGTCTTGGTGGCGTCCGGCGTCATTCTGCTCGTGGCCTCGCCCATCGCCATGCGGATGTATCGCCGCGAGCGGTGACCGTCGGGGCACCCATGTCGAAATCCCCTATTCGGCTCCGACAGTTTCGCAAGGCGGCCTCGCTCGACCTGGGCGGCCCCGCCGGCTGATGCGCCCATGGGTACCGGCGCTCACTCGACCGGTGCATCTTGTGGGCGCGATGATCGACGAGAACCTGGCGAAGCTACGGGTCCTGCTCGAAGCCTACGTCGCCCGGACGGCGAAGACCCCGCCACCCAAGACGCACGCGAGAGGGGAGAGCCAGCGCCGCATGTGCGGCGACAAGCTCCGCGCCGTCGTTCGGCCCCTGGTGGACGTGGTCATGGCGGAGCTCCAACGCGCCGGCCACGAGGCGTCCACCCGGGATCAAACCGACCAGGAGAACGCCTACCCGAGCGTGGCGCTGTCCTTCACGCCCCGGAGCCGCAGGGCAAGCAGCGCACGTTTCGCGCTCGCCTCGGCGCTGATCTTCCGCTACGATCCGCGCTACGGTGTGGTTGCGTATGCCGACGTGAAGGCGCCCGCGTCGGCGCGAGCGGCCACCGCCGCGACTGTGCGTCTGGGCACGATCGGCGTGGATGCGCTTTCGGGCGAGTGGGTCGAGACCAAGACGCTCAACTTCGTCGAGGCCGTGCTCAAGGCGAACTGAAACAGAGTCTTCACGAGCGCGTCACCGACATGGATGGCGTAGAGCTTCGGTGGCATCTTCTCATGCAGCACGGCGAAGGCGCACGACAAAGCGCACCCAGCACAAACGCCGCCACCGCCGCCACGACGACGCCAACACATTCACCCCGAGCATACTCGAGCCTCCCGATTCTGACGTCGCTGTAGAAAACGTCGGACCGCGGGATCGCGCTCGAGGCCGATGGCGATCACGTATGCGCGGCTCGCTTCGCGGTGTGCCCCTGTCCGGGCCAGCAGCTCCGCGCGCGCAGCCCAGTAGGGTTGGTATGCGGCGAGCCGCCCGTCCGCGGATACCTCCGGCATCGCTGCGAGCGCGGTACCGGGGCCGTGCACCTCGGCCACGGCCAGGGCGCGATTGATCGCGACCACGGGTGAGCCGGTAAGCGCTGACAATGCGTCGTACAGCTGCACGACCTCCACCCAGTTGGACCGCCCGGTGCGGCGACGATATACGTGCGCGGACTGCAACGCGGCCTCCAGCCGATAGCGGCCCAAGGAGCCCGGTGCGCCGGCACGGCGGAGCAGCGCCTCGGCCTCCACGATCATGCGCGCATCCCACAGCGCCGGATCCTGCTCCGCCAGCGGCACGTATTCTCCGTCCCCGTTGCGCCGCGCACGACGTCGGGCTTCCGCGTGGAGCATGAGGGCAAGCAGCCCCAGCGCCTCCGGTTCCTCGGGCAGGAGATCGGCCACGAGCCTGGCGAGAAACATGGATTCTCCGGTGAGATCGCGCCGTGCGATATCAGTCCCGCCAGGGTCCGTCCATCCTTCTGCGAAGGCAGTGTAGATGGCATCCAAGACCGCGTCGAGCCGGGCGGGAAGCTCCTCCCGCTCCGGAATGCGGAACGGAATACCGGCCCGGCGGATCTTGTCCTTTGCCCGGACGAGTCGCTTCCCCATGGCCGCCGGAGCCAGGAGGAAGGCCGAGGCGATCATTTTCGCGTCGAGCCCGAGCACGACCTGGAGCATCAACGGCGCGCGGATGCCGGCCTCGATGGCCGGATGCGCGCAAGCGAACATCAGCGAGAGACGGCGGTCGGGGATGTCCGCGTCCGCCGCCGCGGCGTCCAACACCTCCGCCATGACTTGCAGCTGCGGGGTCGCCACCACGCTGGTGCCGCGTCGGCGCGCGACATCGATCATCTTGCGTCGGGCGACGGTCAACAACCACGCTTCCGGATTCGCGGGGCAGCCGTTTCGTGACCATTCCGCGAGGGCCGACACGAACGCCTCCGACAGGGCGTCCTCGGCTGCCGCCACATCTCTGGTGGGGGCCGCGAGGAAGGCGACGAGCTTGCCGTAGCTGCGGCGCGCGACCGCGTCGGCCGTGCTCCGCGCCAGCGCATCGGCTTCGGTCACGCCATCGGCTCGTAGGACAGTACGACGTTGCCGTTCCCGAACGCCCGCGTGTTGATCAGCCTCAGGGGCAGCCTCCCAGTGACACTGGCGAACAGTGTTTTCCCTTGGCCGAGGACGATCGGGTTCACCACGATCTGGAACTCGTCGATCAAACCCGCCTGCGCCAACTGTGAAACGATGCTGCCGCTTCCGAGGATCGCCATGTCCGGTCCGGTTTCGTGTTTCATCTTCCGCACCGCCGCTACGAGGTCGCCCTTCACCAACGTCGTGTTCTTCCACGACACCTTGTCCAGCCTTCTCGAAAACACGACCTTCGGCATGCGGTTCATCCCTTCGGCTACCTCAGGGGCGCGCTCCATCGCGGCCGGTGTCGGCCAAAAGCTGGCCATGAGCTCGTAGGTCACCCTGCCGAACAGCAGCGCCCCTTCGCCGCTCGCATTGCTTGCGACAAAGGCATTCCACTCCGGATCCTGCTTGTGGGCCCAGTTCATGTCGCCGCTCCCGTCGGCAAAATACCCGTCCAGCGATACCTGCTCGAACGCGACCACTCGCCGCATGGATCCTCCCTCAAGCCGGCTTGAGTAAGTCGGCGTTGTCCCGTGTCAGCAGCGTGCCGTCCCGGACCGGACGCACCTCGACGATGCCGTGCAACGCGGTCGGGCTGCGCGCCGCCCACGCGATCGCGGCATCGAGATCGGCCACTTCGATGATGTGAAACCCACCGAGCTGCTCCTTCGTGTCGGCATACGGCCCATCCAGCACTTGGGGCTTGCCATCCACGACCCGAACCGTGGTCGCGGCCGAGGTGGGCTCCAGGCCGTTGCTGCTCTTCAGGACGCCCGCCTTCGTCATCGCCTCCATGTATGCCCGATAGGCACCCAACCACCGTTCCTGCTCGGCTCGCGTTAGTTGAGGCCAGCCAGCCTCGCCCACATAGTCCAGCAGCATGTATTGCATGTTGCGTCTCCATTGCAGGTTCGTGGTCGGGTACCAGAGTCGCAGCACAATGACGTTCGAACCCCGGCGATTTGGACACTGTTTCGCCCCGCCGGTCAACGCGCCCGAACGTCACGTCGGCGCAGGCGCGGTGGCTTGGGTCCGTGGCGCCTCGCACCGCGTACCGGCACGCACTCGAGCGGGGTGCCCGCTTGCGCGCAACGCAGCAGGAGCCCGCCTCGGCTCATGTCGCCACGCCCCACGAATTCGGCCGGGAAATACAGACGATCACCAAGGACCTGTATGAGGGGCGCTACATACTTGTCCGTGGCGATGCTTCCGAGGAGCACCGCACGTCCATCGACCCCCAGGGCACGATTGAGTCGCCGAGCGTCTCGCATCAGCGGCTCGCGGAAGTCCGGGTTCTCGTGATCGACCGGAACCCGCCCCATGGCCTGGAGGTCGGGCATACGGATTAGGATCTCGGCGGGAACGAGCCCTCGGCCCGGCGCGATCACCAGCGCGCGGGGCCAGCCGTGTGGCGGCGCCGCGAACGCCTCGGCATACAGGAGCTTGCCGCGGAAGTAGAGACCGCTCATGAACGTGAAGACCTCCCCGAGCGGAGCCCCGCTCGCTGCGAGCCTCCCTGCCAACGGACTGGTCCGCCCGTTGAGCAGCATCTGGGCACGTTTGCCCGCGCAGCTCGCGGGTGATAGTAGAAAGGCCAGTTCTGCCGAGGGCATCCCGAAGTATACGGGGCGCGACCCGACCTGAAACGCGTCCGCGGCCGGCAGCGTAGGTCAGGTATTCCCGACCGTCCCAATTACGACCCTCCCCGGAGTCCCGTCGATGCGCGAGGAATTCGCGATGCTCCTGTTTTTCTTCGGTGTCTCCCTGACTGCCAACGTCGCCCTCGCGATCGGCGCGGGCCGGTCAGCCCGGCGCGGCCGCCGGCTGGAGGACCGCCTGCTGCGGGAAGGACCGAAGCATGATGGTCGCCTGGAGCTGCTGGAGCAGACCATGGAGACGCTGGACACCAGACTGGAGCAGCTCGCGCGTGGCCAGGAGTTCCTGAGCAAGCTGGTATCGGAGCGGCGACATCTCCCGGCGGCTCGTGGGCGGGAGGTGACCCCTCACTAAGGCGAATACCTCTGACTTGACGCCTCGGCGCGGAGGTGGACCTTTTGCCCACCCGTGCCGGACACGACGACTCCTCGCGCCACCCTCACTCGCCAGCTCGGACTGGCCTCGGTCATCGCGCTGGTCGTCGGCGAGGTGATCGGCGTCGGCATCTTCCTCACGCCAGCAAGCATGGCCCGGTCCCTGGGCTCGCCGTTCTGGCTGCTGGTGGTCTGGCTCATCATGGGGGCGATGGCGCTCTGCGGGGCGCTGTGTTACGGGGAGCTGGCAGCGCGGTTCCCCGAAGCTGGCGGCGGGTACGTCTACCTGCGTCGGGCCTACGGGCCGGCCGTGGCGTTTCTGTACGGATGGAAGTGCCTGCTGGTGATGGACCCCGGGATCACCGCGGCGGTGGCGGTGGGCTTCGCGAGCTACGTGGGTTACGTGGTGGACCTCTCCGGCGCGGGGATCAAGGCCGTGGCGATCGGCGCGATTCTCGTGCTTGCCGCCATCAACATCGTCGGCGTACGACTCGGCGCCGGCCTGATGCGATGGCTGACCGCGTTCAAGGTTGGCGCCCTGGCGATCATCGCCTTGGTCGCCCTGGCGCTGGGCGTGGGCGATTGGGCGAACTTCACCCCGTTCGTCGCCCAGCACCCCGGGTCGGACCCGTTGCCGGGGGCGCTCGCCCCCGCGTTGATCGGTGCATTCTTCGCATTCGGCGGTTGGTGGGAAATCAATAAGCTCGCCGGAGAGGCTCGCGACCCGGCCCGCACCCTGCCACGCGCGCTCGCCATCGGCGTCGCTACGGTCTCGGCGGTTTACATCCTCACGAGCGCGGTGTTCCTCTACCTTGTGCCGCTCGAGCGGGTCACCTCCGGGGAGACGTTCGCGGCGCAGGCCGGCGAAGCGCTGTTCGGGCGCGCGGGCGGGCGCGTGTTCGCGGGGATCGTCATTGTCGCGGTGCTCGGGAGCCTCATGGCGCTGCTGATGGCGTTGCCGCGTCTGTACTACGCGATGGCGCGGGACGGCGTGTTTTTCAAGGCGGTGGCCGCGGTGCATCCGCGTTTCGGCACGCCGACCAGGGCCATCGTGCTCCAGGCCTCGCTGGCATCCCTGCTCGTGATACTGGGCACGTTCCAGCAAATCCTGTCGTACTTCATCTTCATCACCGTGCTGTTCGTGGGGCTGACCGTGGCCGCCCTGTTTCCGCTGCGCCGTCGCGCGGGAGGGGACGGGGGGTATCGCACGCCGGGCTATCCGGTGACGCCGGTTGTCTTCTTGGTCCTCGTCGCCGTGCTGCTGTTCCTGCTGGCGGGCCACAACCCGTTGCAGGCGGCGCTCGGCGCTGGCATCGTGGCATTGGGCGCACCCGTGTATTTCTTTGTGGTGCGCCGACGACTCACCTCAGCAGGGGATGAGACCCCATGACCTGGATTCGCACGATCCCGTTGCCGGAAGCCGACGACGCGCTGCGGCGGGCCATCGAGGCCCAGCGTGCGCTCTACCCGAAAGAATACGCCACCCCAGTGCACCCCACGGCGGACGGTACCTCCGGGATCGTTGCCTCCCACAGCCTCATCCCCGACGCGTTGTATCATGCCTTCGCGACCTTCGGGGTGCTGATGGCGCCGGAGCTGCCGCTCACGCGTCGCCAACACGAAATGATCACCACCATGGTGTCCGTCACCAACCGCTGTCGCTATTGAATCACCTCCCACGCAGAGTTTCTGCGTCGGGTCACACTGGATTCAGCGCTCGTGACGGCGCTCGAGGACGACTACACCACCGCGCCCATCTCCGCGCAGGACCGGGTCATGCTGGATTACGTGGTACAGGTGACGCGGGACGCCACGCGCATCGGCCCGGCACATCACGAAGGCTTGCGGGCGGCAGGCTTCGACGACCGCGCCATCTTACAGATCACGCTGATCGCCTCCTGGTTCAATTACATCAATCGCGTGGCCGACGCGCTGGGGGTGGGCAGGGAATGAGGGGGGGGCATCGAGGCCGGTCGGGAGGATGGACAGCGGGTCCCGCCCTACTCCCTCTCGGGTAGCCGCAGGTCGCCATCGAGCGGTGTCAGCTCCGGCGCGGTGGCGCGAGCGGCGCGGCGCCAAAGTTCACGGCGAACCGTTGGCACCAGACGCTGACGGCGCGATACCGTGACAGATCGGTGCCGGCCGGAATGTCGTAGTTCTGGTCCCCGATGTTGCCTTTCATGGCGCCCAGGTTGATGAAGCCCTGTTTCGCGTCGCTCTCGTGGTTCACGTCGGACGCCGCCACGAGATAGATCTGCACATCGGGGCCGTTCGACGTCTCGAAGTCGGTGAATCGCAATACCAGCCGCCCATCCGACAGCCGGTGCACCGTCGCCGCACCCCGGGTGTCGTGCGCGTTGGAGTGGAACGTGCCCTGTAACACGATCTCTGCCGTCTCACTCTGAGGCAAGGGCTCGGTCACCGAACGATTGATGAACGCGCGCTCGGGGCGGAAGAAGTACCAGCCCAGGATGGCGGCAATGAGGGCGAAACCGGTGAGGATCGGGCGACGGGACATCGTTCCACTTCCGCGAAAAAGGGAAACGCGTAGCGCCGGGCTAGTTCTTACGGAGCATCAGTGTGGCGACCGGCACGGGTTGGCCATTGACCACGAAATGACGGGTGTTGGCTCGCATCGTCGGATGTTTGGGATTGGCATCGACATCCGCGGCCTTGTACGTCGTGCCGTCGTCGCCGCCCGAGTCATAAGCGTTCAACGTGAGCGTGCGGGAGGGCACCCAGGCGCCGTCTTCCATCAGGTTGATATTGGACGCGCCCGTGAACCAGTCGGGGCTGGGCGCGATCATCGCCACAAGCGACACCATAGGGTGCGCGTTGTCCATGCGGACAGTCGTGACCAGCGAGTCGCCGAAGTCACGCAGCGGCCCGCTCTCGAACAACATACCGACGCCTCCCATGCCTACCGCCGCACGAATCTCCGCGTCGAGCGGGCTATGCTTGCCCTGCTCGGAGAGGTTCTCGAGGCCCGGTGTGGGCGTGGACCCTTCAGCGAACAGCGTGTATGAGCCGTCGTGCGACGCGCCGATCAAACCTGAGAAGTGCGGTCCGGTGAGCGCCCCGGCCGTGGGGTACTCGTACGGATGATTCGCCGGCGTCCACGTGGATTTCAGGACTATGGTGTACTCAGCCGAGCCCATCGACATGGCCGCTGCCTCGGGTGGACGCCGATCTCCTTTGCTGCAGCTTCCTGCAACTGCGACCGCAACCACGGTCATCGCCATCGCTCGACGCATTATCCCCCTCCGATGTGATTAGCGCTGGAATACCTGGACTCCGCGGTCCCCGAGAGCTACGGCCGCGTGCGTGGCTGTTAATGCGACTCCGGCGGGAAAAGTTCCTGACGCCAGCGCGATGCGCCGGGCGACCGCGGTCCGGCCCCCGGCGAAAGTGAGCAGGACGAGCGCTGGGGCGGGTCCCGAGACGGCGACAAGCGCAAACGCGTCTAGTGCGTCCACGTTCACCGCCGGGCCGCCGACGTCGATTGTCTCGAGCAACCGGGGCCGGCCCGGCTCATGTACGTCGATCACGGCCAGGCCGCGCGCATGCGCCACGAGCACGGTATCGAAGCTCAACGATGCCGCCTCGATCGGGAAGTTGGCCGGCTTGGCGCCGCCCGTCGTGAATCCCGCGCCGTCGAGCGCGAGCTTCGCGAGCAGGTTGAGGCGGGACGAGGCCGAGTCGTAGCGGACAACGTCAAGTCCGAAGTAGGGACCCCAGTAGTGGGTCGAGACGTAGGCGACACGGCCATCGGGCCCGAGCATGACGTCGGGCTGCCCGCGACCGAGATCGGCGGTTGCCGGTGGATGGGCCGAGAGCCCACCGCTGTCGTAACGCCAGGCGGTGAGCGCGGACGTTCCGCCGGACACGATGCACAGGCTCGCGTGCGCGGAGACGCCCGAGAACGGGCCAACCGGTACCTCGCGGGGTGGAGACACCAGGCGGGGCCGCAGCGGATCGCGGAGCGAGTACGCACTGAGATGCCCCGGGGCGCGGGCGTCCAGCACGAACAGCAGGTCGTCGGCGAGCGCGAGATCGTCGACGCTTTCGCTGGGCCGCGGCGGCAACAGGGTGGCGAGCACCTGTCCGGACCGCCCGTCCATGACGGCGAGGCCGTCCTCCGCGAGTGTTGCGTAGATGACCGAATCGGTCGCCGCGAGGTTGCCCGCAGCGCCACGCGCCAGTTCCCGGTAGCTCAGCGCGTTCTTGGCGAGTGAAAGCCAGTTGCACGAAGCCGTCGCGAGCAGGGCCAGGAGGCGGGGAGTCGCCGTCCGCAGGATCACGCGCGTTGTAATGACGGAGCGTCGCCCCGAGTTCCTTATGGGTCCTGCTTCCTGGCCGTTTCCAGTTGTTCCGACACCTTGCGGAGCAGATGCGGCGGTACGTCGAGCCGGCGTAGGGCGCCCCGGATGTGATCCAAGACGTTTTGTTCGAAGCGGTACTCCCGCGCGCACGTGACGCAATCCGCGAGGTGCTGCTCGACGAGGCGCTGCTCTTCAGGCGGCAGCATCCGGTCAAGGTAGTCGTTGAGCCTGCGGAACGTCGCTTCGCAGTCGAAATGACTCAGGTCACTCATGCTCGTTCCCCGGCGGCTTTCCACAGCGCCTGTTGCAGCAGTTTGCGCCCGCGGTGCAGGCGTGATCGCACCGTTCCGACCGGACAGTCCAGCGCCTGGGCGATCTCTTCGTAGCTGAAGTCTTCCACGAAATAGAGCGCGGCGACCGCGCGGTACTCCTCCGGTAGGGCGTCGATGGCGGCCACGATTTCCTCAACTTCCATCTTGCCGAGCACCGCCGCAGCGGGGTTGGCATTGTCGGTGTACATGCCGGCCTGCTGCATCATGGTATAGAGGTACAGGTCCGGAACGTCCTCGAACTCCACCGTCTGCGGGCGCCGGCGTCGCTGGCGGTGACGCCCGTAGCAACAGTTCGTCAGGATCCGGAAAAACCAGGCGCGAAAATTCGTCCCCGGCGCGAACGAATCGTAGGCCCGAAACGCGAGCAGCGCCGCTTCCTGCACTACGTCCTCGGCTTCCGTGCGGTCACCCAGGAGGCTCCTGGCGGCGCGATAGGCCGGTGCGAGCAGCGGGCTCAGCTGCTCCTCGAACGTCGGATCGTGCACCGCAGTGCCGATGGCCTCCGACATGTGGACCGGCTCCCTGGGGTCGGTTGGGAGGCTCAATATCGTCTAATGCCGCGCCGGCCGGGAGGGTTCCTGCGACCACATGGGTCAGTGCCTAGCCGCCCCTCGGACCGCGCGGTACACTGGTACGCCATGCTCCGACGTTCGGTGTGCTGCGCGCTCCTGCTCTATCATTCTGTAGCGGCGGCGCAGGCGCGCCCCGATCCACTCGGGTCCGTCCCGGCCCTCGGGCCTCTCATCGCGCGCCCGTCGAGCGAGCTGGCCGGCGTCATCGAACGGTTCTCCACCGATCGCGGCGTCCTCGGCCGACGCTACGACGCCCCCGATTCCCCTGATCAACGCACTCGGATGCGCGCGCTGTACACCGCGTGGCAGACGCGCCTGAACGAGGTCGACTTCAGTAAGCTCTCGCCCGAGGGCCGAGTCGACTACGCCCTATTCGACCGATACCTGCGTCACCAGATCGCGCTGCTCGAGCGCCGCGAGAAGATGCGCGTCGCCGAGCTCGCGCTTGTGCCGTTCGCCGACCGGCTGCTCGCTTTGCAGGATGCGCGGCGCAACCTCGCGACCATCGATCCCCGAGCCGCGGCGCGCACGCTGGCCCAGGTCACCAAGCAGGTCGACAGCCTGCGGTCGCTGTTCGAGCCGCCGCCGAATCGCGGCACCACCTCCTCGACCGTGACGGCCACGACCGCGCGACGGGGTGCCGCTCCGCAGGTCACGAAAACCGTCGCCAATCGCGCTGCCGACGACCTCGACCGGGTGCGCGGCGTCGTCGGCAGCTGGTTCCGCTACTACGACGGCTACGATCCCACCTTCTCGTGGTGGGTGAAGGATCCCTGCCGGGCGCTGGACGAGGCGCTCACGCGGTACGCGCGCACGCTGCGCGAACGGGTCGTGGGCATGGAACCGTCTGAGGGCGGTCGGGGCGACGGGGGCGGGTGCGGTGCAGGGACCCGTGAGCCAGCGTCGGATGCGAACACGGGCCCGATCGTCGGCGAACCGATCGGCGCGGAGGGCCTCCAGGAGGATCTCGACTACGAGATGATCCCTTACACGCCCGCGGAGCTGATCGCCATCGCCGAGCGCGAGTACGCCTTCAGCCTGAGCGAGATGAAACGAGCGTCGCGCGCCATGGGGTTCGGCGACGACTGGAAGGCGGCGATGGACAAGGTGAAGAACACCTATGTCGACCCGGGAAGGCAGCCAGACCTCGTCCGCGACCTCGCGCGGCAGGCCGAAGCGTTTCTCGACCGACACGACTGGGTCACGATCCCGCCGCTCGCGCGCGAGGACTGGCGCATGGAAATGCTGAGCCCCGAGCGCCAGCGCGTGTCGCCGTTCTTCCTGGGCGGCGAGACTATCCAGGTATCGTATCCGACCGCCGATATGTCGGACGAGGAAAAGCTGATGAGTATGCGTGGGAACAACCCGCACTTTTCCCACGCCACCGTGTTCCACGAGCTGAACCCGGGGCACCACCTGCAGGGCTTCATGGCGGCGCGGTACAACTCGCACCGCCGGCTGTTTCAGACCCCGTTCTGGAGCGAGGGCCAAGCGCTGTATTGGGAGATGTTCCTCTGGGACCACGGCTTCCACACGACTCCGGAGGACCGGGTCGGCGCGCTCTTCTGGCGCATGCATCGCAGTGCGCGGATCATCTTTTCGCTGAACTTCCATCTCGGGAAGATGACGCCCGAGCAGGCGATTCAGTTCCTCGTCGACACGGTGGGGTTCGAGCGGGCGAATGCCGAGGGCGAGGTGCGGCGCTCGTTCAGCGGCGCGTACTCGCCCCTCTATCAGGCCGCCTACATGATTGGCGGCCTGCAGCTGCGCGCGCTCTATGCGGAGCTGGTTGACTCACGCAAGATGACCGAGCGGGAATTCCACGACGCCGTCCTCATGGGGGGACCGATGCCGATCGCGATGGTGCGTGCGCGACTGGCGGGGGTTCCCCTGACGCGTAACGGCCTGGCCCCGCCGTGGCGCTTCGCCGAGCGGCTGCCGCCGGCGCTGCCATCGCGCTAGGCACTCGGCGGGCCTTCGGCTGCAGCGAACACAGGAGGGTCCATGGCTCGATCAGTCGTATCTGTGGCGCGCGCACTCGGTCTCGCGACCCTGTTCCTCGTCTTCAGGGGCGCCCCAGACGCTCAGGCGACGAGCGTGGCGCAGGACTGTAATGGAGGGAGATTCCTTGTGTCGGCGGTGGCGGTCACGGGGTTGGCTGTGTTCGACATCGTTACGGCGCCGGCGTCGGCGCGACGGTACAACCAGCGACACCTGGTCGTCGCGCCATTCGTGGACACTCGGCACCACTCGTACGGGTTCTCGGCCTCGTTGTCCTTCGGACGGCCGACACCGACACCCCAGCAATTCGTCCGTTCGTCGTCTGCAATTGCCGGCGACTCCGCTCCCGCACGGAAATCCCCGGGTGGAGCATTCGTGTTGTCGTTCGGGTCAACGACAGTACCGATGGCGGTGGGCGCCGCCGCTGGCGGGGGCGGCGGCTGGGTGTTTCTCGGTGGGTTGGTCGTCGGTCCCAGCGTCGGTCACTTCTATTCGGGACAGGTCGGCAGAGGGCTCGGGACGGTGGCGCTCCGCGGGGCCGGGACCGCCATAGGGCTGTACTCGCTGGTCAGTTGCTTCGACTGACGGCCAGGCGACGCACGAGCCGGCGGCCACCACCACACCCGCGAACGAGCGCGCTGCTCGCGCCCTGGGCGGCGCAACGAGCTCAGCCACTGCCGTCGAGTCGGCGTAAGACATCCGACCCGACGACCGGTGATGTCGCTCACCCTCCGTATTCTGCAACGCATCGCGCGAGAGACGAGGAATGCGCCGCCACGCCCGTCGGTGCCTCAGTTTGTAAGCCGTGATAGCGACAGCGCTAGCGAGTTTCATCCCGCCCGGCATGACGCTTGCCGACTGTCGACCGCTGGCATACTGACGCCGTTTGCCGGACGGGATAGTGCGAGTCGAGCGCCACGCCTGCAGAGAGGGGAATCATGGTTTCGCTCAAGAGCCTGCTCGGACATGATGTCAAACTCGAAGAGCTGCCAGCCGAGCTCAGAACCGTGCTTTCCCAGCTGCGGCAGGAGCGGGTCGCGTTGGATGGGGCGAGCGCCCGCGCGCGGGAATCCGGCCAGTTGCTGACGCAATTCACACAGCCAATCACCGACGCCCAGAAGGTCGTGGTCGAGCTCCAGGGGCGCGTCAAGGCCCTCGAACGGCTCGTCCCGGTGCTGGCGACGCTGGATGAGCAGACGGAAGTCGTCGCGCGTACGCAGCGGCGCACCGAAACCCAGCTCGACCACATGGGGCAGGATGCCAAGGATCTCCGCAAGGAGATCGAGCAGTTGCGTAACGCGCTCGATGCTGCGCTGGCGATCAAAAGCGAGGTCGCCGGGTTGCTCGAGCTGAGCAGTGGCTTCACATCGCTGCGCGTGGAAGCCGATGCGTTCACGGGCCAGGTGCGTGAGTTGTCGCAAGGGTTCGAGCGAGCTCGCCAGCGCCACGAAGAGTTGAGCCGGGCCGGGGAAACCGTCGCCTCTCGGCTACAAGGGGTGGAAGAACGACAGCAACAGCTTCAGAGTGGTCTCGCAGCGACGGAGACCCGCGCTGCCAGCCTCGAGCAGGCCTTCACGCACCTCACCCAGGCCGCGGCCGACGCGGCCGAAACGAAACGCCAGCTCGGCGCACTCAACGCCCTCGCCGAGTACGTCACCCAAAAGACCGCCACGCTCGAGCAGCAACGCGAGGTCGTGGACCGTGCCATCGCCCGAGCGTCGCACCTGGGCGACATCGTGCGGGACATCGACGCGAAGATTCAGAAACACGAGGAAAGCGCTCAGGGCCTGGGCGAGTTGGCAACGCGGGTCACCGACCTCCAGGCGCTCCATGGAGACTTGCTCACCCGGTCGCGGGACATCAGCACCCGTCACGACGAGATCGCGCACGCCGATCAGGAGCTGCGCGGGCGGCTGACCGCCTTGCGCGACGAGGTCCAGCGGACCGTGAAACGCTTCGAGCTGGAGCATGAAGGGCTCGACGCGGTCGAGCAGCGAATTGTCGGCTTGCGTACCGCGGTCTCGAGTGTGGAAACGCGGTGCCAATCGCTCGACGAGTCGGGCCGGGCCATCGGCGACATTCAGTCGCGAGCGGCCGGCCTGGTCACCCAGTTCAACGGCATCGTCGAACGGGTGGCGGAAATCGAGCCACAAGCCGAGCGTGTCGGCGCGCTGCAAGGGGAGGCCGAGCGGCTCGCGCAGACCGTTGAGGCGATCGCCCAGCGCGTGTCGCGGCTCGAGAAGACGCAGCCGACCATCGACCACGTGCTGAGCGACTTCGCGAGCCTCAAGGGAACGCACGAAGCCGTCAAGGATGCCACGGAGCGGATGCAGGTCACGGAGGGCGAAATCGCCCGGATGCGCGACGCCCAGGCTGAGACGAAAGCGTGGCTCGCGAGCACGGTCGAATCGGTGGGTGCGTTGCGGAGTGAGATCGCCAAGGTTGAAGAGATGAAGCCGATGGTCGAGTCGGTCCGGAATGAAGCTGACCGCTTGTCGCAGTCTATGACGCACATTGCATCGCGCCACGAGCTCGTAGATCAGCTGAGTGCGCGGCTCGCCGAGCTCACCGCGACCGGATCGCAGCTCGAAGAGAGCACGCGGGCACTCGGGGCCCGGATGGATTCGACCGACGCGCGGTTCGAGGCCCTGACGGCGCACGCCGACGAAGCCGGGCGGATCCAGAAACTGGTGCCAACCGTGGCGAGCGCGGTTGAACGAGCGGAGCGTCGCATGGCCGACTTGGACGCAGCCGTGGGTTCCCTGGAAACACGCACGCAGGGGTTTGACGGGCTCGCGGAGCAGACCAGAGCGCTGGGCGAGCAGATCGAGCAGCGGCAGACGGCGCTGCAGTCCGCCACCGAGCACCTGGAGCGGGCGTCTCAGCTGCGGGCGGAGGCGGCCAGCATCGCGCAGCAGCTGGAAGACCGGGCGGGGCAGCTCACCGGGGCGCTGGCCAGCGCCACCGACCGCACGGCCGAGCTCGCGACGACCCTCGACGATCTCGAGAGTCGCGCCGGGACGCTGCGGTTCGTGCAGAAACGGATGAGTCATTTCGAGGAACGGCTGGCGAAGTGGCAGGCGACCGAGGCCCAGCTGGCCGGGGCGCTCGAGCAGGCCGGGCAACGGCAGGCGACGGTCGACGCGCTCCGGGCCGACCTGTATCGCCTGTTCGAGGTGGCGGAACGAACCGTCGAGCACGTCCGCTCCATCGCGGGCGCCAAAGGGGAGGTTACCGAGACACGCGCGATGCTCGAGAACGTGCTACAGCTGGTGGGCCAGGCCTATGAAGCTGCCAACGGGCTCGATCACCGCAAACGGCAGATCGAGCAGGCGGAGGAGCGGCTCGCACGGGTCGAAGCGTTGCTCTCCGACGTCGAGTCGAGCCACGGCGCCCTCCACGCCCAGCGGACGTTTCTGGATCAGGTGATCGAGAAGGCCGGAACGCTCGAGTTCTACGCGAAGCAGGCCGAAGGCCTCATCACCATGCTCAAGGAGAGTGGGGTTCAGCCGCGCTCAGAGAGCCTCGTGGTGAAGCGCGCGTGAGGACGCCGGGTCCAGCCCACGCGGGACTCGTTATCTAGCTCTTCGCCAGGTCCCGCACCGCAGCGGCGAGCATCCGCACCTTTGCCCCATCAGACGACGTTCCCGCGTCGCGGTCCAGCTGCGTCGCGAGGGAGGTCAGGGCGCTCATCCGACCGGCCCCGGTCCTTCGTTCCGCCGCGGTGAGCGCCGCGCGCACCACGCCAATTCGAGCCGCCGCGAGGCCGTGGGACCGCTCCAGCTGGTCGACGTAGGCTCTCACCACCACGAAGCTCGCTGGCCAGACGATCTTCTGCTGCTCCTGCACGTTGAGGTATTCCGTGCGCACCAGCTTCGCCGCGTCCAACTCGTTCTGCGACAACATCGCGGAGGGTTGCAGTTCGAGAATGTCGAGGCCCCGCATGATCTCGGAGCTGTAGATGTACCCGTTGTACCAATAGGCCGACCACGAGCCCGCGAACTCCATCTTGGTCGAGTCCATCGGCCCACGGTCGAAGAAGGCGATCTCTACGGGGTGTTTGATATCGGTCCAATCGAAGACCGACACGCCGCCCTGGTACCAAGCCTGCACCATGATGTCCCGTCCGGGGACAGGGATCAGGTTCCCATTGTGCGCCACGCAATTCTCCTGCGCCGTTTGCGGGGCGGGCAGCTTGTAGTAGCTCTGGAACGTCATCACCCCGTTGGCGATCGAGAACAGCGCGTTCGCGCCCCACTCGGGCCGGTCCGTCATTCGACACTTCGGTGCGGTGCCGCCGCCCCACTCGTCGGTGAATAGCACCTTGGTCCCGTCGTTGTTGAACGTGGCTGAGTGCCAGTAGGAGAAGTTCGAATCGGCAGTCGCCGCGATACGCACCGGATGTGCGGCGTCCCTGATATCGAGCAGCAATCCATACTCAGAGCAGGCGCCGCCGGCGAGTCCGATCCCCGGGTACATCGTGATATCGTGGCACTGGTCGGGGCCGCGGTGCACGGTTCCTGCTGGGGTCGGGGGCCCCTTCATCATGGCGTCGGCGATCCCCTGGATGGCGTCGCGCAGCGCGGAGCTATCGGCGGCGGTCGGCGTCCCGCTCCCACCGCGCGCGCGCATGACGCTGTCGAGCATGGGGGTCACGAAGTCCGGTGGCACGACGACGGCTTCACCCTCCATGACGACGGCGTAGCCCTTGGCGGCCCGCACTGAATCGACTGTCCGGACGGCCTGGGCCGAATCCACCGGCGAGGGTCCATGGGCGGTCACCTGGGACAGACCTTCGAAAATCCGTGGGCGGTTCACGATGCGGGCCTGCCCAGGGGCGGCGAGCGGCACCCGGATGACGTCGAGGCGGAACAAGGCCGAGCTCGTGTCCTGGTCCGGAGAGGCGGAGGTGCATCCCGCAAGCTCGGCGGACGGGCGCACCGGCCCCTGCCCGGAGATGTAGACGTACACGGCGCCCGTATCGCGCGCATCGGTCAACACCGTGTGCGTATGCGAGCCGCGACAGGACTGCACGTTGGCCACATAACGGGGGTGCGCGATGTTCGAGATGTCGT
>DATBLG010000081.1:0-8894 GCA_036555485.1 Gemmatimonadales bacterium | reverse complement strand
GCGCTCTTGTAGACGGTGACGACCGGTCCGGCGGGCACCGGTTTGCCCAGCAGCGCTGTAGCGGCGACTCCGGCCATGGCGAGTGTCACTCCCCCAACGATTCGCAGCATCACAACCCGTGACAACATGAAGTCCTCCTCTGCAAAGACAGGCTGCCTCCGCACCAAGCTAGCGCTTCCCCACCGTGCCGAACAGCGTCCGGGGCGGACGGGCACACTAGCAGGACGGACATGAAGAATGCTGTTACGCTGGATGAAGGACGCTGCTCACCTCGCCGGGTCACCCGATGCTGTCGCCACCGCAGGCAAGACATCGTTGTATTCGCCCTCCCAGCGCGCCATGACCACCGTCGCCAGGCAGTTGCCCACGAGGTTCACCGTGGTCCGCGCCATATCCATCAACTCGTCCACACCCAGGATGACGGCCACCGCCTCGAGCGGCAGGTTAAACGAGGCCAGCGTACCCGACAAGATGACGAGCGACGCCCGCGGCACGCCGGCGACCCCTTTGCTCGTCACCATCAGCGTGAACATCATCAACAGCTGCTGGCCCACGCTGAGGTGGACCCCGGCGGCCTGCGCCGCGAAAATCGACGCGACCGCCAGGTACAGCGTGCTGCCGTCCAGATTGAACGAGTACCCCGTTGGCATCACAAACGCAACGATGCGCCGCGGTACGCCGATACTCTCCATTTGTACCATCGCCTTGGGCAACGCCGCTTCGGAGGACGTGGTCGAGAACGCGATCAGGGCCGGCTCCTTCACCGCCTTGAGGAACCGCCCCAGCGGCACTTTGGCGATCCAGGCCACGGGCAGCAGCACGACGAGGCCGAACACCACCAGTGCCCCGTACAACGTGAGTACCAGTTTCCCGAGGTTTGAGAGAATCCCCAGGCCGCTATGCCCGACCGTCACCGCGATCGCGGCGCCAATGCCGATCGGGGCAAAGCGCATCACGATGCCGGTGAACTTGAACATCACCTCCGTGAGCCCCTCGCACAGTTTCAACATGAATTCCTTGGGACCTTCGCGCACCTGTGTCAGCGCCAGGGCGAACAACACAGACCAGAACACGATCTGCAGCACCTCGTTGTGTACCGCAGCCTCGAAGACGCTCTGCGGCACAATGTGCTCCAGCACGCTCGCGAATGTGACCTGGGTGCTCCCGACAACCGATCCAGTGGCCGATGGCGGCAGCTGCACGCCAGCGCCGGGTCGCACCACGTTGACGGCGATGAGCCCGATGACCAACGCCAAGGTGGTCACGATCTCGAAATACACGAGGGACTTGAACGCCAGACGCCCGACCCGGCGCATATCGTCGCCGTGCCCCGCGATCCCCATGATGAGCGTGCCGAAGATGATCGGGACGACGATCGACTTGATCATCCGCAAAAACACGGTGGACAGCGGCTTGAGGCTCGCCGCCACGTCCGGCGCGGCCCATCCGAGCAGGGTTCCGAGGGCCATGGCGATCAGAATCCACTGCGTCAGCGTGCGGCGGCGGAGAAATCCCCACATGGGTTGACGGTTCCGGTCAGTGAGTACGAGGCGACGCCGTCAAGGCGATGCGTCGCGGAGCGCCACGGCTTCGAAACTGAAGGTCACCCGATCGGCGACGCGGATGATGCCCGCCGGCCCGCCCCGATAGGGCCGGATACCGAAATCCGTCTGCTTGACCGCGAACGTGCCGACCGCGCGCAACGTGTCCGCGCTTTGCACCAGGCGCACGTCGACCGTCACCTCGCGCGTGTTGCCGACGAGGGTGAGATCACCGCGGATCCGCAGCCCGTCAGGAATCGGTGTGGCGGCCGAGGACACGAACCGGATCTCTAGATGGTTGGCGACGTCCAGGACGTCTTTGCGCATTGCCGCCGTCACCTTCCGGATCTCCTCTGTGTCGGGCGGCGTGAGAACCTCCAGCCGCTCGCTCAGCACCACGATCTCGACCCGCGAGCGTTCCGGGGCACCGGGGAACTGAACGATCCGGCCGGACACCACCTGAGCGCGAATCAGGTGATCGTGGCCCGCGAATGCGAACAGGCCGGACTTCCCCGTCTGAACGTCGAAGCGGCTGAGCGGGGAGATGAGGAACAGGACCGAATCCGGCTGCTGCGCCCGCGCCGCGGCGGCGCCCCAGAGCGCCGCCCACAGCAGGGCGGACACCCTCACATTACGCCCGGATCGGTGCATCGGCGGTGGCGGTTCGGCCGGTGCGGCGGTCGTAGGCCACGATGTGCTCCCATTCGCTGGCGTCGGAGCGAGCGACCACCGCCACAACCGGCTCGGTCTCGCTCAGGTTGAATACTTCGTGTGGTACGCCGGGCTCGATGTAGATGAAATCCCCCGCACTGTTGACCACGGCCTGCGTGAGCCCCGGACCGTATTCATGTCGCACCCGGCCTTCGAGGATGTACAGCATGACCTCAAACCCCACGTGAATGTGGGCGCGCGCCACACCGCCCGGAGGAATGGTGGCGACGTTCATCGAGAGCTGGCTCGCCCCCACGTTTTTCGCCGACAGCCCGGTCTTGTAGTGAATCCCGTTCCAATCGCGGACGTTGCCGCCGCCGCGAATGACACGAATTCCCTCGCTACCCTCGACGACAGCTTTGAGGTCCGCTATCTGGTCGGACATTCGTGCCCTCCTGCGGTCGGTGCACCCCTAATCTTAGCCGTCCGGCGGCGCTCCGGACATCGGCCGCTATTCGGTCCGCAGCCGATACCCGACGCCCGTTTCCGTTTGGAGATAGCGTGGCCGTGCTGGATCGGTTTCGAGCTTGTGCCGCAACTGCGTCATGTACACGCGCAGGTAGTGGGTGTGCTCGACCGCGTTGGGGCCCCAGACTTCTTTCAGGATCTGGCGGTGGGTGAGCACCTTCCCGGCGTGTCGGATCAAGATTGTGAGCAGCTTGTACTCGGTGGGGGTCAGATGGACTTCGGCGTCCCCGGCAAACACCTGCCGTGCGGCGAGGTCGACGCGCAACGCGCCAACGGTGAACACGGACTCGGCGGATCCGTTGACGGACTGCACTGCGTGCCGCAGGGCGACCCGCAGGCGCGCTAGCAGCTCGCCTGTCCCGAATGGTTTCGTGAGATAGTCGTCAGCCCCGGCATCCAGAGCCGCGATCTTGTCCTGCTCCTTGCCACGCGCCGAGATGACGATGATCGGCGTGGTCGACCATTCGCGGATGCGGCGGGCGAGGTCGATGCCGTCCCCGTCCGGGAGGCCGAGGTCGAGCAGGATGACGTCGGGATTGCGGCCGGTGGCGTGCGCCAGTCCCTCACGGGCTGTGGTCGCCTCCACCAGCCGGTAGTCGTGGCTTTCCAGCGCCGCCCGGAGAAAGCGGCGCATCTGGGGCTCGTCTTCGATCAGCAACACCAGCGGGGCGAGCTCGGCCATCCGCCGAAGCTAGCCCGACGTCGGCGACTCCGCTCCCTCAGCGCGCATGGCGCGTACGCGCTCCACCGCGACCGCGGCCTGGCCGGCGAAGGTCTCGAGCACCTGGCGCACGACTGGTTCGTGAAGTCGCGCGGGCTCGTCCGGCCGTATGGCGACCACGCCGAGGCGCCCGCCTGCGCCGACCAGCGGGAGGAAGAGCATCGGCGCATCGGGGAAGTTCGCCGTGCCGACCCCGGCCGCCTGCCACAGGTCGAAGCTCCATTGCGCCACCGCCTGCGCGTGCTCGTCCAGTACGAAGTCGGTCGTCGCGCCCGCGGGAGGGGTGAGCCCCCCTGCGGGATCGCGCAACAGGATCTGCACTTGAGCCGAGAACGCCTCCCGTCCGTGCCGGGCGATCACCGAGGCCAGGTCGCCCAGCTCGGTGGTTGCGAGGAGTTCGTGACTCATGGCATACAGCGTCGCGGTACGTCGCTCGCGCTCCCGCGCAGCTTCCGCGTGCTCTCGCAGGCGGCTCGCAACCGCGCTGATCAGCAGTGCCGCCACCAGCATGACCCCGAACGTCAGGACATAGTGCAGGTCGTCAACAGCGAAGGTGAAGCGCGGAGGGACGAAGAAGAAGTCGAACAGCGCGATGCTGAGGAACGCCGAGAAGATCGATGGCCCGCGCGGGAACCGCGCCGCCACCAGCCCGACCACCACGAGGAACAGCATGGCGACGTCGGTGACGGACAGCAGCGGCAGGATCAGCGTGCCGAGCGCGGTGCATGCGGCCATGATCAGCACGACCCAGGCGTAGGGCTTCATGCGCTCTCTTTGGCTTCCGCCAACACCGGCATGGGCGGCGCACCCGTGACCGGAAGAGTGAAACGGAACAGCGCACCGCCGCCGGGCCGGTTTTCGGCCCAGATCCTGCCGCCGTGCGCCGTGATGATACCACGACAGATCGTCAACCCGAGTCCGATCCCGCCCTGTGTCGGCGTTCCCTGCGCGCGGTAGAACTTGTCGAAGATCCGGCTTTCCTCACCTGGCGGCAGTCCAGGGCCCCGATCTGCCACATCCACGCGGACGACGCCGTCCGCCGCGGTCGCGGCGATCTCGATCGGCGTCGCGGGCGGTGTGTACTTCACCGCGTTTTCGAGCAGATTCACGAACACCTGCTCCATGAGGACACCGTCTAGCGGGACGAGGGGCAAATCGGGCGGCAGGTTCACCTGCACCGGATGGCCCCGCAACCGGTCCTCGAGGCGAATCAGCGCGACCCCGACGACCTCTTCCAGTGGCTGCCATTCCTTTTGCACCTCGAGCGCCCCGCTTTCGACACGGATCATGTCCAACAAGTTGCCGATCAGCCGGTTCATCCGCTGCGCTTCCTCGAGAATCGTCTGGAGCAGATCGCGGCGCGCCCCCTCGGTCAACGCGTTCCGTTCTTCAAGCAGGCTGCTCGCCGCCCCCGTAATGGATCCGAGCGGGGTGCGCAGGTCGTGGGAAAGGGAGGACAACAGCGCGGTCCGCAGCCGCTCGGCTTCGATCTCCAGCTGCTCCCGCTGAGCCCGCTCGGCGAACATCGCCCGCTCCAGCGCCAGCGCTGCCTGACCGGCAAACGTCTCGGCCAATTGCAGCACGGTCGGGTCCTCGAACCGTTGTGGATTCGCCGGCCGGAGCCCCAGGACGCCGATGATGCCGCCGGAGGCGACCAGCGGCTGATAGAACGCTTGCGCCGAAGGCAGCGTATCGGTTCCGACACCGGCAATGCGTCCGCGCGTGAATGCCCAGTGCGCCACGCTCTGCTCCTTCTCGTCGATCGGGTAGGCGGGCGGCACGCCCACGGGGCCATGCAAGCGACCGGTGGCGTCGGGGAACAGGAGCTGCGCGCGGGCATCGAACACGTCCTGCAGATGCCGCGATGCGACGCGCGCCAAGTCACTGAAGCCGCGAGTAGCTGCCAGCTCCCGACTCATGGCGTATAGCGCACCGGTGTGGCGCTCCCGCGCGCGGGCCGTTTCCGCTTGCTCCCGGATGCGCAGGGTCAGCCCGCTGATGACCAGGGCGATCGCCAGCATGACGAGGAAGGTCAACCCGTACCGAAAGTCGGAGACCGCGAACGTGAAGCGTGGTGGGACGAAGAAAAAATCGAACGCGGCGATACTCAGAAAGGCCGCCAAGATCGAGGGCCCACGCCCGAAACCCGACGCCACGACACCGGCGCCGAGCAGGTAGACCATCGCCACGTCGGTGAGGGAGAGAAACTGAAACACCCCTGCCCCCAATGCGGTACACACAGCGACGACGAGCGCCGCCCACCCGTACTCCGCCAGCCCCCCCTTTCGCTCCACGACGCGCCGGCGCGGCGGTTGGCCCTCCTCTACGTCGCCGGTGATGACGTAGACGTCGATGTCGCCGCTGCCGCGCACCAGCCTATCCACCAACGATCCGAACAGCTTGTCACGCCAGCGCCCATGCGTCGGCTTGCCTGCGATGATCTTCGTGACGTTGTGGGCGCGGGCGTAGGCCAGCACTTCATCCGCGACGTTGTAGCCGCTCAGTGTGAGCGCCTGCGCCCCTAGCTCTTGGGCGAGCTGGAGATTCTGCAGCAACGCTTCCCGGTCAGTCGTGGAAATCGCTTGCCCCGCCGTCTCGACGCAGACCACGACCCATTCGCATTTCAGGCTGGTCGCCATGCGCTTACCAGCGCGGACCAGCCGCGCCCCCGCCGGATTCGGCCCGATGCACACCAGGATCCGATCTCCGGCCGGCCAGGTCTCACGGATACCGTGCTCCTGCATGTAGCCGCGCATCTGGGCGTCCACCCGCTCGGCGGTGCGGCGCAACGCCAATTCCCGCAGTGCGATGAGGTTGCCCTTCCGGAAAAACTGTTCGATCGCGCGCGCCGCCTGCTCCGGGACGTACACCTTCCCCTCCCGCAGGCGCTGCAGCAGGTCCTCCGCGGAGAGATCCGCGAGCTCCAGCTCGTCCGCCTGGTCCAGGATCGAATCCGGGACGGTCTCGCGTACCTCAATCCCCGTGATCTGGGCGACGACGTCGTTGAGGCTCTCGAGATGCTGGACGTTCAGGGTGGTATAGACGTTGATCCCGGCCGCGAGCAGCTCCTCCACGTCCAGGTAGCGTCGTGCGTGGCGCGATCCAGGGGCGTTCGTGTGGGCGAGCTCGTCCACGAGGACCAGGGTGGGGCGGCGGGCAAGGGCGGCATCGAGGTCGAACTCCTCGAGCGTGATGCCGCGGTATTCGAGCTTGCGCCGTGGTAGGATCTCGAGTCCAGCGAGCAGGGCCGTCGTTTCGGCGCGGCCATGGGTTTCTACCACCCCGATCAGGACGGCCATGCCCTCACGCTGCTTCGCCCGTGCCTCCTCGAGCATCGCGTACGTCTTGCCCACGCCGGGGGAGGCCCCGAAGAAGATCTTGAGCCGACCCCGGGTCTCCCGCCGTTCCTCCTCACGGACGCGGGCGAGCAGCTCTTCGGGATCAGGCCGTCGCGCGGTCATAATCCCTAACGTAGCACCTACGGAGTGGCGGTGCCCGTCCGCGACGGCAGCGTGCGGTCCAGATCGAGATTGAGCAACAGCACGTTCACGCGCGGATCGCCCAAGAACCCGAGCTGACGCCCTTCGACGTGCCGCTCGACCAACGCGCGCACGGCGGCACTATCGCCGCCCCGCGCCCGCGCCACCCGGGCGACCTGGAGGAACGCGCTGGCGGGTGAGATGTGGGGGTCGAGCCCCGAGCCGGAGCGCGTGACGAGATCGGCCGGGACGCGGCCCCGCGTCGCGCCATCGAGCTCCACGGCGCTGTCCACCGCCTGGCCGATCAGCGTATCCGCGAGCTTCAGGTCAGTCGGACCCTTGTTGCTCCCGCTGGATGCGCCGCCATCGTAGCCCGCGCCGGCGCTCGAAGGCCGCGAATGGAAGTACTCGGCGCGCGCGAACTGCTGCGCGATCAGCTCGCTTCCGACCACCTGCCCATTGACCGTGATCAGTGAACCGTTGGCCTGGTGCGGAAACAGGATCTGCGCAATGCCGGTGACGAGTCCCGGATAGAGGAGACCGGTGATCACCATCAGGACGATGGTGACGGCGATCGCGGGACGAAGCTGGTTCTTGAGCATGGTCAGACCACCCGTAACAGGACGAGGAGCATGTCAATGATCTTGATGCCGGCGAACGGGACCAGAATGCCGCCGACGCCGTAGATCCACAGGTTGCGGCGCAGGATCGCCGTGGCGGCCGCGGGACGCCAGCGGACGCCGCGCAGCGCCAGTGGAATCAGCGCGATGATGATCAGGGCATTGAAGATCACGCTCGCCAGGATCGCCGATTGCGCCGAGTGCAGCCGCATGATGTTCAGGGCCTGCAAGGCGGGATACGTGGCTACGAACATCGCCGGGATGATGGCGAAGTACTTGGCGACGTCGTTGGCGATCGAGAACGTCGTGAGCGCGCCGCGCGTGATCAGCAGCTGCTTCCCGATCTCTACCACTTCGATGAGCTTCGTCGGATTGGAGTCGAGGTCGATCAGGTTCCCGGCTTCCTTGGCGGCCTGCGTCCCGGTGTGCATCGCGACGGCGACATCCGCTTGGGCCAGCGCCGGGGCGTCGTTCGTCCCGTCCCCCGTCATCGCCACGAGCCGCCCCCCGCCTTGCTCCCGCTTGATCAGCGCCATCTTGTCTTCCGGCGTCGCCTCGGCAAGGAAATCGTCGACGCCCGCCTCTGCGGCGATCGCAGCGGCCGTGAGCTGGTTGTCGCCCGTGATCATCACGGTGCGGATCCCCATCGCCCGGAGCTGCTCGAACCGCTCCTTCATCCCACCCTTCACCACGTCCTTCAGATAGATCACGCCGAGCACCTTCGCGCCGCCGTTCTCGCGCTCCGCCACCACCAGCGGCGTGCCCCCCTCCCGGGCGATCCGCTCGACGGCACTCGTGACGGCCGCGGGCGTCTCGCCTCCTTGTTCCCGCACCCAACGCCCCACCGCTTCCGAGGCGCCCTTGCGCAGCTGCAGACCGCCGACATTGACGCCGCTCATCCGCGTCGACGCGGAGAACGGCACCAGCTCCATGCCTTTGCTCCCTTCGGCGAGCGGCCGGCCCCGCAGGCCGAACTGCTTCGCCAGCACCACGATGCTCCGCCCCTCCGGCGTCTCGTCGGGGAGCGAGGCCAGCTGGGCGCGGTCCGCCAGGTGCTCGCGGGTCACACCCGGCGCCGGCACGAACTCCACCGCCTGTCGATTCCCCAGGGTGATGGTGCCGGTCTTGTCCAGCAGCAGGGTGTTGACGTCGCCCGCGGCCTCGACCGCGCGCCCGCTCATCGCGATCACGTTGTGCTGGATCATGCGATCCATCCCTGCGATGCCGATGGCCGAGAGCAGGCCGCCGATCGTCGTCGGGATCAGGCACACCAGGAGCGCAACCAGAATCGGTACGGGGACGGCGCCGCCCGAGTAAATCGCGAACGGTTGCAGCGTCACGACCGCGAAGAGGA
>DATBLG010000019.1:0-3970 GCA_036555485.1 Gemmatimonadales bacterium | reverse complement strand
CTCATTGGCGTCTTCGCTGCCGCGCTCGGTGCCCTGATCCTCGTGGGTGCCCTTTCCTACCGAAGCCTTGTCCAGCTTGATGAAGAGAGCGCCAGCCGGAACCGCACGAACCTCACTTTGCTCCGCTTCGATGCCGTGCTCAAGGATCTGCTGGATGCCGAGACAGGGCAGCGGGGCTACCTCGTCACCGGCGAATCGCGCTACCTCGGTCCGTATCAAACGGCTATCGCAGCCCTGGATGCAGATACCGAAGCGCTGGGCGAATTGACGGGGAGTGACACCACGCTCGCCACCGCGATGCAGCGACTCACCCCGTTGATCGCCGAGAAGTTGGTCTTCCTCGACACGACGATCCAGCTCCGTCGGGCTGGACACGCGGAAGCCGCGCGCCGGTTGATACTGAGTGACCGTGGCCGAAACCTCATGAACCAGATCCGCGCGCTGGTGGAGGCGGCCAAGGGCGCCCTCATCAATGCCCGAGACGTTCATTCTACCCGCATCGTTGTCGCGGCCCGTCGGACAAAAACCGTAATCGTCGCGAGCGGCGCGCTCACGGTCGTGTTGCTCACGATCGCAGCAACCTTCCTGTGGCTCGGGCTCTCCGCTCGGAATCGGGCTGAGCGGGGCCTCCAGCAGTCCGAGCAGCAGTTGATCGACATCCTGGAACAGATGCCCGTGGGAGTCTATGTGGTCGACCATGCGGGGCGACCGTACTTCGCCAACCAGGCGAGCCAACAGATCCTCGGCAAGGGGCTCGTCCCGGGCGCCACCATCGGGGAGCTACCAGAGATTTATCAGGTCTACGTGTCTGGCACCGACACCCCGTATCCTGCCGAGCGCCTCCCAATCGCCCGTGCAATGCGGGGTGAGCGCGTCCACGTCACTGACATCGAGATCCATGCCCCGAACGGCGTGGTCCCACTCGATGTGTGGGCGGCGCCCGTCTACGGGGGCAACGGCCTGCTGTCACTCGCCGTCGCCACGTTCGAGGATGTCACTGAACGGGAGCACGCGCGCCACGAGATCGATGTCTTGAACGCACAGCTCAAGCGCCAAGTCGTCGAGCTCGGGGAGGCGGACCGCCTGAAGAGTGAGTTCGTCGCCAATATGTCGCACGAGCTGCGCACCCCATTCAACGCGATCATCGGGTTTGCGGAGCTGATGAACGACGGCAAGGCTGGCCCCGTTTCGCCGCGGCAGCAGGAGTTCCTCCGCGACATTCTCACATCCGCTCGACACCTGCTCCACATCCTCAACGACGTGTTGGATTTCTCCAAAGTCGCGTCAGGAAAGCTGGAGCTCCACGCGGAGCCGGTGCGCTTCGCCTCGGTGATCGCGGAGGTCCAGGACACCGTCGGCACGCTCGCTGCGCAGAAGTCCCTCGCAATCGAGATCGCGCCGGCGCTGGAAACCGAGGACATCATCGCCGATCGGGCAACGCTGAAACAGGTGTTGTACAATTACGTGTCGAACGCGATCAAGTTCACTCCCGATGGGGGGCGCATCGCGATTCGCGTGCTCCCTGAGGGCGTGGATGAGTTTCGCATCGAGGTGCAGGACAATGGGATCGGGATACGGCCGGAGGACATGGGCCGGTTGTTCGTCGAGTTCCAGCAGCTCGACGCGAGTTACGCCAAGCAATACCCCGGTACCGGCCTTGGGTTGGCCCTGACCAAGCGGATCGTGGAAGCTCAGGGCGGCCGGGTGGGCGCCCGGAGCACGTACGGCGCAGGCAGTGTCTTCCACGCCATCCTGCCGCGCGTTGCCCGGTTCGCCGAGAACCCGGTGCCGTAGCGATCCACCCCTTGCGAGCCGCCTGCGATCCCCTATCCTGCAGTCAGTGATCGCCGCGACGCCATGACCCTCGCTTCCCGCCGTCCCGAGCCCCGACCCCGGGGAGAATCGGAGCCGTTGCTCCGGGCGCTGCTCGACCGGGCCCTCGACGCCTTCATCTTGGTCGACAGCGTCGGCGTTATCCGTATGTGGAACCGGCAGGCTGAACAGGTGTTCGGGTGGGACGAATCCGAGGCCGTCGGCCGCACCTTGACGGAAACCATCATTCCCCAGCGGTACCACCAGCGACACGCACAAGGACTCGCCCGCTTCGCGGAGACGGGCCAGGGCCGCCTGCTGAACCGGCGAATCGAGATCACCGCCCGCAATCGTGACGGACGCGAATTCCCGATCGAGCTGACGATCGCTCCAGTCCGGCAGGGCGATACGCAGCTCTTCGGCGCCTTCGTTCGCGACATCACCGATCGCAAAGCGACCGAGGATCACCTGCGGTTTCAGTCGACCATCCTCGCCCATGTGCGGGATTGCGTCGTCGTGGTCGACCTCAGCGGCCAGGTCCAATTCTGGAACGCGGGAGCCGAGGCGATCTTCGGGTATACCGCAGAGGAGATGGTAGGCCGGTCGGCGGCGATCCTATACCCGGATGGGAATGCGGATCGGGCCCCGGGAGACCTGCAGCGCATCCTAAACGGCGAGGACTTGAGCAAAGAATGGCAACGGCGGCGGAAGGACGGCACCCTGGTATGGATCGATACAAAACGCGTCGTGCTGCGTGATCCTCACGGGAAGGCAATCGG
Organism: Gemmatimonadales bacterium; assembly: GCA_036555485.1. Classification (GTDB taxonomy): domain Bacteria; phylum Gemmatimonadota; class Gemmatimonadetes; order Gemmatimonadales; family GWC2-71-9; genus DASTHG01. Next base: position 1,379 of record DATBLG010000019.1, on the reverse strand, counting down.
GGTCCTGGCCGTGGCGAAAGACATTACGGAGCGCAAGCACGCGGATGAGGCGCTGCGGGCGACGCACAAGCGCCTGCGGGACTTCGCCGGCCGGATGCGCAGCGTGCGGGAGCAGGAGCGGGCCCTCATGGCGCGCCAGATCCACGACGAGCTGGGGCAGGTGCTCACCGCGCTGGGAATGGACGTCGCCTGGCTGGAAGCGCGACTCCCTGCTCAGGATCGACCCCTCGTCGAAAAGTGCCGTGCCATGGCGTCTATCATCGAGGGGACGATCGGCCGAGTGCGCACGCTGGCGACGGAGCTCCGGCCGGCCGTGTTGGACGACCTCGGCTTGCTCGCCGCGATCGAGTGGGAAACGCAGCAGTTCGCCCGCCGGACCGGCATCGCCTGTACGCTCGAGTTGCCGGCCACGCTTCCCCCGCTCGACGCCGACCGCTCGACGGATTTGTTCCGTATCCTCCAGGAGGCGCTCACCAACGTCGTGCGGCACGCCGCCGCGCACCACGTGAACGTGCAGGTGCGCGAGACAGCGGCCGAGCTGGTCCTGGGCGTGAGCGACGATGGCCGGGGAATCGCGACGGCGGAAGCCACGAGCCCACGCTCGCTGGGATTGCTCGGCATGCGCGAGCGCGCGCTGCTCTGGGACGGCACCGTCGACGTTCGGGCGCGCCCCCAGGGTGGAACCTCCGTCATCGTGCAACTCCCGCTCGCCGGAAAGCGAAGCACCTCGTGACCGACGCGATCCGGGTCGCCATCGCCGATGACCATCCGCTCGTGCGGGCCGGGCTCCGGCAGACGATCGCCGACGATAGCGCGCTGACGGTAGTAGGAGAGGCGGCCGACGGCGATGAAACCGTGGCGTTGATGCGGGCCACGGAGCCCGACGTCCTGCTGCTGGATATCACCATGCCGGGCGCGCCGTTTCCCGGGCTCTTGCGCCAGCTCCGTTCGGCGTTCCCCTCGGTTCGGGTGCTGGTCCTCACGATGCACCCGGAGGATCAGTTTGCGGTGCGCGCGATGAAGGAAGGCGCGGCCGGGTATCTCACCAAGCAGCAGGCCCCGCGGGAGATCATCGGCGCGATCATCCAGGTCGCCGGGGGCGGGAAGTATCTCACGCCGTCGATGGCGGAGCGAGCGGCGGCTGCGCTGGACGCGCGCGCCGCGTGGCTCCCGCACGAGATGATCTCCCCCCGGGAATACGAAGTCCTCTGCATGATCGGTGTCGGCAAGAGCGTGAAGCAGATCGCCCTCGATCTCGGCCTGTCTCCGAAGACCGTGAGCACGCACCGGGCGCGGATGTTGCGGAAGATGCAGCTCAAAACGAGCGCGGACCTGATCCGCTACGCCGTCCAGCACGGACTGACGGCGTTGGTCACAAT
>DATBLG010000147.1:0-4244 GCA_036555485.1 Gemmatimonadales bacterium | reverse complement strand
GAAGAAGCGCGACCACCGCGTGCTCGGCAAGCAGCTCGACCTGTTCTCGATCCAGGAGGACGTGGGGCCGGGGCTCATCTTCTGGCACCCCAAGGGCGCCATGCTGCAGTTCCAGCTGCGGCGCTTCATCGAGGACGTGATCCTGGAGCGCGGCTACCAGCTGGTCTACACGCCGCACGTGACACGCGAGCAGCTGTTTCTGCGCTCGGGGCACCTGCCGCTCTACAGCGAAAATCAGTTTCCGGCGATGGCGGCGGGCGAGGGCGAGATGGAGGATGTGCGCTACCGGGTGAAGCCGATGAACTGCCCGATGCACATTCTGGTCTATGCCGCGCAACAGCGCAGCTACCGCGACCTCCCCATCCGCCTCGCCGAGATCGCCAACGTGTATCGCAACGAGCGGTCGGGGACGCTGCACGGAATGCTGCGTGTGCGTGGGCTCACGATGGACGATGCGCACATCTTCCTGCGCGAAGATCAAATCGAAGAAGAGGTGTTCGCGCTGCTCGACATCGTCGAGCTGGTACTTGGCAAGACGTTCGGGGTCGAGTACCGCTACGATCTCGCCACGCGACCCGACAAAAAACTCGGTACCGACGCGCAATGGGAAGTCGCCGAGCGGGCCCTGGAGGGGGCCTTGAAGCGCCGTGGCGCCACGTTTCGCCTCGACCAGGGCGGGGGCGCGTTCTACGGCCCGAAAATCGACATCAAGTTCAACGATGCGATCGGCCGCGAGTGGCAAGGCGCCACGATTCAGCTCGATTACGCGCTGCCCGAGCGCTTTCAGCTGGAGTACACCGGCGCCGACAACCGGCCGCACCGGACGGTCATGATGCATCGGGCGATCTACGGCACGCTCGAGCGCTTCATCGGGTTTCTGATCGAGCATTTCGCCGGGGCGTTCCCGTTGTGGCTCAGCCCCGAGCAGGTGCGCGTGCTGCCGATCGCCGACGCCCAGCTCGATGCCGCGCGCCAGGTGGCCGAGCAGCTGCGCGGGGCGGGTCTGCGGGTGCACACCGACGATCGCAGCGAGACGCTGAACTACAAGATCCGCGACGGCGAGGTACAGAAGGTGCCCTATCTGGCGGTGGTGGGGCAGCGGGAAGCCGAGGCGGGAACCGTGGCGGTGCGGGTCCGCGGAGCCGGGAAGAAGCAGGTCGTGATGCCGGCGCCCGAGTTTGTGGCCCAACTCGTCGAGGAAGTTCGCACCCGCTCCCCGGCGCCATTAATATGAAAGGTTCATCGGGGGGAGTCGCATGAGCCACGATCACACGACGCCGGTCATCGTCTCGGCCTGTCGCACGGCGATCGGCCGGTACCTGGGCGGGTTGTCTCCGCTCCCGGCGCCCAAGCTCGGCGCGCTGGTGGTTACGGAGGCCGTGCGCCGCGCCGGGATTGACGGTGGGCTGGTGGACGAGGTGATCCTCGGCAACGTGCTGCAGGGTGGAGTAGGGCAGGCTCCGGCTCGGCAGGCGGCGATCCACGCCGGTCTGCCCGGCACCATCCCGAGTCTCACCGTCAACAAGGTGTGCGGCTCGGGTCTCAAGGCGGTGATGCTCGCCGCGCAAGCGATCAAGGCGGACGATGCGGCGTGCATCGTCGCGGGCGGCATGGAATCGATGTCCAACGCCCCCCACTACGTCTACGGAATGCGCACCGGCATCAAGGCTGGGAACTCGAGCCTCGTGGACGGGATGATCCACGACGGCCTGTGGGATTCGTTCTCCAATCAGCACATGGGCAACCTCGCCGAATACACGGCGACCAAAGCCGGCGTATCACGAGGCGATCAGGACGCCTTCGCCCTCGCGAGCCATCAGAAGGCCGTGGCGGCAATGGAGGCATGCCGCTTCAAAGCCGAGACGGTGCCGGTCGAGATCCCCGGCAAGAAGGGCTCCACGGTGATCGACAAGGACGAGGGGCCCCGCAAGGACACAAGCCTCGAAGCGCTGTCGGCGCTGAAGCCATCCTTTGAAAAGTCGGGCTCGGTGACTCCGGGGAACGCCCCGGGATTGAACGACGGGGCCAGCGCGCTGGTCGTCACGTCGCTCGCCTTCGCCAAGGCCCATGGCCTGACACCCCTCGCCAAAGTCACCGGATATGCGACCGGCGGGGGGGAGCCGAAGGACCTCTTCTTCGCGCCGATCGTGGCGGTCCAGAACTTGATGAAGAAGGCCGGGACGAGCATCGGCGCGTACGACCTCATCGAGGCGAACGAGGCATTCGCCGTCCAGGCCCTCGCCGATGGGCGCGCGCTCGGCTGGGATTGGGATCGCGTGAACGTGAACGGGGGCGCGATCGCGCTGGGGCATCCGATCGGCGCGTCCGGCGCGCGCGTCCTCACGACGTTGTTGTATGCCATGCGGGATCGCGGCAAGGCGACCGGTCTTGCCACCCTGTGTCTCGGCGGCGGCAACGCCGTCGCCCTCAGCGTGGAGGCGATGTAATGGAGCAGGCGCTCGCCGTTTCGCCGTCGTCGCTCGCGCTGCGGCGCGTGGTGGCGGTCCTGCTCGGCGCCGCGCTGGTCGCGGCAGCCGCCCAGGTAGCCCTGCCGCTGCCCGGAACGCCGGTGCCGATGACGCTGCAACCGCTCGCCGTGCTCATCGTGGGCGGGCTGCTCGGGCCGGGCCTCGGCGCCGCGAGCCTGCTCCTCTACGTTGCTCTCGGGGCAGCCGGACTGCCCGTGTTCACGCCGATCGGGTTGCCGGGTGTCGCGCGTCTGGTCGGCCCGACGGGCGGCTACCTGCTGGCGTATCCGATCGCGGCGTACGCCGTGGGGCGGTTGGTGGGTGACGGAACGCGTCTCCCACGACTCGTCCTCGCGGTGCTTTCGGGTCTCGTCCTGATTCACCTGGGAGGCCTGGCACAGTTGCTGATCCTCACCGGCAGCGTGCGCACCGCCGCCCGGTTCGGAACTCTGCCGTTTCTGGTTGGTGACGTGATCAAGCTCGGGCTTGCGATCCTGGTACTGCGCCCGACGATTCGCCCGGTCCGCGCGCGCCTCTGATGGCGCGCGTTTCGTTTGTGGCCTGGCTGAAACGGGTCGGCAGCGCCGTCCTCTGGCTCCTGTTGTTCATGGTGGTGGGGCTCGGCGTGACGCTCGGCCTGAGCGGCACCGCGCCGGCCGCGGGCGGCACGTGGTGGCTCGCCCGCAACGGCGTCTCCCAGCTCGTCGGGTTCCTCGTGGCCACCTGGGTGGTGGGTCGCCTGGCGAATCGCTACAGCTGGGACCGAATGGGATGGCGTGCGCCGCGAGTCCTGCCACGTCATTTCGCGCGGGGACTGGCACTCGGAGCCGGGATGGCCGTGGTGGCCGTGTTGCTCGCCGTGGTGCTCGACGGCGCGGCGCTGCGACTCACCGGAACGGCCGGCTTCCTCGGCGTCGCGGGTCCGCTCGCCATCGGTCTCTGCGCCGCCGCCCTCTCCGAGGAGCTGATGTTCCGCGGGTACCCGCTGCGCCGTCTCTCCGACGCGATCGGGCCCGGTGCCGCGATTGCCATCCTCGCGATCGGGTTCGGCGCATCTCACCTGGGCAATCCCCAAGCCGGCGTGCTGGGCACGATCAACATCGCGTTGGCGGCGGTGTGGCTCACGGTGGCGTTTTTCTCAACTGGTGGGATGGCGCTCGCCTGGGGGTTGCACTTCGGGTGGAACGCGACCCTGGGTCTCGGGTTCGATGCCCCGGTCAGCGGAATCGCGTTCGACGTGCCTGGGGTGGACTACTTCCCCGGCGCCCTGGCATGGGTCGATGGCGGACGGTTCGGTCCGGAGGGCGGAGTGATCGGGACGCTCGTCATCCTCGGGGGCGTCGCCGTCGTGCTGGGCCGGCGCGCGCGCACGCCACGCGTTTGGCTCGCCGAGGCGGCGGCGTGAGTCGAGTGGCCGTCGTGGGTGCCGGCACGATGGGGAACGGCATCGCCCACGTGTTCGCCCAGCATGGCTGGGATACGCTGCTGCTCGACGTGTCGCGCCAGGCGCTCGACAAGGCGTTCCAGACGATCTCGGCAAATCTCGACCGGCAGGTGAAGAAGGGCAGTCTCAGCGCCGACCAGAAGGAGACCACCCTGCTGCGGCTGACGACCGCCACCGAGCTCGACGGCGCGGGACAGGCCGAGCTGGTGGTCGAGGCGGCCACCGAGAACCCGGACGTCAAGTTCCAGCTGTTTCGCGATCTCGATGCGGCGGCGCCCAAGGCCGCGATCCTCGCCAGCAACACGTCGTCCATTTCGATCACCGCCATCGCC
>DATBLG010000142.1:0-1762 GCA_036555485.1 Gemmatimonadales bacterium | reverse complement strand
GCTGGTCGAGTCCGCTGCTGCGGCTGATGTCACACGCACCAACGACCGCACCGAGTGGGGACAGATCGCCGGCACGATCGCGTACATGTCGCCCGAGCAGGCGTCAGGCAAGCCGCTCGACGCGCGCAGCGACATCTTCTCGTTCGGCGTGGTCCTGTACGAGTTGCTGGCCGGGCGACACCCCTTCGCGGGAGGCAGCGATCTCGAGGTGCTGCAACGCGTGATCCACGATCCGGCGGCGCCCCTGCCGGACCACATGCCCATGGCGCTGCGTCTGACGGTCGACAAGGCGCTTGCGAAGAACGCGGCCGATCGGTACCAGACGATGCGTGACCTGACGGTCGACTTGCGTCGCGTCGTGCGGGGCGCCTCCGCTGGCACAGGATCGACGGCTGGCGTCACCGCACCGGCGACGCAGGCGCCAAGTGCGGAGCGGGCGCCGCGCACCTGGCCGTTGGTCGCCGCCACCCTCGTGGTCGCGCTCCTTGCAGGAGCGACGATCTGGCTTGCGACGCGCAACACCGACACGCTGGACGACCCGCTCGCGGGCGCCACGTTCACCCGCCTGACGGATTTTCCCGGCGACGAGCTGGGCGCCGTTCTCTCGAGGGACGGACAGTTCATCGTGTTCCACTCCAACCGCGACGGCCGCCCCGATCTCTGGCTCCGGCCCGTGGGGACCAATGCACTCACGAACCTCACCAGCGGCTTCGCCGCGGGGGCGTTTGCGCAGAACCCTCGCGGGAACCGGCCGGGCGGGTTCACCGTCGATGGTTCGCAGGTCTTGGTGGGGGGCCAGCCGGCACCGGCAATGCGGCTCTCGCTCATCCCGCGTAACGGCGGCGCGCCGCAGCCGTTCCTGCCGGAACGGGCGGCCGCCCCCGACTGGTCGCCCGACGGCACGCGGGCGGTGTACATGTTCACCACGCCGGGCGATCCCCTGTTCGTCGCGAATGCAGACGGCTCCGCCGCCAGGCAGATCGTCACCGGCAGCGAAGGACTGCACAACCATTTCCCCACGTGGTCTGCCGACGGCGCCTGGATCTACTTCGTCCGTGGGCAGGTGGTGGGCTTCAATGTCGACCTGTGGCGGATTCCCTCGGCCGGCGGGCAGGCCGAGCAGCTCACGCGCCACAACGCCTTCGTGGGATACCCGACGCCCATCGGCGACCGGACGGTCCTCTACGTCGCGGAGGATCAGGGCGCAGGACCCTGGCTGTTCGCGTACGACCTCGAACGGCGCACGTCACGCCGCCTGAGTACCGGCCTGGACCGCTACTCCTCGGTCTCCGCGAGCGCCGACGGCCGCCGCCTCGTCGCATCCGTCGCGAATCCCGTCGCGACCCTTTCGAGCGTACCGATCCTCGAGCGCGTGGCAGAGGCGGCCGACGTGACGCCGTACGCGCTCCCCACCGCTCGCGCGCTCGTCCCGCGCTTCGAGGGAGGGATGCTGGCGTATCTGTCGTCGGTCGACGGCGGCGATGGACTCTGGACGTGGAAGGACGGCCAGGCCTCTGAAATCTGGAAAGGTTCGGACGGGGCGTTGTCCGAACCGCCCGCGGTCTCGCTCGACGGGCTGCGCGTGGCCATCGTCCTCAACCGGGACGGCAAGCAGCGCCTGTGCATCATCGGCGCGGACGGAACCGGCCTGAAGACGACGATCGATATGCTGGAGGTTCGCGGAGCCCCCACGTGGTCACCGGATGGACGGTGGATCGCGACCGGGGGCAACGACGGCACCGGCGATGGTCTCTTCAAGGTG
>DATBLG010000132.1:0-11312 GCA_036555485.1 Gemmatimonadales bacterium | reverse complement strand
ACACTAAAGGACCGCACGTCCCCGACCACCGGGGGTGGGGTCGAGGCTCGCGCGGATCCCGGCGCGCCGGAACGCGGAGCCGGGGGCATCCCTGCCCAGTGAGAACGCTCCTGGAGGCGGAGGAAGTCGTGGAATCGCTCCGGAAGCTTCAGGCCGCCGCGCGACATTGCGTCCGCTCCCTGAGCGGGAAGGGCGGGGTGCAGCGTATCGCCATCCAAAATGAAGGGGGCGGAGGTGCCCGGAGAGTCGGTTGCCAGCTGCGCCACCAGGAGATACTCGACTGGGTTCGTCGACGAAGCGTTGCCGGGGAAGGTGAAACAGCTCGCATTCGCCAGCGGAGGCAGAGCCTGATAGGCCCCGACGACAGGGAGGGTCACCGCCTGACCCCCGCTGTTGATACAAGTGGGCACCGGCACCGGCCCTGGTCCGCCACCGCCATCGCACGCAGCGGCCGCACCAAGCGCCGCGACCGTCGCCCACCGGATCCGCTTCACGCTATGACCCACCCGTGACTCCTTGCATGAGTGCCGGACGCCGGGTGAGGGCCCAACGCATGCAGATGGGACCGACCACCGCGTGCACCGCTACCACCGCCACCGCCAACCCCTCGAATGATACACCCCACTCGGGGAACGCCCGGCGTCCCGCACCCGCCAGCAACACGCCCACGCCGGCCTGCGAGATAAGTCCCAACCACCCGCTGTCCGCAAGGGCGTCCGTCACCAAGGGACCCCGCCCCGCCCACCGCCCACCCCAATAGAGACCGACTGCCCGCAGGCCCACCAGCAACGGGACCCACGGCCAGAGAACGAGCAAGCCGGACAGGTCGAAGCGAGTCCCCACCAAGGCGAATGCGACCGCGGCGAGCGCGATACCGCGGGCGTCGAAATGGCGGCGCAACGGGTGCGCCGATTCATCGTCCCATCGGGCCAGACCGAGTCCCGCGATCATGGCGGTCAACGTCACCTCCGCCGGCCCCAACCACCCGGTCAGGGCAGCGCCGAACGCAACCGCCACCAGGAAAATCCCCGGATCCAACCCCAGGAGGCGGCTGTAACGGCTCGCGAGCCACGCCAATATCGCTCCCGCGACCACCGATACACCCAGGGTAACCAGCGGACCGCTGAACGCCACTGTGTGTACCGCCCCCGCGCTCGCGAGCGGGCGAACCAGCGCCAACACAACGGTGAACAGCAGCACCGCCGTGATGTCGCGTAAGACATGGAGCCGCAACAAAGTGTCGCCCAGCGGACCGGCGGGGGCATCGCCGAGCGTGGCCCACGCCAGGCCGGGCGCCGCGGCGACCGTGAGGGCGCCGAGCACGAGCGCCACTGCCAACGCGTCGCGCGACGGCTGATGCACTGTGAGCGGAAACCATGGATGGACCGAATACACGACCGCGGCGGTGAGCGCGAACGGCACGACCACGGAAGTCGTGAGGTAACGCGCCACGCCGTCCGTCGGACTCGAGGACGCGCGCATCGCCAACCCGGCGCGGAGGGCGAACAACGCGATGGCGGCGTCGCTCACGAGGCGAAGTGCTTCCGCCTCGTCCGCGCGCACCAGTCCGAGCCACGCGGGTCCGAACACGATGCCGGCAACCACGAATCCCGACACGCGCGGCAGCCGCCAGCGCGCGGCCAGTCGGCCGGCAAGCTCCGCTAGCACCACGAGGGCCCCGAGCGCGAGAGTAGCACGCGCCGCCAGCGGCGCGCCGGCGGTGAACCGATGCAACAGGGCCAGCGCGACGCCTAGCAGGAGCAGCGAGACAAGCGAGCGCATGAGTGGCCCAAATTTCGATGCGACAACGGGTTTTGACAATGCAAAACGATGCCGGTATCTTCCGCAGCGATCCCCCGGCCCGCCCTTCCGGCCGCGGGCCTCCGACGCACCCCAGGCTGAAGGCGGCGCGCCTCAGCAGCACAAGGCGACGATGGCGTTCGTTCATCTCCACACACACAGCGAGTACTCTCTCCTCGACGGCGCGAACCGGATCCCGGAACTGTTGGACCGGGTGGTGGCGCTGGGGATGGACTCGCTCGCCCTCACCGACCACGGCAACCTGCACGGCGCTTGGACCTTCTACGAAGAAGCCAAGGCGCGCAAAGTCCGGCCGATCCTCGGGTTCGAGGCCTACCTCGCGTTCGGCAGCCGGCGGCTGCGCGAAAAGCTCACCGAGGCCCCGGGACCCTATTCGCATCTCGTGCTGCTCGCCAAGAACCGCATCGGCTACCAGAACATCGTCAAGCTCTCGTCGATCGGTTTTCTCGAGGGCTTCTACCGGCGCCCCCGCATCGACCGGGAGGTCTTGGAGCGACACAAGGACGGCGTGGTTTGCCTCGCCGCCTGCCTGAGCGGGGAGGTCGCCCTGTACTTGCGGCAAGGCAACTATGAAGCCGCCAAAGCGAGCGCGACATACTTCGCCAGCCTGTTCGGTCCCGACGGGTTCTGGCTGGAGGTGCAAAACCACGGGATTGAGGACGAGCAGCTCGTCACCAACGGCGTGTTCCGGCTCGCCCAGGAGCTCGGCCTCCCCGTGGTGGCGACGAACGACGCGCACTACCTAATGAAGGAAGACGCCGAGGCGCACGATGTGCTGCTCGCCATCGGCACCGGCAAGGACCTCGACGACCCCAGGCGATTCCGCTTCTTCGGTCAGGAGAGCTACGTCAAGTCAGAGAAGGAGATGAAGCCGCTGTTCCCGGACCACCCGGAGGTGTTGGCCGAGACGGCGCGGATCGCGGGGTTGTGCGAGTTCGATTTCGAGAAGCGCTACTTCCTGCCACAGTACCCGCGTCCCGCGGAGTTCGCGAGCGACAACGCGCTCTTGGTGCACCTCGCCACCCTGGGTGCCGCCGAGCGCTACGGAGAGCCGCTGCCTCCTCCGGTGGCGGAACGGCTCGCGTTCGAGCTGGACGTCATCTCGCGCACCGGGTACGCCGGCTACTTCCTGATCGTCTACGACCTCATCAAGGCAGCGCGGGATCGTGGCATTCCGGTGGGGCCGGGACGCGGCTCGTCCGCCGGATCCCTCGTCGCCTATGCTCTCCGGATCACCAACGTCGACCCCCTCGCATTCGACCTCCTGTTCGAGCGGTTTCTCAACCCCGAGCGGATCTCGATGCCCGACATCGACCTCGATTTCTGCTTCGAGCGCCGCGGCGAGGTGATCGAGTATGTGCGCGCGCGCTACGGGCGCGAATCGGTGGGACAGATCATCACGTTCGGCACCCTGAAAGCGCGCGCCGCGTTTCGCGACGTCGCGCGCACGCTGCGTCTGGAGATCGGTGAAGTGGACCGGACCACCAAGTTCATCCCTGCCGGTCCGGCCGCCATGTGGTCGCTGGCCGAGGCGGCGGCGAAAGTGCCCGAGCTGAAGGCCATCGCGCTGCAGGACGAACGGGTCCGCAAGGTGATCGAGCTCGGCAGCCGCATCGAGGGCCTGGCGCGTCATGCGTCGGTCCATGCGGCGGGTGTCGTGATCGCGCCGGGCCCGCTCACCGACTACGTCCCGGTGTGTCTGTCGCCGAGCCAGGACGACGACGCCATCATCACCCAGTACGACATGGTCGCGCTCGAGAAGGTCGGCATGCTGAAGATCGACCTGCTCGGCTTGAAGACGCTGACGGTGATTCACGACACCGTACAGATGGTGCAGGAACGGCACGGGACAACCCTCGACATGGACCACCTGCCGCTCGAGGACCCGGAGGTCTACCGGCTGCTGCGATCGGGCCGCACCGCGGGGGTGTTCCAGTTCGAATCACCGCTCGCCACGGACTGCCTGCGACAGATGAAGTGCGATCGCTTCGACGACCTCGTCGCGACGAACGCGCTGTTGCGCCCGGGGCCGCTCGACTCGGGGATGCATCTCGTCTTCATCCGGCGGAAACGCGGGGAGGAGCAGGTGCGCTATGCGCTCGAGGCGCTGCGGGAAGTGCTCGAGCCGACCTACGGCGTGATCGTGTACCAGGAACAGGTGATGCGGATCGCCAACGTCCTGGCGGGCTACAGCCTCGCGGAAGCCGACGTGCTTCGCAAAGCGGTCGGCAAGAAAGACAAGGAGCTGCTCCAGCGGGAGCTGGGCCCGTTCGTGGAGCGCGCCGTCGCCCGCGGGCACGAGCGCCGCGTGATCGAGGACATCGCCGCGCAGATCGAAACGTTCGGCCGCTACGGGTTCCCCAAGGCGCACTCGGTCGCGTACAGCATCCTGTCGTATCAAACCGCGTGGCTCAAAGCGCACTACCCGGCTGAGTTTCTCGCTGCATTGCTCTCGAGCGAGATCGGGAATACCGACAAGGTCGTTCTCTACATCAATGCCGCACGGGAGCTGGGGCTCGAGGTGTTACCGCCCGACGTGAACGAATCGCGCTTCAAGTTCACTGTCGTGGGCGACACGCGGATCCGCTTCGGGCTGGGAGCCGTGAAAAACGTGGGCGAGGGTGCCATCGCGTCGATTCTCGCCGGCCGCTCAACGGAGCCGTACCGTTCGCTCGTCGGGCTGTGTGACTCCATCGACCTGCGGCTGTGCAACAAGCGCGTGCTCGAGGCGCTCATCGACGCCGGCGCCTGCGACTCGCTCGGCGGCCATCGGGCGCAGCTCATCTCCGCCGTGGAGCACGCCTTCGGGGAGGCGCAGGTGCGCCAGCAGGAGCGTGAGTCGGGTCAAGTCGGGCTGTTCGGCGGAGACGCCGAGGTGCCGCGGCCGTCCCTCACCCTCCCCGAAGTCCCGGCTTGGAGCGAACACGACCGTCTCACGCGCGAAAAAGCGGTGCTCGGCTTCTTCATTTCCGGGCACCCCCTCGCCAAGTACGGCGCGGAGGTGGAGCTTTTCGGGACCCGGACGACCGCGACGCTGAGTACCTGGAGCGACCAGAAAGTCACGATCGCCGCGGTCGTGACGGTGGTGAAGCGGCAGGTCTCGAAGAAGTCGGGCGCCGAGTACGCACGGCTGGTCTTGGAGGATTTTCACGGCACCGCCGAGGCGTTGGTATTCCCGGAGGCGTGGGCGCGGCTCAACGTCGTGATCCGTCCGGACGGCGCGCTGCTCCTCACGGGCACCTTTAGCGCGCGTGATCGGGGCGAGGATGCGGCACCGTTCATCGTGGAGGCGGCGCGCCCGCTCGATGACTTGAAGACGAACGGCCAGATTGGGCTGGCCCTGCGCTGGAATGCGTCGACTCCGCCCGATCCGGACGCCGCGCGGGCGGCGGCGGCACTCTGCGCCGCACATCCCGGCCCAGCCCCCGTGCTGGTAGAGTGGGAAGGGTCGAACGGAGGTGGAGACGGAGGCGCGGTTCTCACCGCGCGGCTGCGGAGTCGCACGCTGCGAGTGGAGCCGGACGACGAGCTGCTCGGCGCGTTGCGCGGAGTCCTCGGCGCGGACCGCGTCCACCTGGTGAAAGCGAGCTAGGCCGATGGCGACCTACAGCCTCGATTTCGAGCGTCCGCTGCTCGAGATCGAGAAGCAAATCGAAGAATTGCGCAAGAACGGTGGCGAGCAAGCGGCCGACCTCGCCCCGCTCGAGGAGCAGCTGGGCGAGCTGCGCGCGGAAATCTACCGCAACCTGACTCCGATGCAGCGCGTCCAGGTCGCGCGCCACCCACGGCGCCCCAGCACGATCGATTACCTCCACACCATTTTCAGCGACTTTGTAGAGCTGCACGGCGACCGCCTGTTCCGCGATGACCCTGCGATCGTGGGTGGCTGGGCGCGACTCGATGGGGCGTCGGTGATGGTGATCGGCCACCAGAAAGGGCGGGACACGAAGGAGAACCTCAAACGCAATTTCGGCATGGCCCACCCGGAAGGGTACCGGAAAGCCATGCGCTTGATGCAGCTCGCCGAGAAGTTTCATGCTCCGGTGATTACGCTGGTCGATACGCCCGGCGCCTACCCCGGCCTGGCAGCCGAGGAGCGCGGCCAGGCGGAGGCGATCGCGCGCAACCTCCTGGTGATGGCCTCGTTGCCCACGCCCATCATCACCGCGGTGATCGGCGAAGGCGGCTCCGGCGGCGCGCTGGCGATGGGACTCGCCGACCGCGTGGTGATGCTCGAGAACTCGGTCTACTCCGTGATCACCCCGGAAGGGTGCGCCGCCATCCTGTGGAAGGACGCGAGCCAGCGTGAGCGCGCCGCGGAAGCCCTGAAGCTGACCGCCCAGGACCTGCTGCGGCTCGGCGTGATCGACGAGATCATCCCCGAGCCGCCGGGCGGCGCCCATGCGGACGCGGACGAAACAGCGCAGCGCCTGGGGGCGTCGCTGCGGCGCCACCTGCAGGAGCTCCGCCGCTTCAAGATCGACAAGCTCCTGAAGCGGCGCGAGGAGAAGTACCTCTCCATGGGCACCCTGAGCGAAAAGTAAGATGAAGGCGGTCGTGGAAGTCCGGTTCAAGGGAAACCGGCTGGAGTATTTCAACTGGTCCTCGGCTGAGCCCCTGACCCTGGACGAGCCGGTGATCGTGGAGGTGGAGCGGGGGCAGGACCTGGGTCGGGTGTCGGCGCTCGGTCCGGTCGCCCTCAAGAAATGCGCGCGCGGCTGCGGTGGCTGCGCCGTGCCCGAGGCGGAGGCGACGGTCGCGCGGCAGGTGGTGCGTCGGGCCACACGCGAGGACGTCCAGCAGCTCGAGAAGCTGCGCGCCGACGAGGACGAGGCGCGGCGCGCGACGCGGGACCGCGTCCGCACGCACAACCTCCCGATGAAGGTCTCCGACACCGAGTGGCAATGGGACCGGCGCAAGCTCACGATCTACTTCACCGCCGAGCAACGGGTCGATTTCCGCGCCCTGGTGCGTGACCTCGCGGGCGTGTTCCGGACCCGTATCGAGCTGCGGCAGATCGGTGCGCGCGACGAGGCCCGGCGCCTCTCCGGCATCGGTCGGTGCGGTCGCGAATACTGCAGCGCCAGCTGGCTCCCCGAGCTGCGGCCGGTCAATCTTTCGATTGCCAAAGACCAGCACCTGTCCCTCAACCCGGCCCAGATCTCGGGCCCCTGCGGGCGCCTGCTCTGCTGCTTGCACTACGAACACGATTTCTACGTGCAGAGCCGCAAGCGCTTTCCCAAGGAAGGCAAAGTGTTGCGCACCGCCGTCGGGCAGGAGAAGGTGCTGGCGGTGGACATTTTCCGGGACCGGGTGACGCTGCGGTCCGAGGACCAGGGAACCCGCGTCGTGCCGCTCGACCAGCTGCAAGTGGAGCTGGAGCGTGCGGCGGGCGACGCGCCGGCGAGCACGGCCCCTGCTCCATCCGCCCCCGTCACCCCCGTCTCACCCACGACCCCGGGGTCGGGCAGCAGACGCGGGGAGGGCCGGCGCCGACGCCGTCGCAAGCGGCCACGCGACGGAGGCACCACTCCCGGTGCCTAAGTACTACCTGACGACGGCGATCGACTACTCGAACGGCGATCCACACCTCGGCCACGCGCTCGAGAAAGTCGGAGCCGATTGCATCGCCCGATGGCGCCGACTGCGCGGCGACGACGTGCGCTACGTCATGGGGATGGACGAGCACAGTCAATCGGTGCTCCAGGCCGCCGCCAAAGCCAACGTGACGCCCCAGGCGTGGGCCGACCGGATGGCCGACACCTTCGCCGAGTTCTGGCGTCGTCTCGACTGCAGCAACGACGATTGGATCCGCACGACCGAGCCACGGCACGCCCGGGCCGTCACCGCGCTGCTGCAACGGATCCAGGCGCGCCGCCCCGGGGACCTGTTCCTGGCGGAATACGAGGGGCTGTACTGCACCGGGTGTGAGGAGTTCAAGCAGGAGTCCCAGATCGTCGATGGGCACTGTGTCGAGCATCCGACGCTCGAGCTCGTGCCGACCAAGGAACAGAACCACTTCTTCCGGCTGACCGCCTACCGCGACCAACTCCTCGAGCTCATCCGGTCCGGGGCGTTCGCCGTCGAGCCAGGGATCCGCCGCAACGAAGTGTTGCGATTGCTCGAGGGAGGGTTGCAGGACATCTCGATCTCGCGTCAGCGCCAACCCTGGGGGATCCCCTTCCCCACTGACCCGCAGCAAACGGTGTACGTCTGGTTCGACGCCCTTATCAATTATCTCTCCGCCACCGGCTTCCCCGAACCGGGGTACGAGCAGCTCTGGCCGGCCGACCTGCACGTCGTCGGGAAGGGCATCACGCGGTTTCATTGCGTGATTTGGCCCGCGATGCTGCTCGCGGCGGACGTCCCGCTACCGCGCCGCGTGTGGGCGCACGGCTACGTGCAATGGGGCGGCGCCAAGCTGAGCAAGACCGCGGGCGCGGCGGTGAGTCTCGACGCGGCGATCGCCCGCCATGGATCCGACGCGCTGCGTTACTTCTTGCTGCGCGAGATCGGATTCGAGAACGACGGCAACTTCACGTGGGAGCGGTTGGACGCGCGCTACATCGCCGACCTCGCCGACACCTTCGGCAATCTCGCGTCCCGCACGCTCTCGATGGTGCAGCGCTATCAGGCTGGTGTGGTGCCGCGTGATGTGTGTGATTTCGCCACCCCGCTCGACGCGGACGCCCGCCGCCTTCTCGCAGCCTATGCGGAGGCGATGGACGCGATGGCGCTCGAGCGTGGCGCCGCGGCGCTGATCGAGTTGGCCATGCGGGCCAACCGTTATGTCGAAGAGACCGCTCCGTGGAAACTCGCCAAGGAAGGACGCGAGGTCGAGCTCGCCACCGTGCTCGCGAACCTGATCCGCACCGTTGGGCGCCTCGCCGTCCTCGCTGTGCCGTTCATGCCGGCGAAGGCGAGGCTCTTGTGGGAAGCGCTGGGCAGCGGCCGGCCGCTGGCGAGCGTCCGATATGCTGATGTGGAGGGACTCAACCCCTCCGGCTGGGTGGTGCAGAAGCCACCACCCCTATTCCCTAAACCCGCCCCACATGCGTAGCTACGCAAATTACCAGAAACTTTGTGAGGTGCCTCACACTCGCGCGCCGTTGACGGAGCCATAGGCTAGGTCTATTATTGCCTTCCCTTGAAGCCCGAAGTTCGGGCGGGAAAACGAGATGCGGCGGAGTTCGGAACCGAAATGGACTGTCATGGTGGTGCCACACGGCTCGGGATCCTCCCGCGCCGTGGTGGTGTCGCAGACAGTCCTCAAAGCCCTGGTCGGGATCGGGAGCGTATTGGTGCTTCTGCTCCTCGTACTCGGCGGTGCCGCCTTGTCTCGCGGGGTCAGCATCACGCGCAGTCGCGTGTTGGAGCGCGAGAATCGGTTGCTCGCCGGGGAAATCGAACGGATGCGCGACCGCCTCACCGGACTGCACGACACCCTGTCGACGTTCAGTCAACGGGCGCAAGAGCTGCGGCTGCTCGCGGGGCTTACCCCGACCGATTCCGGCGTGCAACGAGCAGGCATCGGCGGGCCGGCCGGCTCGTGGTCGGAGCGTGACAGCCTGTCGGCGTCGGGGCAGCAAGGCGCGCGGGCGCTCGCCGCGCGCAGCGACGTCGATGAGATGATCCGGCGCGCCAACATTCTGGTGCGGTCCGTCAACGAAGCCTACGACTCGATGTCGTCGCACCAAGCGCGGATGGCCGCCACGCCGTCCATCATGCCGACCAGGGGATGGCTCACCAACGCGTTCGCCGCTGAGCGCGTGCACCCGATCCTGCACCTGGCACGACCACACGAAGGCATCGATGTCTCGGCGCCGATGGGCGCAGAGATCGAGGCGCCGGCCGCCGGCGTCGTGACTGAGGTCGGCTGGGCGGAGGGATACGGGAACACCCTCAACATCGACCACGGCTTCGGGGTGGTGACGCGCTACGCCCACTGCTCGAAGATCCTGGTGGGTCGTGGGGCACGGGTGAAGCGCGGCCAACGCGTCGCGCTAGTAGGATCCACGGGGCTCGCCACCGGCCCGCACCTGCACTACGAAGTGTGGGTGAACGGCAGGCCGGTGAATCCAACGCGCTACGTTATGCCGGACGCGATCGTCGACTAAAACAGCCTCACCGGCCGAAGTTCACTCTCGGCACCGTATCCGCTCCCGCCGTTTCCTGAAAATACGCCCGCGCCTTCGCCCCGATCACCTTCGCCGTGAGTACCTGCGGGAACCGCCGGATATACGCGTTGTACCGGTTCACGGTATCGTTGTAGTCCTGGCGCGCCACGGCGATGCGGTTCTCCGTGCCGGCCAGCTCATCCTGCAGGGCGCGGAAGTTCTCATTGGATTTGAGCTGCGGGTAGTTCTCCACGATCGCGAGCAAGCGGCCGAGGGGCGCGTTGAGCGCCTGGTTGGCATCGGCCATTTGTTCCGGACCACCGGCCTGGATCGCGCCGTTGAGGCGACTGCGCGCGTCCGCCACGGCGATGAACACATCCCGCTCCTGTTGGGCAAAGCCCTGCACCGTCGCCACGAGGTTCGGGATGAGGTCGGCGCGGCGCTGCAGCTGCACTTTGATCTGCGCCAGCGCCGCGCTCACCTGTTCGTCGGTGGTCTGGATCGTGTTGTAACCGCACGCCGTCGCCGCCAGCATGAGAACGGGCACCAGCCGTCGCATCGTGTTCACAAGAGTCTCGCCTCCACTCTAGGATCTGTTGACGTAGTCGGCGGTCCGAGCCACCGCCTCGAGATAGGCCCCCGCCCGCGAATCGCTTGGCCGAAGGTCAAGCGGCGCGCGTCCCTCGACGTGCGCCACCACATCGGCCAGGTCCGAGGCCGGGAATCCGACCACCGCCGCCGCCGCCAGCACCAACTCCGCCGGGCTCTCTGGGACCGGCGTGCCCGCAAGCCGCAACGTGGTGCGCAGCATCGTGAAAAAACCAGAAGCACTGGCCGCCACGATCTGGGTCAGCCGTGGCCCGTCGTCCAGCGCGCCGACATACCCTTGCCGTAGCCGCACCAGCTTCCCGACCAGCTCGTGCTCGAGCTGGCGCTGGATGTCTTCGCGCCGCACCGAGATTCCCTGCCATGGATCGCGACCCGTAACCACGCGGCAGGCGGCGCGAATGTCCTCGTATTCGATCGCGAACGCGTCCGTCGACGCGCGCCACTCCGTTTCAGAGAAGACGATCGGCGGTGGATGCCCACCCCTCTCCCAGGCGGCGACGAGCGGCGCCAAGGCGGCGAACAGGCGCGCGTCGACTCCGTCGCAGATGAGCAGGGTGTTGATCGATGCCCGCCCGGATCCCGGTCCACCGCGCGCGGCCGAGCCGTACAGCACCAGCGACACGAGGCGCGCGCCGAGCGCCGCCGACACTTGCTGACCGAATTCCTCTACCGATTTGATCACGGCCATCAGAACCGTCCTCCCGCGCCGCCACCCGAGAAGCCACCGCCACCCCCGAACCCACCGAATCCGCCGCTGACCCCGCC
>DATBLG010000134.1:0-7906 GCA_036555485.1 Gemmatimonadales bacterium | reverse complement strand
TTTCCGGCGCTGGTCGCCGCGTGCGGGCTGGTGCTGCTGCTCGACGCGGCCCTGTTTCGCATGAACGTGGTGCGGTTTCGGCGGGAGGAAATACTCACTCAATGGAAGTGAAAAGCGTGGACGGAGGCCAATAACCTACCGTCGCCTGACCTTCTGACCCCTGCAGAAACGCCTCCAATTAGGCGATATTTCGCCATAGCGACCCGCTGTGTGGCTGTCCCACCCACCGCCACCGCGGGCTTTCTTGCAATCACCAAGGAGACCCGATGGCGGCTGCCATGCCCCTGAAGCATCCCATCAAGGTCAGCGAGCTTATGCGCCGCCGGCTGAAGGAACTGCAGCGCACCCCGCGGGAGTTGGCGGAGGCGGTGCAAGTGCCGGAGGTCTATATCGCCGATCTGCTCGCCGGACGCCGGCGCCCACCCGCGCCCGGCCGCACCGACGTGTACGATCGGATGACCAAGTTCCTGCGGCTGCACCGCAATGATCTTCCCACCTGCGCGCGTGTCGAGCGTGAGGGAGACGCTGGCGGGCATCGGCGCCCGGACCAGAAGGTGCGGGAGCGGCTGCTCGAGCTGTGCGAGCCAACCAAGGCGCGCATGGTCAATCGCCGCCTTGCCGGCAAGAAGGGGAACGTGGCGCTCGAAATCCTCATCGCGCAGCGCTTGCTGGAGATCGCGCAGGGATTTGTGCGCCGCCAGCTGGACGATGAAGTCGGCATCCGCGTGGCCGCGAGCCGCGAGGGATGCTCCCACATCGAGATGCGGCTGCGCCTGATCGATTTCCTCGACGCCACGCCCGATTCGCTCACCCTGAGCGATCACGAGGTGTTCGTGCGGCCGCGCATCGCCGCCTGGGACATCGATCTCGAGACACACGCGATGCGCATCGTCCTGCGCTCCCACGAGCCGGAGCCCCGGCAGCAGCGGGCATTGCGGGTCTAAGGTGTCTCGGGCCCGCGTGTGCGCGGCCCCGAGTCACCATTCTGGCGTTTCACCGGCATGACGACTGCCGCAACCAATACCACGAATCGCGCAACCCGACTCGCTGGGTATGCGTGCGCCATCGGTGCAGGCTCCATCTGGGGCACCACCGGTCCGCTATCGACCCTGTTGTACGCCAAGGGCGCAACCCTCACCGGCATCGGCTATTGGCGGCTGGTCATCGGCATCGTGGGGATCGTGGCGTTCGGGTTGTATCGCCGCGACCTGTTTCGTATCGACTTGCGCGGCTGGCTGTTGGTCGGATTGGGTGGGGGGGTGCTGGTGGCGTTGTTCGAGGTGGCCTATCAGTTCGCGATCTCGGGCACCGGTGTCGCGGGCGCGGCCGCACTGCTCTACACCGGGCCGGTTCTCGTCGCCCTGCTCGCAAGACCGCTACTGGGTGAACGCCTGACGCCGCTTCGGATGGTGTTGGCCGTGGTGGTGATGGGCGGGGCCGCGCTCGCGGTGTTCGGAAGGAGCCTGGAGGGCGTCACTATCGCCACGACGTTGCGCGACGGTGTCCTCGGCGGCGGGCTTGCGGCGATCTCTTACGCCGGCACCACCCTGCTGGCCCGCTACGCCGTTCCTCGCTACGGCCCGATGCGGGTGTTGTTCCTCGAGATCCTGGGCGGCATCGCGGTCCTGAGCATCGCGCTGCCGCTCGCGGGCTACCCGCCACAGCTGCCACGCACCCCGGACGTGTGGATATTTATCGCGCTGCTGGCCGCCGGAACGGTGATCGCGGCGAATGTCCTGTTTTTCAACGCCGCCAAACGCATCGACGCAGCCCCCACGGCGGTCGCCGCGACGATCGAGCCCGTGGTGGGTGCGCTGCTCGCGCTCGCTCTGCTCGGGCAGCAGCTCCCGCTGCTCGGTTGGGTGGGGCTGTTGCTCGTGGTGGGCGGAGTGGCCGGCGGCTACCTGGAGGAAGCCACGCTGAAGGAAAAGCCTTAAACACGTGGCGACGACCCTCGTGGACGTCAGTCATGTGGTGGCGGACGGGACCCTCACCTACCCGGGACTCCCGGCCCCCGTAATCACCGACCACCTGAGCCGTGTGGCGTCTCGTTCGCGCTACGCGCCCGGTACCGAGTTCCAGATCGGCAAGATCGAAATGGTCGCGAACACCGGAACCTATGTCGACGCCCCATCCCATCGGTACGCCGACGGCGCCGATCTGGCCCAACTGCCGCTGGAGCACGTCGCCGATCTCGACGGCATCGTGGTCCGATGCGTTGGCCGTCCGGAGCGCGCCATCGATCGCGACGCGTTCGCCGGCGTGGCGGTGCGCGACCGCGCGGTGCTGGTGCACACCGGATGGGACCGACATTGGGGCACGGCGGCCTACGGCGTGGGGCATCCGTTTCTCACGCGCGCGGCGACGGTGGCCCTGGTCGAGGCGGGAGCGCGGCTGGTCGGAATCGACTCCCTCAACATCGACGACACCGCCGACGGCACGCGTCCGGCGCACACGCTGCTGCTCGGCGCCGGTATCCCGATCGCCGAGCATCTTTGCGGCCTGGAGCGGCTGCCCGACATCGGGTTCCGTTTCTTCGCCGTGCCGGTGAAGGTCAGCGGCATGGGTTCGTTCCCGGTGCGGGCGTTCGCGATGGTAACGCCCCCCCCCGGTTAGGTGGAGGCCAACGTGCTGAACAACGTCCTGGCGCTCGCTCTTGGACTCGTGATTGGACTGCTCCTCGGGCTCGTCTACGTGCTGATCTGGAAGGCACGACACACCGGGGCGATTCGTCAGGATGCGATCCAGCGCAGCCTCGCCGTGACCGTCGGCAAAGTATCGGAGCAGCTCGTGCCGTATCTGCCGGACTTTCATTTCAACCCAAAGGACGTCCGCTTTCTGGGCAGCCCGGTCGATCTCGTAGTGTTCGACGGATTGGATGCGGGAGCGGTGCGTCGCGTGATCTTCATCGAGGTCAAGACCGGTGCGTCCGGCCTGAGCACGCGTGAGCGGCAGGTGCGGGACGCCATCCAGGCCGGGAACGTCGAGTGGACCGAGCTCCGCGTCCCGAGCGTCCCGGAGCTGATCAGAAAGTGAGCTCGACCCCCAGCCGCAGCACCCTCGGCGCCGCGAAATAGAACAACGGCTGCGCGAAATCCCGCGCGGCTGAGAGGTAGAGCGGTAACAGCTCCCCCGGCCCTTCGACCAGCCCGTTGCCGTCCAGGTCGGCCCACTGCCGATAGCGCGGGGATTCATACGGGATCCCCTCGGGGTGATCCTGATAGGCCTGCTGCGCGATCGCCTGCAGGGTGGCATCGGTCAACTCCGGCTGGCCGGTATCACGCCGCACCGCGACGGTGTTACGACGGTTGAGGATGTTGCGGACGTCGAGGTACACCCCACCGGTCAGGCCCGCGAGCCGGATCGGCCGCCGAATGAGCGCATCGAGCGAAAACTCCGACGGCAAGCGGTGGCTGTTGGGCAGCCCGATCAGCGTATCGCCGGCGGTGTTGGTGCGCGAGAACGGCAGTCCCGAGCCGTAGTGGAAAATCGCGGCCGCTTCGAGGCCGCCAAACACGGGCCACCCTAGGAGTCGGGGCCCCGCCTCGTCGCTCACCCGCGCCTGGCCGACGACGGTGATGCTGTGGCGCCGGTCGTAGTCGAGTGGGAATTCGACGCGCGCCGGGTTTATCGTGTCGCCCACCAACGAGTCGAATCGGATGCGACGCAGCAGCCCGAACGCGTCGGTAGCGGTCGCGGTCGCGCCCTGCAGGGTGTAGGCAACGCGCACTCCCCAGCCGCCAGTCGCTTCCCGCTCGAAAATGAGCTCGACCCCCTTCACGGTGCCGAAGTCGGCATTGCCGAAAATCGACGAATCCGGGTCCAGCCCCAACGGCACGGACGCCACGAGACCGTCGAGCCGCTTGATGTAAAGGTTCGCGCGCAGCGAGGTGACGTCGGTGGGGCGCAGTCGCAGGCTGAACTCGTACTGGGTCGCGTCCTCGAAGCCGAGCGACGGGTTCCCGCGGCGGAACCGACCGGTGCGCGTCGTGTCGTCGAACGCCGCGTCCACCAGGTACTGGAAGTCCGGGGTCTGGCTGAAACGCCCCCAGGTCGCGACGAACGTCGCGCCCTTGAGCACCGTGGACACGGCGAGCCGTGGGTTGAGGCTGCGCTGCGCCCCGAAGCGGCGGCCCCCGATCGCCGGCGGCACACGACCGTCGAACTGGTCGTAGCGCAGGCCCATCGTGAACGCCAGGTCCTCCACGCGCAGCTGCGTTTCGGCGTAGGCGGCGGCACTCACCGGCCGGAAGTCCGACGCGGTTGGCGGCGGAATGGTGCTGTCCACCGGCAAGAAGGCAAAGGCCCGCTGGAAGGTCTGCACCTGCTGCCGCGCGATCTCACCCCCCAGATAGAAATCGGCGTCGTGGCCCGAGCCAAGCGTCACGTCCAGCTGTGTGCGCAGCTCCCGGAACCTGTTCCAAGCGATTTCGCCGCGCGGCCCAAACCCGAGAAAGAACCCCGGCACTCCCCACGGCGAGCGGTCGCTCCAATCAGGCGCTTCGAACCCCGGCACCGCGCCCTGCGCGGCGATCGTGTCCTGGCGCTGCGCCAGATCCTCACCGAGGAAGTGAAACGTCTCGAAGGTGAACGCGCCGAACCGCTCCGTGGGCTGTTCGGCCAGGGCGCCGCGCTGGAATGCGCGGTCGAAGTAGCCGGCGCGCAGGTCGATGGTCAGCGGGTTCAGCGCCCCGGGGCCGGAGGTGTGCTGCAGATGGCCGGCGAGCAGAGTGCCCCGCACGCGTTGCGCGGGGGCGAACGCCGGGTCGTACTTGTACGCCGCGTCGAAGAGGAGTCGCTGCTCCACCGAGTTCAGTCCGAACAGCCGCAGCGTCTGCCGTCCGCCGAGCGGCATCGTCAGCTTGAGCGCCGCATCGTAGCGTTCGCCGCTGTTGTGGGGCAGGAGGGACGGGTTGGCATTGCGCGGGTCGCGCGCCTCGGAGGGCAATGGGGCGTTGACCGGATCGGCGTCGAGCCGGCCGGCGAAGTCGAGCACCGCCGCGATGCCGGCGCCGCTCCGGCCCAGCGGCCCGGCACCGCTGATGAGCATCCGGTCTATTCCATAGTCCCACCCTTCGGGGAGCGGCCGGTCGGTCTCGTAGGCCACCCGCCCCTCCCAGCGCTCGCCGCCGTCCTTGGTGACGACGTTGACGAGGCCGGAAATCGCCTGACCGTAGCGCGCCGAGAAGCCGTTGGTGACGAGCGACGCTTCGGTGAGGATGTCAGGCGGAATGCGGAGGCCGAGCGATCCCGTGGAGGCGTCGAGCTGGTTCTTCACCCCCAGCCCGTCGAGCACGAACGACTGCTGCCCGAGCCGGCCGCCGCGATAGCTCTCCCCCACGGCGCCCGCCGAAAGCGCCACCGCTTCCTCGACCGTCGTGACGGGCAGGCGTCGGATCTCGTCCCCGGTGATGCGCTGCAGGTCCTGCGGCGCCATCGGGTCGAGCACGCGATCGGGCGCTGCCACGACCGTGACCGACTCGATCTGCAGCGCCAGTGGCTGCAGCAACACATTCAGGGTGATGGTTTCCCCGCTGCGCACCAGCACGCTGTCATGCGACACCGGGCGGTAGCCGATGCGCGCCACCAGCACCCGATGCCAGCCGCTGCGCACTTCGCGCACCCGGAAATTGCCGCTGGTGTCGGTGCCGCCACCCTGACGGCCTCCGTCCACGGCGATCGTCGCGCCGGCGATCCCCTGTCCCGTGACGGCATCGCGCACCCGGCCGGCGATCGCTCCGCCGGTCTGAGCCGCGAGCGGCGCGCCAACAAGGGCAGTGAGCAGGACAATGGCGATTGGTCTCACGGAACCTCCACGAGCCACAGATCCGTCGTCGCCCCCGTGACGAGCTCGGCCACGAGCCGTGTCCCGCTCGGATCCAGCGCGATGCGCCGGAACAGAAGACCAACCGGCGTGACCACGGTTTCCGTCCCGGTCGAGAGGTCCACCGCGATGATCGGACCTCCACCGTCCCGTTGCAGCAGTCCGACGGCCGGTTCGTCAAAGAAAGAGACGTTGCCCCCGACGACGGCGAGGAGGGTGTTCCCGACCACCTGGACGTCGCGCGCGACCCCGCCAGATCCGAAATCGTGCACCACCGCCAGCGAGTCAGTGGAGAGCACCAATCGGAACACACGCGAATCGCCGTTCACGGTGAACCACACCGTGTCCCCACCCGTTACCGCGACGGACGACGCCTGATCCGAACCCGGGAGCATCGAAGCCACCGGGACCGCCCCGCCTATGGCGAGTCGCACGAGCTCCAACCCCGAGGGAATCGTGTCCGGCGGACACCGGAAGCACGACGGGACGTAGGCGACACGTTGGCCCACGTACACCAGCGTACTGTCGCCCAACCACCGCAGCTGTGCCGCTCCGTCGTGCCCGCGGCCGCTCGGCCCCACGCGCGGGAAGGACTGGAGCGCAGTAAGCCGGTGTGGATCGGTCAGAGTGGCGACGACCAGTTCGGTGAATCGCGGGGCGAGCGGCCGGCCGACATCGAGCGGTGCACTGGCGCGCACGTACGCCAGACGCCCGTCCGGCGCTACCGTCGCGGCAGCAAACGCGTCTACCGAGTCATCGGCTGCGGGAATGCGGTTGCAGATCTCGCGGGCGATTGTCCCGCCCGCGGCCGGCAGCAGGGCGAGGCAGCGGTCCCGGTCGGGGCGATCGTACCGCTCGGTGGTATAGAAGAAGCCGCTGCCATCCGGGAGCCAGGAAGGAGCCAGGTCCGCCCCGGCATTGTAGGTGAGCCGGACGAACGCCCCGCCGCCCGGCGGCACGCCCGGAGAATACACGCTGGGCACGAACGGGCCGTCATGGGTGCAGCCAACCGGCACGACGGCGGCGAGCAGCGCGAGCTGCCGCCACCTCCACGTCCGGTGACTCACGCGTTATCGGTGTTGAGGCCGTCCCGTACGGAGTGCGCGCCGAGGCCGACAGCCGAGCCAAACACGAAACGGTTCATGGGACCTCCGATTCCAAAGAGTACCACCTGTTACCCATCCTGGTGCGCGGAGGTGCCACTCCTGGGACGCTGCATCGACCCCGCGATCTCCTTGACGAGCTTCGCCGCTACAAGCGCCGTGAACCCATGCCCGTCCAGCTCGGGGTTGAGCTCCACGATGTCCGCGCCCACGATCGGCACTTCCAGTTGATGCAGCATCGTCAGCACGTCGCGCACCGACAACCCGCCGGGTTCCGGATGCGAGACGCCAGGCACGAACGCGGGATCGAGACCGTCGAGATCGATCGAGACATATGCCGGATTCGCGAGTGTGGGCCGCTGTCCCGCCACCCACGCGTCCATGTCGATCACGGTGACCCCATACCGATCGGCCTGCGCGCGTTGCTGCGCGTTCATCGTCCGGATGCCGACCTGGACGAGCTGGTCCACGAGTCGTTCCTCGAGCGCCCGCGCGAACGGACACGCATGCGAGAAGCGGTCCCCCTGAAATTCCTCGTAGAGATCGGGATGGGCGTCCACATGGAGCACGCTCAGATGGGGATGTCGCCGTCGAACGGCGCGCAGCACCGGGTAGGTGATCGAATGATCGCCACCGAGGACGATCGGACGGCCGCCGCCGGCGAGCACATCGGCGACCCCCTGTTCGATCGTCCGGCGCGCCTCCGGGCCTTCGGGCAACACCAGGTCTCCCGCGTCGGCCAGCGCACCCGGGATCCCGAGATCCATCAGCCCTTCTGTCCACGAGTTGCCCGCTGACGAGGTCAACGCGGCGCGGATCGTTGACGGAGCGGCGGCCGCTCCGCGGCGAAATGACGAAGCCGCGTCGAACGGAACGCCGAGCAGCGTGGGAGTACCGAGTGAGGGCACGGCAGTGTAGCCTAACCGCCGCGCGGCCCGCCGCCAGGGCGGTATCTTCGAGATGGACTGATGCGCGTTAC
>DATBLG010000049.1:0-2565 GCA_036555485.1 Gemmatimonadales bacterium | reverse complement strand
CATTCCCTCGGCGATTTCCTCGACCGTGGGTTCCCGGCCGAGCTCCTGCAACAGGGCCGACGACCGTTTGCCGATGCGGTGTAGTGTGCCAGCCCGGTTCAGCGGCACCCGCACAATCCGCGACTGTTCCGCGAGCGCCTGGAGTATCGCCTGGCGGATCCACCACACGGCGTAGCTGATGAACTTGATTCCCTTGGTTTCGTCGAACTTGTGGGCGGCGCGGATCAGGCCGAGGTTGCCCTCGTTGATCAGATCGGAGAGCGAGACCCCCTGGTTCTGATATTTCTTGGCCACGCTGACGACGAAGCGCAGGTTGGACCGGACCAGCTTGTCGAGTGCCTCCTCGTCCCCCCGCTTGATGCGTTGGGCAAGGTCGACTTCGTCCTCGCGAGTGATCAGCGGATACTGGCTGATTTCCCGCAGGTACTGGTCAAGCGATCCCTCGTCGAACGATACCCGCTTCGCCGTGTTCAATCGCATGGGACAGCCACCCTCCCGAAACGCTGTGGGATCCGCAACACTCTGCCCGGTCCCCAGTCGCGCGATGCGACACAGGGCGCGGGGTGGGGGTTGGACGACCGGCCGGTCAGTGAATCAGCGACCCGAGCCGGCTCCAGCGAATATCCATCAGCCAGGGCAACGCGTCCCGCGTCTCTCGATCGTAGCTGAAATACACGAGCAGCGTCCGACCTTTGACGGCAGATGCGTCGACGAAGCCCCAGTAGCGCGAATCCGATGAGTCGTCTCGGTTGTCGCCGAGCACGAGGTACTTCCCCGCGGGCACCACCAGCGGTCCCCAGGTGTCCCGGGTGGGATGGTAGCGCCGCCGGTCTTCATTGGAGGCGGCCGCCACGAAGGGCCGTTGCCAGTCGAAATCGGCGCTCGACACGTCGTTGAGCGAATCGACGCGCTGCACGTACGGCTCGATCTGTCGCCGGCCATTCAACACGACCTGCCCGTGACGCATCGCCACGGTATCTCCGGGTGTGCCGATGACGCGCTTGACGTAGTCCTGGCTGGGATCACGCGGGAAGGCGAACACGATGACATCGCCGCGACGCGGTTGCCGGAAGCCTGGCAGGCGCGCCTTGGTGCCGGGAATCTGCGCACCGTACAGCGCCTTGTTCACAAATAAGAAGTCGCCCGTCAGCAGGGTGCGGGTCATGCTGCCGCTGGCAATCTGGAATGCTTCGAAGAAGAAGGTCTTAATCACGAGGAACAACACCAACGCCATTCCGAGCGAGCGCATCCAGCTGTCGAACCAACGCGCCAGCCTGGAGCGGCGGCGTTCGGGGGCGTTTGGTCGCCCGGGCGCCGCCGTCGCGCCCGGCCCTGCCACCGAGGCCCCCAAGTCATGCATGGATTTCACTTTACAAGGATGGGGCGCAGGGCGCAACCGTCACTGCCCACCCCCGGGCACCCCCCCACCCCCGAACTCGGGTCCGAAATTCCTCCGGACGGTCGGCGTGCCGCACGCGCGCGGCCAAGCAGACCGACC
Organism: Gemmatimonadales bacterium; assembly: GCA_036555485.1. Lineage (GTDB taxonomy): Bacteria > Gemmatimonadota > Gemmatimonadetes > Gemmatimonadales > GWC2-71-9 > DASTHG01. Next base: position 1,067 of record DATBLG010000049.1, on the reverse strand, counting down.
GGCCTTCCCGTTCGATCCGCACCCACACCGGCTGCGCACCCTCCAGCACGTCGAGGGCATCGGCTTCGGGCGGCGCGCCGCTGACGGCTAACACCACCAGCAGACTTTCGTATTCCACGCCGCAACACTAGCACGGCGGAACCAGTTGCGTGTCATCGGATCGTTGCGAGAGGGTGTCGATTCGCGCACTCCTCGAGTCGCGATCGGAATACGCGGCATTGCGGCGACCTGCGCCAGCGCCTAGGATTCGCTCCCATCCTTCCTGCACTGGGGTGTAGCTCAACTGGCGGAGCGCCCGGCTGTTAACCGGGAGGTTGGAGGTTCGAATCCTCCCGCCCCAGCTGTACCATCCGTTCACCCCCCGGCTCCACCGCCCGCGTACGTATCGATTTGCGCCCGCTGCAGGTGACCGGAGTAGTCGATGTAGCATACCTTCGTCTCCGAATAGAACTCGTACACCTCCCACCCGCCTTCGCGGTGGCCGTTGCCGGTTTGCTTCACTCCACCGAACGGCAGGTGCGCCTCCGCGCCGATCGTCGGGGCATTGATGTACGTGATGCCGTTGTCGAGGTCGCTCATCGCCTGGAACGCCGCATTCACATCGCGCGTGTACAGCGAGCTCGAGAGCCCGTACTGCACGTCGTTGTTGACCCGGACCGCCTCATCCAGGGAACCGACCTTGATGGTCGACAGGACCGGCCCGAAGATCTCCTCCTGCTCGACTCGCATCCCCGCGCGCACCCCGGCGAGCACCGTAGGCTGATAGAACCATCCACTCGCGAGCGCTTGGCCCGCCGCCTGGGCACCCCCGATCACCACGGAAGCACCCTCCCGCTTTCCGATCCCCACATACTCGTCCACTTTTTGGCGCGCTTCCTCGTGGATCAGGGGGCCGACCTCGGTGCGGTCGTCCAGTCCGGAGCCGAGCCGCAGCGTCCCAGCACGATCTCCCAGCATCTTCAGAAAGCGGTCGTGGATGCGCTCGTGGAGGATCAACCGGCTGGTCGCGGTACAACGCTGCCCGGTGGTGCCGAATGCGCCCCACAGCGCGCCTTCGATAGCGAGCT
>DATBLG010000012.1:0-3699 GCA_036555485.1 Gemmatimonadales bacterium | reverse complement strand
AGCAGCACTTCGCCCAGGCCGGCGAGGGCGTCCTCATGGTCCGGATCGAGTGCGATCGCCTCATCGAAGGCGCGGCGCGCCCAGGCGTATTCCTCGCGCGCCAGCCGAGCATAGCCCATTCCGACGTGCAGCTCGACGGCGTTCGGGTAGAGACTCAGCCCGTCGCGGAGCACCTCGATGGCGTCGTCATACTGTCCTTCGTTGTAAAGCCGATGCGCACGGTCGTCGAATTCGTCGGAGCTGAGGAACGGTTCCCCAGTCATTCGAGCGGGACCCCTTGGAAGGTTGGGCTATGATACGACACGACGGGCGGTTCCACAAGCAGAAACACCGCCGCGGAGGGTGCGTCAGGGTCGCGTTGCCGCGAGGGCGTTGCCCGCCACGAGGAGGAAGCTCGCGGCCCGCAGACCCTCTCCCTGAACGGCGCCGGCAAACGCTTCGAGGGTCGCTTCGGCGCGGCGGCGGTAGTCCGGGTCGCCCGAGGCAGCGGCCAAACCCAGCAGCATATGCGCAGCCCACGCGTTTGCGCCCGGTAGCAGATCGTCGAGGACCGGCTTCACTCGATCGTCGAGCGGCGGCGCCGGCGCATCCCGGGCGGCGACATCAAAGTAGCCGCCGGACGGATCGGCGAAATCGCGATCCATCACGGCCGCGAGGTCGCGCGCGCCGTCGAGGTAGCGGCGCCGGCCGGTCGCGTTGTAGGCCGCTACGCAGGCGGCCGCCACCTGCACCTGATCCTGCAACAGGCCCGCGAGGGCACCGGCCCCCGCATGCCGGACGCCAGCGCCGCGCGCGTATACCCGACGCAGTAGCGTGTCCAACGCGGCGATCGCGCGCCGCTGCGCCAGGGTATCGCGCAAGGCGTCCGAGGTCTCGATCGCCGCGGCAATGGCGTACCCGTCCCGGTCCGCGAACAACGCCCGGCCGTCGCCAAACGTGAGCGACCCGAGCAGGGCGCTGAGCTCCTTGTGGCTCCCCGTGTGATACCGGGGTTCGGCGGTGAACACCCAGGCGAGCGACAGCGCGCGGGCGCGCGCGGCCCGCACGATCTCGGGCGGCTCGTCGACCATGGCCGCCGCCACGCGTCCTGAATCGAGCATCGCGTCGAGCGTCCGTCGCGCCACACCAAGGGCAATGGTGTCGCCGCCGCGGCTGTATTGGGTAAGCAGCAGCACCACGCCCTGTGCCGGCCCGAACCCGCCCATTCCGCGGCCGGCGCGCAACGCGGTCTCGAGCACCGCGCGCACCGACCCCACTTCGAACGCCAGGGCGGGCGGCCGCAGCACCCCATGGGCACCGAGACCCCGCGACAGCGAGAGTTGCCGCACCACGGCCGCGTGCCGGAGCAGGAAGGCGCGCCGATCCCGGAAGTCGCGGGCGATGTCCGGGAGCAGCTGCTTCAGGCCGCGACCGGTGACCGGGTCATCGGACGGAAAATAGGTGCCGCCGAAGAAGGCCGAGCCGTCGGGCGTGAGGAACACGGTGAGGGGATAGCCGCGCAGGCCCGCCAGCGAGAGCACCGCCGCCTGGTAGCGTTGCGCCACGTCGGGGCGCTCGTCGCGGTCGACGCGTACCGGCACGAAGAGCGAGTCGATCAACGCGCCCAGCTCCGGATCGGAATAAACCTCCCGATCCATGACCGTGCACCAGCGACAGTCCTCAGCGCCGACGTACAGCAGCACCGGCCGGTCGAGCCGGGCCGCCAGCGCGAAGACGTCCCGACTCCATGGCTGCCAGCTGACCGGCTGGCGCGCTGCGCGGGCGAGATACGGTGTCGCCGTGTGTGCCATGCGGTTCACGAACTGGCCGTGCTCGGTCGCGCACGCGGTCGTAAACAGCACGAGGCTTAGAGGGAGAATCGGGCGATTGGGCATGCGAAGGCGACGGGTAATGTACATACCCGGTGGCGCGCACACCCGTTCCAGCGCCAGCGGGCTGGATGTCACTCGAGAGCCACGTGGATGGGGCACGGTGTTATGCTTGCAGAACCATGGACCCCATCCCTACGACGATCACTCCCAAGCCGAACGGCCCGCTGATTGTCGAGGGTCCGGTGCGCATCACGACCGTGGACGGCATCGAAATCCCCGTGCCGCCACGCAAGGATGGGACCCCCGCGCAAGTCGTTGTCCTGTGCCGTTGTGGGTCATCCGCGACGAAGCCATTCTGCGACGGGTCGCACCGGCGAATCGGGTTCAACAGTGCCCCCGCTCCCCTGTCGTAAGCACGTGGTGTTATAGTTGGGCCTGTTCCAGGCCCCCATCCAAGCCCCGGTTCAACGGGCCGGACGGGCAGGCCCACTGCTGTGAGCGCGCCCTATCTGGAGGTAGACGCAATGGCGAAGGCTGGAAAGGTCCCGATGGCGGCCGATGAGGGATATTGCGTGAAGTGCAAGACGAAACGGAAGATCTCGAATCCGCAGGAAGTGCAGATGGCCAACGGCCGCCCGGCCCTGAAGGGCGTCTGCCCCGTATGCGGGACGGGAATGTTCAAGATCCTGCCGCCCAAGTGAACGGACGGAAGCTGAGCCGACGGTAGGCGACCACGAACAGCACGAGGGCCCGGTATCGATCCGGGCCCTCGTCTTATTGCTCCGCCATGAATGGGTAGGCGAAATCCGTCGGCGCGGTGAAGTTCTCCTTGATCACCCGCGGCGACACCCACCGGATCAGATTGAACAGGCTACCGGCCTTGTCATTCGTGCCGCTGGCGCGGGCGCCGCCGAACGGCTGCTGCCCCACGACGGCGCCGGTCGGCTTGTCGTTCACGTAGAAGTTGCCGGCCGCGTAGCGCAACGCGGCGAGCGCCTCGCCAACGGCACGGCGGTCACGCGCGAACACGGCGCCGGTGAGCGCGTAGGGGGACGTCGTATCCACGAGGCGCAGCGTTTCGGTCCACTGTCGTTCGGGGTAGACGTGTAGCGTGAGGACGGGGCCGAAGATTTCATCGCACATCGTGCGGTACGCCGGGTCCTCCGCCTGGATCAGCGTCGGTTGGATGAAGTAGCCGTCCGCGTCGTCACAGCCGCCGCCGAACAGCACGGTGACGCCCGGGGCCGTCTTGGCGGCGTCGATGTAGCCCTTGATCTTGTCGAACGCCTTCCGGTCGATCACCGCTCCCATGAAGTTCCGGAAATCGGCCGGGTCGCCCACCCGGATGCGCTCGAGCATCGCGAGCACCCGATCGCGCACACCCGGCCAGATCGAGTCCGGCACGTAGGCACGGGAGGCGGCGGAGCATTTTTGGCCCTGGTACTCGAACGCGCCGCGGACGATCGCCGCGGCGAGCTGATCGGGATCGGCGCTCGCATGGGCGATGATGAAGTCCTTGCCACCGGTCTCGCCCACGAGGCGTGGGTAGTCGGCGTACTCCTTCAGATTCTTGGCGACCGTGTCCCAGAGCGACTGGAATACCTCGGTGGATCCGGTGAAGTGGATGCCCCCCAGGTGTCGGTCGGCGAGCAATGCCGTGCTGATTTGCGTCGCCGATCCTGGAAGGAAGTTGATCACGCCCGGGGGCAGCCCCGCTTCTTCCATCAGTTTCATCAAGAAGTAGTTCGAGTACACCGCCGTACCGGCGGGCTTCCACACCACGGTCGTCCCCATGAGCGCGGGCGCCGAGGAGAGGTTGCCGCCGATCGAAGTGAAGTTGAACGGGCTGATGGCGTAGACGAACCCCTCGAGCGGCCGGTAGTCGAGC
>DATBLG010000157.1:0-4189 GCA_036555485.1 Gemmatimonadales bacterium | reverse complement strand
CCACTCGCTGCACCTGCTCCTCCAAGGACAATTGGGTCGAATCGAGCATGACGGCATCGTCGGCCGGCTTGAGCGGCGCGACAGGGCGGGTGCTGTCCGCCCGGTCCCGCGCCTCGAGGGCTTGGCTTTCGCGGGCGCGCTGCCCCGCATCGGGGCTCTGCCCACGCTGCTGCAAGCGACGCCGCGCCCGTTCTTCGGCCGTCGCCGTGAGGAAGATCTTCAACGGTGCATCCGGGAACACCACCGTGCCAATGTCCCGCCCGTCCACCACGACGCCGACGCGGTGGCCGGCCACCGCCTCCCGCTGCCGCGCGTTCACCCATTCCCGCACCTCGGGGATCGCCGCGATCCTGGAGACGTGCGCCGTCACACGATCGGAGCGAATCTCCCGCTCCACGTCTACTCCGGCCACTTCGGGCCGAAACGTCTCTTCCACGAGCACCAGACGAACCGGCAGCTGCTGTACCAGCGCGAGGACCCGCGAACCCGTCCAGTCCGGCTCCGTGAGGCCGTCGATCGCTGCCAGCGTCACCGCGCGGTACAACGCGCCGGAATCGAGGTGCGCCCATCCCAGCCGCTGCGCCACCAGGGATGCAGTGGACGACTTCCCGGACGCAGACGGGCCGTCAATCGCGATGACGCGCATCGCTCCCGATCCGATGTAGCGCGCGGAAGAACCCCGGGTAGCTGACCGCCACCGAGGCCCGCTCCGACAACCGGACGTCGGCGCCGGGGAACGTTCCCAACACGCCGAACGCCATCGCGAGACGGTGATCGCCTGCCGTCTCCACGCGACCGCTCGGCGGCCGGTTGGCTCCTTGCACGAACAAGTCGTTGCCGCGCACTTCCGCCGCGCCTCCCAGGGCCCGCAGATTCGACGCGACGAGCTCCAGACGATTGCTCTCCTTCACCCGCAGCTCGCCTACTTCCCGGAACACCGTCTCTCCTGACGCCCGACTCGCCAACACTGCGAGCACTGGAACCTCGTCGACCAGTGAGGGGATTTCTCCGGCCGTCACCTCGGTGCCGACGAGCGCGGCCGGTCGGACCAGCAGGTCGGCGACCGGCTCCCCACCCTCGGCACCGAGATTGAGCCGTTCCACGTGCGCCCCCATCCGTTCGAGCACGGCGAGAAACCCGGTCCGGGTCGGATTCACCCCCACACTTTCGATCAGCAGCTCGCCGCCTTCGGCGAGAACCGCCGCGGCGACCAAAAAGGCTGCCGAAGAGATATCTCCGGGCACCGACACCTGAAATGGTCGCAGGGTGATGGCTGACGGCTGATACCTGATGGCCCCGTTGTGCTCGCGCAGATTCAACCCGAGGTGCACGAAGAGTCGCTCAGTGTGATCCCGCGACCGCGACGGCTCGGCGATCGTAATCGGCACGCGCCCCGCCAGGGCGGCGAGGAGCAGCGCGCTTTTCACCTGGGCGCTCGCCACCGGTAACGCATACGTGATGGCGTGCAGGCGTCCGCCACGCACTGTCAGCGGCAGCGTTCCGGCCCCCTCCTCGGCGAACGAGGCGCCCATCGATCGCAGCGGCTCGACCACCCGCCCCATCGGCCGGCGCCGCAGCGAGGCATCGCCGGTGATCCGGGCGCGCAGCGGATGTCCGGCGATCGCGCCCAGCCCGAGACGCGCGGTCGTCCCCGAGTTGCCGCAGTGCAACACGGCCCGCGGAGCACGAAACCGGGCGCCGCGCACCGTTACGGGTCCATTGCTTCGCACCGCGGAGACCCCCACGCCGAGCTGCCGCAGCACCCGGGCCGTGCTCTTGACATCCTCGCCGGTGAGCAAGCCGGTCAGGCCGCTCTGGCCGCGCGCGAGCGCCGCGACGAACAACGCCCGGTGTGAGATGCTCTTGTCGCCGGGAACCCGGACGCTGCCGCTCACCCTCATGAATCAGAAGGTATCCCTGCGGCTCCATACGCGTAAACGCGAACGGGCGGCTCCACCGGAGCCGCCCGTCCCTTCACTTTCGCCGCCTGCTAGCTCATTCCTCGGGCAGCTGTCCCGTGACTTTCACATCGACATAGCTGACCGAACCACGGTCGCGCGCGCGGACGACCACCAGATTGCCTCCGGCGAGCAACGAAGAGTTTTGCACGGAGAAGACGAACGGAGAATTGGGATCGGCACAATTCTCGTGCGGCAGGAAGCCGTCCTCACCCACCGTCCCACCAGTGGACGTGATGTCTACTCCGTTCACGAAGACCTGCACGTCGTTGTCGACCGGAACATGGATCTGAACGTTTTGCGCGCTGCCGGAGAACCGCTTCCTGAGGAGGATCTCCGTTGGGCTTTCGCCCGCCGCTGGCCAGGACGTGTGGATCGTGCTCTCCAGGAACGTACACGGCGCGCCGCCACTCCCGAAGGCGCCCGACCCGGAGAACCAGGTCGACGCATCGAAGTTCGGCTGCTGGAAGCCAGCCGGAGGCGTCGCATCGATGAGGTACCGGTATCCCTGCTCCTGATAGGGCACGAACTCACCCGTGAAGTTCACCGCCCCGAACGTGCTGAATGAGCCCGTTCGTCCGCCCAGTCCGCCAGGCATCAACCGCCGCCGGCTTCCGGTGGCCGAAAGGTCTTTGGGCGCGCCCATCATGACCCAGAACAGGTCCTGCGCCACCGATTTTCCGGCGCCGGCCAGGTTGTTCATGAACCCCTGCCGCGCACCGAAGGCCTCATCGCACGAGCCTTGGTCGATAAAGCCTTGATCTGCGAGCGGCAGGATCTCGATCGCCGAAGGATCCGAATGGAGTGGGTGGGCGACCCGGAGGTTGCCAAACGGGACTTCCGCGTCCTCCACCACGGCGTCCAACACACACACCCCGACGGTCACGAGCTCCCCGAATTCTGCGACTTCCGGGAAGGTCTTGAACTCATAGAACAGCGGGAACTGTTGCAGATTCGTCGGCAGCGGGTTGCCTTCGCTCGTGACCCGAGTGATGGTCACGATGACATTCTGCGGCAATGCACCCGGGGGAAACTGCGCGCCAGCAAGTTGAGACTGGGTCACGACCTGTCCGCCGGTCGGCCCCACGATCGCTACGGCGCCGTCGGGCCCGAGCGCGTCCGGGGGAATCGGTGCCGAGCCAAGTCCCACGAGTTGGAAGGACAAATCCACGAACGAGCGGAGCTTGGCCTGCGTTGCGGCCGACTGATCGCCGATCAGCTGGTGGTTTGCATACCGCTGGAACGCAAACGCGACAAGCTCAAGTGTCTTTTGCTGCGCCAGCGCCGTCTTGCCCTTCTTGTACAGCCATTCGATGTATTCGTGGGCGATGAATACCGCCGCCCGTGTCAATACGCCGGGGAACAGCTGTGGGATCAGTCGATGAATCTGTGTGTCCACACTCGGTGAGGCGCTGAGCGACATTTCGGGCGCTGGGGTCGGACCCAGCGCTTCGCGGTCCGTGCTGCAGGACGTGCCGACGAGCAGCGCGCCGGCCATCAGAATCGAGAATGTCCACCTGTGCTTCATGCCCCCTCCGGTTGTTTGAGCCCCACGGCCGAACGGGGCGTTACCGCCCGCTGACCAACTGCTGCCAGCGGGGGTCGGTGCGAAGGTCGCGGAACCACCATTGGTAATCGTTCTGCAAGTCGGCGCGACGCTCGTCGTGTCCAGCGAGGTAGCGCTGCAACAGTTTCAACGCTTCATCCTTGTCCCCAAGCAGGGTCCTGACAAACGCCTCAAAATAGAGCAAATCTTGGGCCTGATCGACCTCCGTACTCGCCCGCGACTGGACCGCCAGGTGTCGCGCGCTGTCCACAAGGCCGGCACGGGCCAAGACTGCCGCGACCGCCATCTGGGAGGTGAGTTTCGACAGCTGCCGATCCTCCGGGGACGTCCGCTGCTGAATCGCTTCGACCAGGCGCCAGGCGGAGTCGACGATGCTGGGGCTCGCCGGTGTGACTCTGGTGGTCAGCATCCACAGCCAGCACTCGGAAAACCGTTTGTTATCCGGGAATCGCCGGTAGCCTTCCTCGCACCAGTGCTGCGCGTCGGTAAAGGCCTCAAGATCATAGGACGACGTGAACAACCGCCACAGAATGCCGTCCGCCGCGCTGTAGTAGGCGTCCGCGTTGTACGCCTGAGTGGCGTCGATCTTCGCCGCCGCGTAGTCGGACCGCTGGTAATCGAGGTGCGACAACGTGCTCCACGCCCCGGCCAGCGACGGGTCGAG
>DATBLG010000119.1:0-15934 GCA_036555485.1 Gemmatimonadales bacterium | reverse complement strand
TGACGGTGCGCGATCAGTTCGGTAACCCGGTGAGCGGCTCGAGCGTGGTGCTCGCGGCTTCGGGCACCGGGAACACGCTGACCCAGCCTGCCGGGCCGACCGACGCGAGCGGCGTGACCACCGGAACACTCAGCTCGACGGTCGCGGAAACGAAGACCGTTTCCGCGACCGCGAATGGCGTCACCATCACCCAAACCACCAGCGTGACGGTCACGAGCCCGCCGCCGGGGGCGATCACCCACACGCTGCTCACCTCCGGCACCCACACGGTCAACCAGAAGATCTACACGACCGCCGCCATCTCGCCCGGACCCAATACTCTCGTCACTGTTGCCGTGCTGAGTCATCGATCCTACGGCGCGATCTCCCCCACGATCTCCGGCGGCGGTATGTCCACCTGGACGCAGGTGGCGAGCGTCGATTTCGACACGCTTGGCTTCCCGCTCCGGCGGATGATCATCTTCCGGGCCATGAACCCCTCCCCCGGCAGCGGCCCGATCACCATCAGTTTCAGCGCCAATGTCTCCAACTGCCAGTGGATCGTATCGCAGTGGGATGGGGTCGAGACGGGTGGAGTGAACGGCGCCGGCGCCATCGTGCAGACCGGCTCGAACCGCGCAAATGTCGTCAATGGGCTGACCGTCACGCTCGGCGGATTTGGGAATGCCAACAACGTGGCCTACGGCGCGTTTGGCGTGAACAAGAATGTTCCTGCCATCACCCCGGGCGCGGGATTCACGAAGATCGACGAACAGCCTTCCGGGGAAAACACGCCCGGCGACCTGCTCGCTGAATGGGCCGTGAACCGGAGTACGATCAATGCGACGTGGACCAGTCTGCGGGGGGGAGCGTTGGGCGTCGAAATCAAAGCCAGGGTAGGGCCCTAGAGCGACAGCTCACGCTGCGGTCCCGGCCGCCGCTTCTCATAGCGATCCGCCATGCGCCACACCGGGAACCCCCATTTCGCCTGGAGTTTCTTGATGCGGCGGCTCAGAGCCCGCGCGTAATCCCGCGGGGCGGAGCCGCGACCGGTGTACGCCCGGCGATACCGATCGGCCAGGGCGGGGAAGTGCAGGTCGAGCACCGGGAGAAAGCGATCCCGGATCCCGGGGTAGAGCCGCAGGGGGCTGGCCGTGAGGAACCGGGCGCCGGCGTCGCGTGCCGCGTGAAACAGGGCGTCGAGTTGGGGGACATCGTCCGTGATCCCCGGCAAGACCGGCGCCACGATCAGTCCCGCGTTCACACCGGCATCGGTCAGGCGCTTCAGCGCCCGCAGGCGCACCGCCGGTATCGGGGAGCGTGCTTCGAGCGCGCGAATCAGCGCCACGTCCAGGGTGATCAAGGAAACGTGCACCTCGAGATCGTTGTGCCGCTGGATCTGCGCGAAAAGATCGGCGTCCCGCGCCACCAGGGAGCTTTTGGTGATGAGTCCGATCGACAACCCCTCGCATTGCGCCAAGCGCGCGAGTACCGCGCGGGTCAGCCGGAAACGCCGTTCGGCTGGCTGATACGGGTCGGTCGCCGTGCCGATGACGATGGTATCAGCCGGTTGCAGCGGGCCGCGCCGGAAGAACCGGCGCAGGTCTGAATCGAGCGCCCCCAAAATCTGCTGTTTGACGAAGATCCGTTGCTCAAACGCTTCCCAGCCGTGCGGGCCCTGAAACTCGGGGAGCTCCGAGTCGGAGAGTTTTCCCGCGTCGTGGGCGCGCTGCACCACGTACCGATGCGCGTAGCGTGCGTAGCAATAGCTGCACCCGAACTCGCAGCCGACGTACGGGTTGAGCGACCAAAAATCCATACCGGTCTGCTCGGGGGAGTTGAGCACGGACTTCGGTTGCAGCGTGACGAACCTGGTGCCGCGTAACCGCTCGTCCAGCACGGGAAGGCTCAGCCGCATCTCGACCAGCCACATTGCGGGCACAGCACGCAACCGGACTGCGCCGCGACGAGGCCGCCACAATCGGGGCACCGACTGCTTGGTTGCGCGGGGGGGAACGACTGGAGTGGGGTGGGTTGGGGGTAATGGGGCGGCATGAGAGCGTCTCCGAATGTTCGGTGTTTCTTCGGGTACGCCTCAATATAGGCCGCACGCACGGCCCCGCAACCACGCCGCAAGTCATTGTAGCACAGCCAACTACACCAAAACGGCGATCAGCCTAGGCGCTGTCTCGGACGACTCTCTTCCAGACGAAGTAGACCGGTACGCCGAGGGCGACAATGATCAGCCCCAGCCCCGCATAGCGCGTTTGCTGGAACAACAGATTCACGCACAGTGCGCCGGTAGCGACGATGTACAACGCGGGAAGCACGGGGTAGCCCACCGCCTTCACCGGGCGCTCCGCATCGGGGCGCTTGGCGCGCAGCATGAAGATGCCGATTGCCGCGATCATGTAGAACAGCAGCGCCGCAAAGATCACGTAGTTCAGGAGCTCGCCGTAGGTCCCCGAGAGACAGAGCACGCTCGTCCACACCGACTGGATGATAAGCGCCGTGGTCGGTGTCTTGTATTGGGGATGCAGCGTTCCGCTGGACTTGAAGAACAGATTGTCCCGCGCCATCGCGTAGTAGACACGCGCCCCGGAGAGGATCAAGCCATTGTTGCAGCCGAACGTCGAGATCATGATCGCCGCGGCCATGACGTATAGCCCGACGTCGCCGAACATCGCCTGCAACGCCGCCGTGCCCACGCGGTCTTGCGGTGCGTTGGCGATCGCGTCGTGCGGCAACACCATCAGGTAGGATACGTTGGCGAAGCAGTAGAGCAGGGTGACGGTGAGTGTGCCGGCGGCCATCGCGATCGGAATGTCCTTCTTGGGATTCTTGATTTCTCCTCCGGCGAAGCCGACGTTGTTCCAGGCGTCCATGGAAAACAGGGATCCGACCATGGCGGCGCCGATCACCGGCCACATCGCCGCTGTGAGGCTTCCCGCCGGCAGGAAGTTCGCCCCGAAGTTGGCCGCGATCGCCTCGGCATTGCGACCGATAGTCATGCCCAGCAGGATCAGCCCGGCGAGCGTGGCGACCTTCACGGTGGTCAGGGTCGTCTGAATCACCGCCGCGGTCTTCACGCCGCGAACGTTGATCCACGTCAACAGGATCACCGACGCGATGGCGAGGAGGCGTTGCGGCGACAAACCCACTTGAATCGGGCCGCTGCCGAGGTTGATCGTCGTCCCCAGAAACACGTCGGGGGAGAGGGCAGGGAAAAAGACCGAGGTGAATCGCGCGAACGCGACGGCCACCGCGGCGATGGTGCCGGTTTGGATGACCGTGAACAGAGTCCAGCCGTAGAGGTAGCCGAACAGCGGGGAAATCCCTTCTCGCAGGTAGACGTATTGGCCGCCGGCGTGGGGGAACATGGCCGCCAGCTCGCCGTAGGTCAGCGCCCCCATCAGGGTCACGATCCCGGAGATCACCCACACGAGCAGCAGCAGCCCCGGCGCGTGCACCTGCCGCAGGATGTCGGCCGACACGATGAAAATGCCCGAACCGATCATCGAGCCGACGACCAGCGCGGTGGCGTCGAGCCGGGAGATCGCCTTGACGAATTCCGTCTGTGGTTGCTGCGTGGTCGCCATCGCGGATCGCTCCTGATGCGGGATACCGGCACGCTGCCCAGGGGGCGCCCCTAACCTAGTGGCCGTCTGAGGGGCCCGCTATGTTATGGGCCGTCGCTCCACTGGCTTCCACCGCGAGGTCCCATTGGCCTTCCGCCTCATGCCTCGTGAAGAGGAGTTCTTCGACCTCTTCGTCGAAGTTGCCAAACGCACCACCGAAGCCGCCGGTCGTCTGCGGGAGCTGTTCGACGCTCCCGCGGAGCGGCGCACGCCAATCGTCGAGGCCATCAAGCGATTGGAGCACGAGTGTGATCAGCTGACCCACGAAGTCGTCAACCGTCTGGACCGTACCTTCATCACGCCGCTCGACCGTGAGGACATCCACGAGCTGGCCTCGGGTCTGGATGACGTGATCGACGTGATCGACGGCACAGCCCGCCGCGCGCAGATCTTTCACCTCGCGGCGGCACCGTCGGGCGTGATCCGACTCGCCGAGGTGATCAGCCGAATGACGGCCGTGTTGGGCGAGGCGGTGAGCCGGCTCAAGAAAGGCGCCGACGTGATGAAGTACTGCCTGGAGGCGAAGAGCCTCGAGGAGGAGGGTGACGCGATCTACCACGAATCACTGGGTCAGTTGTTCGAGAAGGAGAAGAACGCCATCGAGCTGGTGAAGTGGAAGGAGATCTACGACAACCTCGAGCGCACCCTGGACGAGGCCGAGGACGTTGCCAACGTCATCGAGTCCATCACCCTGAAGCACGGTTGATGGAGGGTACCGTCTGGCTCGTGCTCGCGATCGTGCTGATCGCGCTCACATTCGATTTCATCAACGGCTTTCACGACGCGGCGAATTCAATCGCCACCGTCGTCTCGACGCGGGTCCTCTCACCGTTCGCCGCCGTGGGCTGGGCCGCCTTCTGGAACTTCGTCGCCGCCTTCGTGTTCGGCACGGCCATCGCCAAGACGATCGGCAAGGGGATGATCGACCTGAGTGTGGTCGATCCGATCGTGATCCTCACGGGTCTGCTCGGGGCGATCATCTGGGACCTGCTGACGTGGTATTGGGGGCTGCCCACCTCGTCGTCCCACGCGCTGGTGGGCGGCTATGCCGGCGCCGCGGTCGCGAAGGCCGGTATTGCCGCGATCATTTTCAGCGGATGGATCAAGACGCTCGTCTTCATCGTGGTCGCGCCGCTGCTCGGCCTGACGATCGCGCTGCTGCTCACGGTCGCCTTGTCGTGGCTCCTGCGACGCTCGCTTCCTCGGAAAGTCGACAAGACCTTTCGACTGCTGCAGCTCGTCTCCGCCGCCGCCTATTCACTCGGGCACGGCACAAACGACGCCCAGAAAACCATGGGCATCGTCGTGGCGCTGTTGGTGACGAGCCAGGCGTTGTTCGTGGATTTCCCGATCCGGGCGTTTCACCTGACCTCGGCGGACAATATCCCGGTGTGGGTGATCCTTGCGGCGCACGCCGCGATCGCCCTGGGGACGATGGCGGGCGGGTGGCGGATCGTGAAAACGATGGGCCAGCGCATTACCAAGTTGCGGCCGTTCGGGGGGTTCTGCGCAGAAACGAGCGGCGCCATCACGTTGTTCATCTCGTCGAACTTCGGTATTCCGGTCAGCACGACGCACACCATCACGGGCGCCATCACCGGCGTCGGCGTCGCGCATCGCGTCTCGGCCGTTCGGTGGGGCATTGCGGGGCGAATCGTGTGGGCGTGGGTGCTCACGATCCCCGCATCGGCGGGGATCGCCGGGCTGTGCTACATCGTACTGCACGCCCTCCTGAGATAAGGCCGTCAGTCCAACTTGATGGTCAGAACCCGCAGCTCGGTCATTTCCTCGATCGCGTAGCGCACGCCTTCCCGACCCAACCCAGACGCTTTGGCACCTCCGTAGGGTAGCCGGTCGACTCGGAAGCCCGGGATGTCGTTGCCGTTGACGCCGCCCACATCGAGCTCGGCATGCAGCCGGAACAGTGTCTGCACATCGCGCGTGAACACCCCCGCCTGGAGCCCGAACGGCGAGCGGTTCACCGCATCGATCGCGTCATCGATCCGCTGGTACGGCGTCACGGTTACGAGGGGCGCAAACACTTCCTCGCAGTTCACCTTCATCGCCGCCGTGGTGTTGAGCAACACCGCCGGGTCGAGAAACGCCCCGCGCCGCGTCCCGCCCAGCGCGACCTCGGCGCCGCCCGCCTTCGCTTCCGCGATCCACCGTTCCACACGCTGCGCCGCATCCTGGGTGATCATCGGTCCCACGTCGGTCTTCTCGTCCAGAACGTCCCCCACCTTGAGGGCCGCGACCTTCGGGAGGAACAGATCGAGAAACCGCCGATACGCGTCCTGGTGCACGTAGATGCGCTGCGTCGAGATGCACGACTGCCCGGCATAGGTGAAGCCGCCCGTCGCACAGCGCGCCGCCGCCCAGGCGAGATCGCCGTCCGGCTCGACGATGACCCCAGCGTTGCCGCCGAGCTCGAGTACCACGCGTTTCGAGCCGGCCTTGGCCCGGATCGCCCATCCCGCCGCGGCGCTCCCCGTGAAACTGATCAGACGCACCCGCGGATCGTCGATCAGGATTTGGGCGACTTCGACATGGCACGGGACGAGGTTGACGCCGCCTTCGGGGTACCCGGAAGCCTTCACGATCTCCATCACCCGCAGCGTGGCGAGCGGGTCCTGTGGCGGCGGCTTGACAGTGATCGCGGCGCCGCACGCCATGGCCGGCGCGATCTTGTGGGCCGTGAGCAGCACCGGGAAGTTGAATGGCGTGATCCCCACGATCGGCGACAGCGGAAAGCGCCGCGTGAGCGCGATTCGTCCCTTGCCCAAGGGCACGCCATCGGTGGGCAGCACCTCGCCGCCGATGCGCGTCGCCTCTTCGGCCGCATCGCGAAATACCGCGATCGCGCGATCCACTTCGACCCGCGCCTGAGAGATCGGTTTGCCCGCCTCGAGCGCCAGGGTGCGCGATAGCTCCTGGCGCTCAGCCGTCATTCCGTCGGCAGTGGCTCGCAGGGCCTGGGCGCGCTCGTAGGCAGGGAGGTCGCGGCACGGCTTGGTGGCCGCGACGTTGGCGTCGAGTGCGGCCCGCACGTCTTCGGGCGTCGCCAGCGTGCAGACCCCCACCTCACTGCCGTCGTGTGGCGCGCGGATGACCGACGTTTCGCGTGCAACAGTCTTCATAGCCTCAGCGCCTCCACACGAGTGCTCAGTCCCCGAATGCCGGCCGCAGCCCGGCCTCCGCGGCGGCCAACGCATGACCGAGCTCCGCTGCCTCGTTGCCGAAGCCGAACCGGAGATAGCCGGGCATCCCGAAGTGCTCCCCCGGCACCAACAGGACGTCTTGCGCCGCGCGGACCCGCTCCACCAGCTCTTCGCCGTTCAGCTTCGGCCGATAGCGGGCGAAGCAGATCGCGCCGGCTTGCGGAGCGATCCAGGAGAAGGTGTCGCCGAACCGGCGCAGCCACGCTTCGAGCACGGGATAGTTCTCGCGGAGAATGCCTCGCGTGCGCGCCAGCAGGCGCTCGCGCACCAAAGGCTCGAGCGCCAGGCTCGCGAGATGGTCGGTGGCGCCCGACGGACCGATCGTGGTGTAGTCGTGGTGTGCCCAGGCGCCGGCCACGAAGTCCGGCGGGGCAACAAGCCAGCCGATGCGCAGTCCCGGAAGTCCGTACGCCTTGGACAGGCCCGAAACACAGATCATCCGCTCGCAGCTTCCCCAAAACGTGGGTGTCGTGGGCCCGGTGCGCTCGGCGCCGGTGTAGACCTCGTCGGCGAGCAGCCACGCACCCACCTCAGCCGCTCGCTCGACGATCGCGCGACGCATGTCGTCCGCGAGGATATGGCCGGTCGGATTGTGGGGGTTCGTCACGACGACGAGCTTCGTTCCTGGTGCGATGGCGGCCCGGATCTCGTTCACGTCGGGCGCCCAGCCACGATCCTCCTGCAGCCGGAACCCGCGCACCACCGCGCCGAGATTCTGGACGTGCCCCCAGAGCTGGAGATAGTTGGGCAGCATCATTGCGACCTTGTCCCCCGGCTCGATCAGCCGGAGCGCGGCGACGTAGTTCGCCTCGGCGCTCCCCGTGGTTACCAGGACCTGGTCAGGTGACGCGCCGGGGTACAGCGTCGCGACGCGCTCGCGCAGCGTGTCGGTGCCGTTCGACTGGCTGTAGCCCAGCCGGACGTCCAACAACGCGTCGGACGGCGCCCCTGCCAGCGCCAGCAGTTCCCGGACGCTGAGCGGATGAACGCCGGACTCGGACAGGTTGAAGCGCACCCGGTTTTCCCAGGTGCTCTGCCAGCGCTCGAGATCGAAAGTGACGAAAGACAATGGGAGCTCCCTTACGCTAACGTCGAAAGGTCCTCGGGCCGCTCCAACCAGTAATCCGGCTCGAGATCGGCGAGATGCGCCCGGTCGAATGGGCCCCAGAGAACCGCGGCCGTCTTCACTCCCGCGGCGCGGCCGCACTCGAGGTCGTGTCGAGAGTCGCCGATGAAGACGGTTTCCGCCGCCGGCCGCGCCAGGCGCTGCAGGGCGATCAACACCGGTTCGGGATGCGGCTTGGGGTGGGTCACGTCATCGGAGCCGATCACCACGTCGAACGCATCCTCGATCTCCGCGAGGCGCAGACCCTTGAGCGCGCCGCCGCGCATCTTGCTCGTCACCAGACCGAGGGCCCTGCCGCCGCCGTGCAGGGCGCGCACCTGCGTCACGACGCCGTCATACGGGCGCACCAGATCGTCATGGTGGGCGAGATTGTATTCGCGATACGTCTCCACCATCGAGCGGATCTCCGTTTCGTCCTCCGTCCAGCGGCGAAACTGAACCCAGAGCGGTGTCCCGAGCCCTTCCATCCACACGTCGTCGGGAGGCTCGACCCCGCGGTGCGTCAACATCGTGTGACGATACGAACGGAGGATCAGGTCGATCGAATCGATCAGGGTCCCGTCGAGATCGAAGAGAAACGTGGAAAGCGGCACGCCGCCGCTACCGGCCGCCCGTGCGCCTGAACCAAGCGCAGTCGGGCGCAAGCGGGCAGGCGTCGCAGCGCGGCGTGGTCCGGCACACGTCCTGTCCGTGGCGGCGCAACAGCTGGTGCGCCTGGATCAGCCAGTTGTAGTCACGCGGCAGCTCGGGATCGAGCGCCTCGCTGATCTGGCGGTAGGCGGCCGCGGCGCTGCCGGGCTTGCCGTACCCGAGACGCTGCAGCACGCGCAGACCGAGAGACTCGGGCGCGAGCGTCGCCTGCGTGCGGCAGAACAACAGCACGCGGTCCGCCCCGGCCTCGCCGATGCCCTTGAAGCGTTTGAGGAGCCTCTTCGCTTCCGCGGGCGACTCCCGCACCAGGGTGCGCACCCGCGCCAGCCCGATCTCGATCATCAACTCGGCGGCATCCCGCAGTCGTGCCAGCCGGGCGCCGGCGTTCGGGCCTCCCTGCTCCAGCAGCTCGAGCATCTTGGGTTTGGACGTCCGGAGGATCGCTTGGGGCGTGGTGCCGATCTTCTGGCGTAGCGTCCGGAAAGCGACGGCGCGCAGCTCGTCGTCCGGCACGGCGGCCACGTGCTCCCAGATGATCCACTCGAACGGACCGCTCGGGATGGGTCGCTTGGGGCGGCCGTACAGAACGCGGAGGCGTTCGATGTAGACCCGGAAGGGCAGAGTGGGGTGTTTCATCGGACGTTAAAAGTGTCCCCAAACCCCGAATCCGGACAACCCACGCCATTAAGGCGCCATTCCCAGCGCGCCCTCGCCGAGCAGGAATCGGCGCACGAACATCACGGTTGCGTAAAACTGGAAGTCCACGTTGGTTTTCTTGCGAAATCCGTGGCCCTCGTCCCGGGCCATCAGGTACCAGACGGACGTGCCGTTCTGCTTCACCCGCGCGACCATCTGCTCGGATTCAGTATGCGGGACCCGCGGGTCGTTCCCGCCTTGCACCACGAATAGCGGTTTGGCGATGCGGCTCGCGTTGTTGAGCGGCGCGATCCGTTCGAAGAACTCGGCGATCGCGGGATCGCGCTCGTCCCCGTATTCAGCGCGCCGCAGGTCGCGCCGGTAGCTCTCCGTGTTCTTGAGGAAGGTGTTGAAGTTCGAGACTCCGACCACATCGAGCGCGCACGCGATGCGATCGTTGTAGTTGGTGGCCACGGCGAGCGTCATGTAGCCGCCATAGCTCCCGCCCGTGACCATCACCTTGCTCGCGTCGAGGTCGGGCTGCTGGGCGATCCAATCGAGCAGGGCCCCGATGTCCTTCACCGAGTCCTCACGCTTCATCCCGTTGTCGAGCTTGACGAACGTCTTGCCATAGCCGGTCGAGCCCCGGACGTTGGGGTAGATCACCGCGATGCCAAGCTCGTTCAGGTAGTAGTTGGTCCGCCCGAGGAATCCGGGGCGCGATTGGCCCTCCGGACCGCCGTGGATGTTGATGATCACCGGGCGCTTTCCCGTGAAGCGAGCGGGGGGGCGGTAATAGAACCCCGTGATGTCGCGTCCATCGAAGCTCTTCCACCGAACCAGCGTTGGCTCCGAGAGCTCGGATGGGACGAGGCCGCCCAGCTCGCTCTCGGTCCAACGAGTGACCTGTCCCGACCGGACGTCGAAGGAGTAGACGTCCGCGGTGGAGCGCGCCGAGCTCAGGGTGAAGCCAAGGTCGATCCCGTTCTCGTGCCACTGGAGTCCGCCGATCAGGCCGATCGGGATGCCGGGCACCGGGCGAGAGGTGCGAGCCTGCGTATCGAACAGGTACAAGCGCGACACTCCAGCTTCGTTCGTGACAAAGGCGACACGCCGGCCATCCGGGGACACGTCGAAGTTCTCGACGTCCCAGTTGAGGTCGGTGGTGAGTGGCGTGACGGCCTTGGTGGCGAGGCTCATGTAGGCGAGTCGCTGGAACTCGCTTCCCTTATCCGTCGCGAAGTAGATGCCCCGTCCATCGGGGGCGAATTCCGCGCCGCTGTAGTAAACCGTATCGGTGCCCTGTGGAGTGAGCGGCGACTTTTGCCCGGTGGCCACGTCCACCAACCAGAGGTAGCTCAGGTTCACCGAGCGATACTCGATGACGATCAGTTGCCGGTCGTCCGGAGACCAGTCGGTAACGCCCCACCCACCGCCCGTGACCTGCATCAGCTCGCGGTCCGACGCGGGGGTCGACGGGTCCATCACGTGGATGTCGCGGTCGGCTCCGTTGCGCCGGGTGGTACCGTAGGCGATCCGGTCGCCGGCTGTGCTCCAGGAGGTGCCGCCGTTTTGCGAGCGGCCACCGTCGGTGAGCAAGGTGATCTTCCCATCCGCCGCGTCGTACCGGTAGAGCTGATTGAACTCGTTGCCGCCCACGTCCCGGCCGAACAGGATGTATCGGCCCGTCTTGGGTTCGAAGCTGCCGCCGCCGACGGGCTCGTCGAAGAACGTGACTTGCCGCCGATCGCCGCCGGGGGCCTTTACCTGATGCAGCTGAGTGGTGTTGCCAAACCGAGTGGCGATGAGCAGCTCGCGGCGGACGGGATGCCAGTCGACGAGCCCGGCGCCTCGGGATTCGGTGTAGCGCCGGACATCCGCGGCGAGCGTGGCGGGAATCGATGGCAACCCGTCAACGACGAGGTTGTCACCTGGGGCGATCGTTCCGGCACCGGCCTGGGCGTGTACCGATGGCACCGCAATGACGAGCAAGCCGAGTAGACCGGTGGTGATCCTGGGAACGCGTAGGGTCATGGCAGGTTTCCTTCCCTCATTCGGTCGGTGGAACGCGGGGTCGACGGCGGCTTGAGCGGCGAAAGGTAATGCCTGCCGCGCTACTTGAGCACTACGGCCGCGACCAATTCAGGTGTCGGTGGATCGCGCGGGGGGGTTGGGGGAGGAAGGTGTTCGTGCCAGGCGAGCAGGTGGCGGACGTCGAGCGTGCCGCGCCGAGCGAGCAGGTCCTCGAGCAACTGCTCCTCCCCCGCGGTCAGGCCCCCGGCAAGCCGTGCCACGAGCGCATCGAGCCGTGCGAGTCGAGGGGCGTCTCCGTCCCTGGCCGCACGCCGGGCCGCCGCGAGCGCCCAGGGGATGAGGCGTCGGCCCACGCGGTCCCGATCGGCGGCGCGCCAGCGGGCGGCGGCGATTCCCGCCAGCCGTTCGCGAATGCAGGGAGCCGCGAGCCGCAAGGCCGCTCCGAGCGCGCTCGTGTCGTGCGGGAGCGGCGTCGCGACGGCCGCTCCCTCGAGCAGTGCCGTGGCACGCGCGGCGTCCGCACAGGCGACACCTCGTTCCACGACGATTGCTTCGACGAGGTCCCCCAATCGCACGATGAGGACGTGCGCGGAGACATCGCCTGCTACGGTCGTGACCGCGGCGGCCGGCGCATCCGCTCCGTCGACGGCACCGAGACGTTGTAGCCGATCGCACCAGTCGAGTGTCGCGTCGGCATTTGCGCGGCCGTGAACCGTCTCCACCTCGGCCGCGCCGGCCGCGATCTGTGCCCGCACTTTGAGCGCGAGGCGCCGCTCGACGGCCAGCGCGCCGGCAAGCGGCCCGGGCGGCAAAAACGTCACGGTCGTCACATGATCGTGGGGTGATGCCAAGCGGTCGATCCGCCCCACTCGCTGGGCGAGCCGGGCGGGACTCCAGGGGAGGTCATAGTGAATCACCCGCTCGGCATCCTGCAGGTTGAGCCCTTCGCCCAGGAGGTCCGTGGCGAGGAGCACGTCGACGGCGAATGTGGCGTGCGGCGGTTCCACGCCAAGCGCGCGGGGAGCGAAGGCTTCCAACACCTCGTGCCGCAGTGCCCGGTCGCGTCCCAGCCACGCCGCGGTCCCGGCGACCGCGCCGACCCGGCACGTCCCGTACAAGCGAAGGCGGAGGTGCCGCACCGTGGCCGCCGCATCGGCGAAGACGATCGTTTTGGCCGGTTCGGCGGCGAGTAGCTGGGCGAGCGCGTCAGCCTTGGGGTCGGGTCCCGTGCCGGCGCGCTCGAGGAGCCGGCGAACCAAGTCCAGATCACTCACGTCGGCAGGCGCGTCATCCGTCGCCTCGAGCAACAGCGGCAGGAATGCCATCTGTAGGTCTGCCTCGTCGGCCATTGGAAACATCCGTCGGAAGTCGCGACGGGTGAGACGCCGTCGTGTGGCGGCGGCCTCCAGGGCGACGGTCGAGAACGCCTCGTAGCGTCGCAATGTTTCCCGCAACGCCGGCACGCTCGACGCGAGGCGGCGAAGCAGCGTGAGTCGAAACAGCGCCGCGGCACTTCCCGGCGGCTCGAGCCGCGAGATGCCGTCGATGAGCTCGACCAACCGCTCCTGCTCCGCCGGCGCGGCGTGGATGATGTGCGCGCCTCCGCGCGTCGGGAAACGAAGTCCGGGCCACGCGGTAGCGATCCGCTTTCGGGAGCGGGCGACGACGAACCGAGCGACCGCGGCCGCGACCGACGGTCCCGGATCGGCATCGTGCGTCGCCCTGGACAGCGACGGCACTCCCAGTGCCACGAGCGCATCGTCGCGCAGGAACAGGCGAAGCAGGTGCAGCAGATCGCCGGGTCGGTTGTGCACCGGCGTCGCTGTCACTAGCAGGACGCGCGCCCCGATCGCAAGCCGCGCGAGGGCGCGATAGCGCCGGGTGAGGGGGTTCCGGAAACGATGCGCCTCGTCGACGATCAACAAGGGGGCGAGGCAGGCGGTTCCGGTAGGGACCGCGGAGTGTCTGGGACGGTGGACGCCGCTGCTTAGAGCCTCGTGTGTGATGATACCAGCCTGGTACCCGATCCGTTTGAGTAGCGTCCGCCACTGGAGAACCAGCACGGCGGGGACGACGAGCGTGCAAGGCGAGTCCTGCGCTTGTGCTGCCGCCAGGGCGACGAACGACTTCCCCAGTCCCACCGCATCGGCCAGAACGGCCCCGCCATAGCGCGCCAGGATCGCGAGCACACGCTCGCAGGCGGGGATCTGGTGCGCCGCGAGCCACGGCGGCGTGCGCGGCGGTAGCGCCGGGAGGTCGAGCAGGGCGCGCGCCGCGGCCCGACAGACGACCGCCGCCGGCGTCTCGGGCCCCGGCGCGACGAGGAACGCGAGCGGCTCATCGGGTGCCTGTAGCGACTCAGCGAGGATCGGGGACCAGACGCTCGAGGACGCGGCGATCGTTCGCATCGAGACGAAACAACTCGGCGGTGAGCGCATCGGCAGGTTCCTGCCGCCGGCCATGCTCGACCAACACGCCCCAGGCGTGCTCGTCGGCGGTGGGCAACGGCAACTCTGCCACCACGCGCGCGTTGAAGCGACGGAATCCGCCACGCGCCGGATCGGCGGCGAGGCGAGCCAGGGCGGTGCACCAGCGCGTGTTGAGAAACGCGGCGAGCGCGTGCGCGTCGTCGGCGGTCCGTGTGGCGAGGCCGTACACGGTGTTGAGGGGGACGATGTCGGGCGGCGGGACGACGGCGGTCAGTTCCCGCGCCAAGTCGGCCCACAATACCCGGTACGAGGCGATCCCGAGTCCGGTCCGAAACAGCTGCCAGACAGGCCCACTCCGGTAGTCCGTCCGTCGCCGCAGGCGGGCGACGTGCGGCCGGAGCCGCTCCTCGAGTGGACCCGGGAGACGCTCGAGCGGTCTGCCGGCGGCATCGTGAGTCCAGAGCACAAACGCGCGTGGCGCCGCGCGCCAGCGGCCGACGTCCCGGCCGCGGACCACGGGCCGAGTCCCCGGGATCGGTTCGCCCACGACGAAGACTTCGTCGGCGCCCGTTTTCACACCCAACCGCGGCGTCCATCGTTCACCAAGCGGTTGGCAATCGCGCCGTAGGCGGCCCGCCACGACACCCGCGTCGGGGACGAGCACCCAAGGCCCCTGCGCTTGGAGCGAGCGCTGCGACAGCCGCCCCGCTGCCCGCTCCGGCCCGAGTGTACGCGAGACGGCCGCACCCGCCTCGGGGTCGCGACGCGCGGCGACCAGCACCATTGGATAGACCGCGGCGCCGAATGCCTCACCCGCCGAAGCGTCGTCGAGGGGCGCGACGCGTTCCAACCGGGTTGCGTCCGCCAGCCGCCGTCGCAGCGGCTCGGCGTATCCCGATGTCGCGAGTTTGCTGGGGACGAGCAGAGCAACCACCCCGCCCGCAGCGACGAGCTCGAAGGCGCGTTCACAGAATGCTACCGAGAGGTCGGGCACATGAGCGAACCGGCCCGCCCCCGGACGCCATGTCGTATAGCGGTACGCCAGTGTCTCGCGCACGCGCGCGGGAAGCCGTTCGCCGCGCACCCACGGCGGGTTCCCGAGGACGACGTCGAACCCGCCCGCCTGCAGCAGGTCGCCGAAATGCGATTCGACGCTGAAAAACGGCGCGCCGCCGTCCCGCTTCAACCGGCGGAGGGCGCCTCGCAGCTCGGCGCGTGCCAGCCGCAAGCGGCGCAGCCACGTGCGCTGGCCGGGACGGAGACCAAGCCTGCGACCGAACAGATCGCGGCTCTTGGCCGCGAGCAGCAGCTCGTGGATCTGTCGCTCCAGGGCGGCGCTCGCGCGCGTGTAAAGCGTTCCGGCAAGCTCCCCTTCGACCCGGGCGAGCTCGCGCGCGGCTTCGCGTTTCGCTTTTCCTGACAAGAAGAACAGGCGGCGGCGGCGTTCGGCGAGCGAAGCGGTCTCGCGCGCCACGGCGCCGGCCTGCGTCCGGTTGCCCGCGAGTGTAGCCGCCACGGTGTACGGATCGAGCAGCGCATCACCCTGGCGCAGGTGGCCGTCGAGGTTCGGTAGCGGAGCCACCGCGGCGGCGTCGGTCGCGCCGTCATCGGCAAGCAGGGTGAGCCATAGCCGCAGCTCGGCGAGCCGGACCGCCGTTGGCGACAGGTCTACGCCGTACAGCGACTGCGCGATGATTTCCCGCCTGAGCGCCGGCGTGTCACGTTCCCCCGCGCCGGCTCGCAACCGGACGATCTCTTCCAGGGCTCCTAACAGGAATGCGCCCGAGCCCGCCGCGGGATCGAGCACGGAAAGCCGACTGAGGTCGGGCGGGTCGGGAGGCGGTTCGTCCCTGTAGACCCAGCGCTCGGCGTTGGCGCGAGAAACTCCCGAACGGTGCACCAGCACCGCGGCGAGTGCCGCGCGGACAATCTCTCGCACCAGGTCCGCAGGCGTGTAGTAGCTGCCGCTGGTGCGCCGCTCACTCGGATCCATCACGCCCTCGAACACACGCCCCAGCATGTCGGGGGCGACACGGGCG
Source organism: Gemmatimonadales bacterium (assembly GCA_036555485.1). GTDB lineage: Bacteria > Gemmatimonadota > Gemmatimonadetes > Gemmatimonadales > GWC2-71-9 > DASTHG01. Next base: position 184 of record DATBLG010000119.1, on the reverse strand, counting down.
TCCGCCTCCCCTTCGCGCACTGAGAAATGGAACCGCTCAAACAGGTCGTCGAATGCATCGCGCCAGTAGGCATTGCCCCACACGACCGGCCCGATACGACGCTCGAGCGCCGTAGGCTCGAACAAGCCGCCATTCAGAAACGGCAGTCGACCCAGCGCCCGCACCGCGGGCGACCGGTCGGCCA
>DATBLG010000115.1:0-1950 GCA_036555485.1 Gemmatimonadales bacterium | reverse complement strand
GGAGTCCGGTGCGGCGAGCACGTCCGTCTCGCGGGCGCGCGCGTTCGGCAGCCAGGGGAGCAACCGATTGTAGAACTCTACGCGCCCCGTCCTGGGCTCGGTGAGCATCAAAATCGGCAGCGGGGACGTGGTACTCGGCAGCAGGTAGATGGTGTCGCGCACGGACAACGCGGCGGGCGCCACGATGTCGGTGAGGGGCCAGCGCGATGGGGTGATGTGTCGCCAGGACCCAAGGTCCGGGGACTGCCAGTAGCCATCGCCGATGGTCTCGAACAGGTAGTAGGTGCTGCGATGCACGACGATCACGGGGTCGGCGCCGGAGCGATACGAGATGCCCTGGTTTTGCTGCTCGAAATTGTAGCGGTAGTCGATGTCGATCGGATTGGCGTAGGTGCGCTGGCGCGGGGTCTGCGCCGCGCCGGGAACCGCGACGAGAGTCAGCAGCGCCGCATAGATCGGTTGCCACGTCCGGGCGAAGCGATCGGTGCGAATCAGCGTACCCGCTTCCGGCGCCTCACGGCATGACCTCCACGGACACGCTGAAGGAAGCCTGTCCCTCGCCCCAGTACGCCGTGATCGTCGCCTGGCCGGGAGCAACGCCTGTGATTACGCCGGCCGTATCCACCCGCGCGATGCTGGGGCGGTCTGTCCCCCACACCACGGGGCGCGTCACCGTGTCGCCGGAGATGGTGAAGAAGCGGGCGTCCAACGACACGGTGTCGCCGCTGGCTACGGTCGGTGCCGGCGGTACCACGTCCAGGCCCACGACCTGGGCGACGGTCACGGGTCCCGGAAGCGTCGTGATCGCGCCTGGAGACAGGGGGATGGGGCCTAACATTTGGTAATCGAGCTTGACGCCGTTGTTGACGAGCCACAACAGGAGGACGATGTGAACCGGACACGTCGCCGGGGTTGACCGCCCCCGATTGTCCAGGAGACACGGTGTGAGATCGATGGGCAGCGACACTCCTTGCGTTTGTGACGCAACCGTCGCGAGGGTGATCGTTTGGTTGCCGATCGCGACTGGCGGGCCCCCGGTCGGCTCGTAAGAGGCCCGCAGCTCCAGGTCGAAGCGCGGGAGGGGCGTACCCGGATGAATCATTGAGACAGCGATCAGCGTCGTGAAGTTCAAGACCGTCGTCGCGCCGGCAGCAGGATGGGTGGAGCTTCCGCATCCAATACCCGAACCGCCGGCGAGCGCGAGGAGGAGGAGGGTCGTGGCTCCGGAAGGGCGCCTAATCGTCATGCCGCGTTCCATGGACGTGCTCGCGCAACAGGTCCGCTCCAAAATCGCCGTTGAAATCCCGCCAGACCGAGTGAATGTGGTTGGCGTCGGTCTGTGTGTTGTCGTACTCGATCAGGAAGGTCGGACCCTGCACGCGGTAGTAGTGTTTCTGCCCCCGCTCGAGCGCCCCGGCCCAGGCGAACGCGACATTGTCCCATCCCGCCTTCTCGATCCGCGCCAGCCGGTCGGCCGCGATGTCGTCGGCCACGTAGCCGGCATAGACGTCGACCAGCTGTTTCAGCAGCGCCCGTTGACTAGCGGTGAGCGCGGACGCCGTTATCCCCACCGGCGCCAGCGGGTCAATCTTCACGTTGGCCGCCGTGACGATGTCGTTCGGGGCGGTCGCGTTGATGATCGCCGTCGCGCGCTGGGTGGAGTCGAGCGACTCGAGCAGTGCACGCGCGGCATCCTCGACCAGTGCCAGGACCCGCGTGCCTTTCTTGGGTCCCTCGCGAACCTCGGCCGGGTTGGACCCGAAGAACGTCGGCGCTCCGGCCACGAGCGTGCCGTTGACCACGGTGAAGTGCAGCGACATGTGGTGCCCCTCGACGCGCCAGCCCCACGTACTCTCGGTCGAGGGGGTCCCGAAGATCGAGAAGAAGTAGCGCTCGGGATCGCGCAGGAACTGATTGCCTGTCGGCGGCTGCGTGGCGGCGGCGCGTTGC
>DATBLG010000043.1:0-3924 GCA_036555485.1 Gemmatimonadales bacterium | reverse complement strand
CATGGCCAGGTCGAGCCGGCCCGCCTCCTCCGCCGTCCAGTGCTTTTTTACCGGTGGCGCGTCGCTCATCAGCCGAAAAATGAACTCCCCTTCGACCGCTGCGAAGCCGCCTTCGAACACTGGAAACTCGAGCAGCTTCCCTCCGGGAGCGCTGCGGATCGAGGCGCCGAAGATGGGTCCGACCAGTCGCTCCTCGCCGAACTTTTCCTGCCACTGAGGTGCGAGCCGGCCGACTTTCCAGCCCGCGACCGAGTCGGGCCACAAGGAGATGCCCGCGCCCTGAATGGCATATGCCGTATCGAGGTCGCTGGGTATCGGGCCGGGGAATTGCGCGAGCGGCGAAGCATTGCGCCGGGCCGCAACCAGCCGTTCAGCGATGGCGCGCGCGGGCGCGGTCGGGCTCGTCGATGTCGGCGTCATGCGCTCGCGGCGGCACAATCGAACGGTGGTGTTGGTATATAGGAAACCGGTGTCATTTACAATTGAACGCGGGTCTCCAGGCGCGAGGTGAAACGTGAGAGTGCGGCAATCCGGGGCGGGCGCTCTGCCGGCCGTTCTGTGCGCGATGGGTCTGGCGGTGGTGTCACTCAACAAGGCCTCCACGCAGGCGGTGGGCGAATCGCTGCCCGCTTTTCCAGGCGCACTCGGCTGGGCGGCCGCCACACCGGGCGGCCGCGGCGGAAAGATCCTGCGGGTCACCACGCTCGCACCGACCGGACCCGGCTCGCTGGTCGAGGCGCTCGGGACGCGCGGTGCGCGCATCGTCGTCTTCGAAATCGGCGGCGTCATCGATCTCGAACGGCGCTCGGTGCGCATCGAGCAACCCTTCCTGACCATTGCTGGCCAGACGGCGCCGTCGCCCGGCATCACCCTGATTCGCGGCGGCATCGATATCGCCACGCATGACGTGATCGTCCAGCACATTCGCGTGCGGCCCGGGGAGGCGGGCGCGGCCAAGCGCAGCGGTCTCGAGATCGACGCCATCTCGACCGTGGGTGGTGCCCGCAACGTGATCGTCGATCACTGCTCCCTCACCTGGGCAACCGACGAGAATCTGTCTGCTTCGGGCCCGCGGTTCGATGGCAAGGACCCGGCGGCGTGGCGCCAGGCCACCTCGCATCGCATCACCTTCAGCAACAACATCATCGCCGAAGGACTCGCGCATTCGACGCACGGCAAGGGCGAGCATTCGAAAGGCTCCCTGATCCACGACAACGTCACCGACATCCTCATCATCGGCAACCTGTACGCGCACAACATGGAGCGCAGCCCGCTGTTCAAGGGCGGCGTGCGCGGCGCGGTGATCAACAACCTGATCTACAACCCGGGGCCGCGGGCGGTGCACTACAACCTGATCGCCGAAGAGTGGGGGCGGCAACCCTACCAGTCGGGCCAGCTCACGCTGATCGGCAATGTCCTGCGCGCCGGACCGTCCACGCCCAGCGACGTGGCGCTCTTCGCCCTGGGAGGCTCGGGTGATCTCGAGCTCTACGCACACGACAATATCGCGGTCGATCGCCTTGGCCGTCCCTTGCCAGCCGAAGGCCGCTACACCACCTCGCCGGCCACCGTGCGCGCTGTCGAGCAACCGCCGTCCATGCCTGCGGGGCTCAAACCCCTGGCCGCCACGGATGTTCAGGACGCGGTGATCCGGGACGCGGGCGCGCGCCCCTGGGACCGCGACGCCGTGGATCGCCGCATCGTCGCCGACACCATCGAGGGCCGCGGCGAGATCATCGACAGCGAACAGGACGTCGGCGGCTATCCAGTGCAGGCGGAGACGCGCCAGAAATTCAATCCGGCGGAGTGGGACCTCGATTCCCTGACGCGTAAGACCCGCTGAACGGGCTCTACCAGGGCAACGGACCCGCCAGGATCCAGACCAGCAGCGGCACGCTCCAGGTCGGATGGATCGTGTTGAACAACGTCGGTGTCCAACCGACATCCACCGCGAGATCGGGATCGTTCACCGCGTTGTAGGCTGCGACCACGTCCACGCGGTTACGAGGGAAGATGCCGTCCAGCAGCGTTCCCTCGGCGTGAATCGCGGTGCCATTCAGCCGCTCGATGAACTGGTCTGGCGTCACGCTGCTATCCGTGAGGAAGAAGTTGTTCTGGGCAAAGATCGCCGATTCGATGCCGACACCCCAGCTGTACTGGTAGTTGGCCACGCCCTCGATACCGTAGAAGTTGTTGTAGACGTGCACCTGACCGAAGCGCACGCGCGGCACGCGCTGCCCGACGTTATCGAACAGGTTGTGATGCAGGGTTACACGCAGCTTGCCGCGGTCGGCCGCAGCCCCATCTGAGGAGCCGAACAGCATGACCTTGTCGTGATCGAGGAACCGGTTCCACGACACCGTCACCAGGTCGGACGCATTGGTGATATCGAGCAGCCCGTCGTGTACCTGGAACAGCACGCCAAATACCTGCGGCAGCGAGCTATCCGCCGTGGCGCGATCGGCGAAGCTGTTGTGGTCGATCCATACGTTGCTCGAGTCGCGCAGCGAGATCGAGTCGTAGAGCGAGTTCCAGGAGCCGAGCGCGCCGTCGGTGGGCGCCCATTGCGGGAAGCAGTCGTAGGTATCCTCGAAGGTGATGTTGCGCACGATGATGTTGGTGCGTGGCGCAGCGGCGCTGCCGCGGATGTCGAGCCAGATGCCGCGGAATTTGGCGGTCTTGCCGAGGCCCACGATGGTCGTATTCGAGCCCGGCCGGATCCGGACTCGTGCCTGCTGTACGGCCTGCGACGCCAGGCGCGCCCTTTCCTGCGGACCGCTCGGATTCACTCTGCCCCAGGTGGCGGGATCGAAGGCGGCTTCGAAAGCCTCGTAGGAGAAGACTTCTCCCGAGGGCGGAATATTCTGCGCGGGGACGCCCGGATCTGCGGCAAAGTAGTTCTCGCAGGTGAGTGGGTTGTTCTCGTCGTCGACATTGAAGTCGATCGCGCCGCTCACGTAGATGATTTTCGACACGTTCGACGGCGTCGAGGGCGAGGTGGGCGTCGAGACGCCGTTGTTGAGCGCTGCGATCAACTCGGCCCGGGTGGTCACGACGTAAACCTGGTCGGAGGTCGCGAGCGACCCGCCCGTGGTCCCGGTTCCGAACGCGGCCCAGCCGTCATTGGCACCCAGCACTTCGCGTCCCAGGTCGCGCGGCGCGGCGTTCGCCGCGGATGCGGCCGCGAGGGCCATCAAGCTCGTCGCGGTGACGAGCACAGTCTTCATGCGCATGTTGGTTCCCCTGATGTTCTGGTTCTGCCTGCACGCGCGCGGGTCAGGGCGCCGGGATCAGCCCGGCGCCCTCACGTCCACTGTGCGGGAAGTAACCCCGCTTCAGAACCGGAAGCGTGCGCCGAGGAAGTACTCTCGTCCGGTGTGGTGATAGAAGGACAGCCGGTCGCCGTTGTCGTCGACCCACTGGTCCTGGAACTCGTCCGTCAGATTGATCGCCTCGAGCGTGAACTCGATGTTGTCGTTGAGCGAGAACGACGCCGCGGCATCGATGTTCAAAGTCTCCGCAGTGCCCTCGACGTCGTTGCCGTTGCGGCCCGGCACCGTTGTCAGGTACTCGTCGCGATACGCCGCAGAGACGCGCGCGCTGAAGCGCTCGTTTTCGAAGTACAGCGTTGCGTTGTAGGCGCTCTGAGAAAGACCGGTGAGATCCGTGTTGGCGACAACGACGCCATTCTGATCCAGGTATTTGACCTTCGAATCCACCGACGTGTAGTTGATGATGGCACCGAAGCCGTTGAAGGGCGCCGGCAGGAAGGTGAACGGCTGCTGGTAGGAGATCTCGAAGCCGTCCAGGTCGCCACCGGGAGTATTGGCGGGCACGCTGAATTCCCAGCCCGCCAGACAGGTATCGGCCGGCACCGCGGGGCCGCACAGGGACAGCGCGACGCTGTCATCGAGGCCGAGCGGA
>DATBLG010000036.1:0-10879 GCA_036555485.1 Gemmatimonadales bacterium | reverse complement strand
CGCCGTCCTGGAGGTAGGCTTCCTGGACGTCGTTCACGGTCTTCGGGACGCCGGTTGGCGTCACGAAAGCCGGCTGGCCAGGCGTCGGGTTGCCGTAGCGCCGCAGCCGCTCATGCCGGCTCAGCTTCAAGGTGTCGAGCCGGTTGTCGCTCCGGACCAGCTGGGTCTCCCGGAAGAAATCGGTGAAGTTCCGGACCAGGTGACCGCGCTTGGTATCGAGCAGTCCGTAGATCCGGAAGTTCCGGAACAGGGTGAGTGTGGTCGAGAGGTTGCCTTCGAACGTCGGCAGCACGTTACCGAAGAACTCCCGGTCCTCGGTGACCGTCACCACGCCGGTTGCGTCGTCGATATTGAGGATCCGGTTGGTGACCCACGCGCCGAGCTGCATCCCCTCTTCAACCCGGTTGAGCGTGCCAAAGGCCGGGATGGCACCCATGTCGGTCACTTCGTTGTGCAGCGTGCCGGCGCTGAGCCGGAGGTCCCACGAGAGCGTGGGCTTGTTCACCGGCAACGCCGTCACCGCAACCTCGATTCCGCGATTCACCATCGACCCGATGTTCACGAACGGGTTCTGGGTAAATCCGAGCGACGGGGCGAGCGGCTGCGCCAGGATCAGGTCCTTGCTCACCTTGTTGAAATAGGTCAGCTCCACGCCGATGCGGTCATTCATCAGGCCGAGATCGAACCCGGCCTCGAACTCCACGCCCCGCTCGAACCGCAGCGAATCATTGCCGGGGTTCTGCGGCACGGCGCCGGGCGAGACGATCGCGCCATCGAGGTACGGCGAGGGCGCCAAGGTCGTCAGGGCCGACCCCGGGTTAGGAATCCGTCCGGTCGTGCCCCAGGCTGCGCGCAAGCGGAGCGTGTTCAGGAAGTCGAACTTCCAGAACGACTCCTCGCTCGCCACCCATGACACCCCGACCTTGGGCAGCACCACCCACTTGGACTCCTTACCAAAGGAGGAGGCGTTGTCAAACCGCATGCCAAACTGTCCGTACAGCCGGTTATTCAGGGCGACCTGCAACTGGCCGAGGAACCCGATCCCCCGAAGCATTTGCCAGGCCTGGCCGCCAGAGCGGAGCGATGCCCCGGTGACGACGTTGTTGGAGTTGACCGTCAGCCCCTCGCCGGTGGCAAACACGACCTCTTCTCGGGTTTCGACGAGCTGGAACCCGAACGAAAGGTTGGTCACGACGTTCGCCGAGACATTGCGCTCGACGTTGCCGAGGTAGTCCAGCGTGTAGCGTTCGATCCCACGCCGTGCCTCAGAAATGGACCCGACGTTGACGTTATAGGAGCCCCGGGTGTTTTTCGGCAGGAACCGCCGATCTTCCTCGCGCACCCAGTCGATCCCGGCGGTGAACCGGTTCGTGAACCAGGACCGCGGGGTCCAGTTGGCCGTTACGGTCCCGATGGTGCGATGGGTTTGCCGCTGGTTTTCGATCAACCGCATCGCGGCTACGTCCCGTTGCGTACCGAACCAGCCGTTCTGTCCGCTGCCGTCCACGGTCCGCGTGCTCGGCAGGCCCAGGTGGGAGTTGCCCAGCCAGCCGAAGATGTTGTTGTCGTTATCCGGCAGATCGGTCCGCGAACGCGTAATCCCCACGCCGGCGTCGAGGGTCAGGTTCGGCAGCGGGAGCCAGTTGAAGTTGACCCGGCCGGCCTTCCGATCGAACCCGTTGTTCGGCAACACCCCGTCCTCAGCCTCACTATTCAGCGAGGTGTAATAGCCATAGTTCGCGCCGCCACCCCGCCCGCTCCAGCCAATCCCGACCGTCCGTCCGGTCCGGAACGCGTTTTCCCGCAGCAGCGGGTTGTCGCTCACCAGCGTGCCCACCGCCTGCCCGGAGCACAGCAGGTTGTTGGTGTTCGCCACATTCGCTGCGGTGCACAGCGCGTAGTTGGTGCGCGGCTCGAAGTTGCGGTCGATCGAATTGTAGTCGAAGCTCACGCTCTGGCTGAACCGGCTGGCGCCCGAGCGGCCCCGCTTGGTGATGATTTGGATCACCCCCGTGGAGGCATTGGCGCCGTACAGCGTCGCCGCTGCCGGACCCTTCACCAGCTCGATGGACTCGATGTCGTCCGGATCGAGATCGTTCAGGCGCTCATACAGCTGCCCGCCCGTGAAAAACACACCGGGATCGGTCTGGAGGCCCCCGCCGGTTACCACCGCGACCCCGTCGATCACCAGCAGCGGCTCGTTGTTGAGCGAGATCGACGACGCGCCGCGCACCCGGATCTGGTTCGAGGTTCCCGACGAGCCCGACGCGCTCGTCACCGAAACGCTTGGCAGCCGGGACTGCAGTACATCCTGCACGTTCGTGATCGGCGCCTTTTCCATGAGTCCAGCGACATTGACATCGGAGACGGTTGCCGCCTGGGCACGCCGCTGCAACTCGCCCGCGGTGCCGGTGACGACCACTTCCTCGAGCATGACAACCGACGCGGTGAGCTGGAAATCGCTCGTGACTTCCTGGCCGATTTCGAGCGTCACCGAGGCTACGGCGGTCCGGTACCCGATCCGTCGTACCTCGAGGGGGATCGTCCCGGGCAGTACGCCGGTGATCCGGTAGGCGCCACGGGAGTTGGTGACCGATTGGAGCCTGGTGTCCACGATCGACACGCGGGCGTCCGCGATGGGGGCCCCGGAGGCAGCGTCCGTCACGGTCCCCGCGATGGTGCCGAGCTGCGCCTCCCCCCTACTCGCCAACCCGACGAGCAACGCGGCGGTCAGCAGGCTCAGCCTGGGAATACCAATAGTAAATCGCATGTTCGTCCTTCCTCATTCTTAGAGGTTTCACGTCCCACGTGATCGCACTCATTACCAGCCCGACACGCCGGTCCGAGAACCGGGTGGCCGCGCAAAACGACAGCGCGTCGGCCTACCGACTACATCGGCCGGGGATGATGATGTTGCGCAGGAGATGAGGAATGCAGCGAACGGAAATTTGGTTCATGTCGCCCCTCCTCGGGTACGGGAATACCGGCCTGTCGGGGCTCAGCGCCCCACACGGGGCGGTGCTGAGGCCAACGACGTTTAGATCCGATGCTGCCTATCCAACAGGTCTTCGCGTGAGCGCCCAACGGCACTGGGAGAACACCCCACGCGTGACGGATCCTCGTCCCAAAAACCCGAACTACGGTGCTACTCCTCATATAGTGATGCGCGTCACGCCAGTCCGCAAGGGAACAGAGATTCGACCGGCTTCCCGTGTGTCCATATCCTAGGACGACTGCAGCGTCCGCACTTGTTTGCCTTGACAATACACGCGGCCCACCGGCACAATCATCTGATGGTCGGCTCCCGGTGGGACCGTGGCGGCGTGGCCTTCCTCTTGCTCATTTCGGCGGTTGCCGGCTGCGTCCGAGGGCGCGGCGCAGCGTCCGACGCCCTCCAGGAAACCGAGTGGAGCTTGACGGTGACGAACCACCACTGGCTCGACGTCGCCATACAGGTCATCACCGACGGCCAGCGCGCTCGCGTCGGTGCCGTCCCCGCGGCGAGCGCCGCCACCTTCATCCTCCCGCCCCGTATGGTCGGACCCGGACGAACGGTCCGGCTCGAGGCCAACGCGATCGGCTCAACCGCGCGCACGACCAGCGAGGGACTGCTGGTGCGCGCCGGCCAACACGTCGAATGGACGTTGCAAAGCGGGCTCAGCCAATCGAGCGTGGCCGTATGGTAGGCCCATCGGTCCCGCGCCGGGGCCGCACGGTCCTGGGCGGCGTGGTTGCGGTGGCGCTGCTCGCCGGCTGCGTCGATCCGCCCGGGCCGACACCATGCACCCCCGTGGCGTTCGATACCGCCGCCGTCAACGGCGACACGATCACAACCACGACCGGCTTGCGCTTCGTCGAGGGGACGCCAGGCGCCGGCGACACGATCCTCGTCTCGTGTCACGCCGCCATCGTCCATTACACGGCATATCTGCTCGACGGGACCAAGTTCGATAGTTCCCACGACACCGACACGCCCCTCGTCTTCACGCCGGGCGGAGGACTCTTGATCGATGGCTTTGAGCAGGGGGTGATCGGGATGCGCATTGGCGGTACGCGACGCCTGATCATCCCGCCGGACCTCGGATACGGGACGGAACCCGTGCGCGACGCCAATGGCACGATCATCATCCCAGCCAACTCGACTCTCGTGTTCGACGTCGAGCTGCTCGGGATAGTCCCGTGATTCGGTCGCGGCGCTTTGTGGCGACGGGCGGGCTGCGGCTGCTCGTCTTGCTGTGCGTACCCGCACCACTCATCGCGCAGTTGGAGGGGACGGTCCGAGGGACCGTCTCCGTGACGGACGGGGCACCGCTCGCGCTGGCGCAGGTGAGCATTGTGGGCACGAAGCTGGTGACGCTGACGAGCCTCGACGGAAACTTCCAGATCGCCAGGGTGCCCGTGGGCATCCGGGTCATTCACGTCGGGATGGTGGGGTACGGCGCGGTCATGTTTCCCGTCGAAGTCCAGGCAGCCGACACGGTGCAGGTCCGTGTCAGCCTCGTCGTCGCGGCCGTGGCCCTCGCGGCGATCGAAGTGGAAGGCGAGGGGGCGCCGTTCGTGGTCGCGATGCGTGGGTTCGAGGAGCGGAGAGCGAGAGGATCCGGACATTACTTCAATCGGGCGGAAATCGCCCGGATGCAGGCGCGCAGCTTCACCGACGTGCTGCGCCGCGTCCCCGGCGTCCTGGTGCAGCCGGTCCCAGGGCCGTTCGAAACCGGTGAGACGGTACGGATGAGCCGCACGATCGGGGTCATGGGCGCCCGCGCATGTCCGGTTCTGTACTTCGTGAACGGATCCCCGTTCCCGGTGACCGGCGACATTCAGATCAACCATTACATCGCACCGGAGGACGTCGCGGCGGTCGAGATCTACAGTGGCACGTCGCAAATCCCACCCCAGTTCAATTCGAGCCAACACAACGCCCGCTGTGGCGTAATCGTCATCTGGACGCTGAGCGGCGTGGACACGACCCAATCACACTGATGCGCCGGTTGGTCAGCATCGTGATCGTGGCGGCCGGCTGCGCGGTGAACCCGAATCCGGAACCGGACGCCGCGACTGACGTCGTGAGAACCGTGGTGGCACCGGGTCAGGCGGTCGACCTGACCCACCAGACCGTGATTCAGACCCAGGAGTACCCAGCCACCCGCGATCAAGTCTGGGGTGCGCTCCTGGCTTCCGAGGAAGACCTCGCCATGCAGCTGCACTCCGTCGACTCGGCACGGGGCGTCGTCGTGTACCGACTCCAGGCGACGTCCCCCCGCATCGCGGGCCGGCACCCGTCGACCTGGCTGGACTGCGGGCGGGGGCCCGACGGGGGACCGCGGGTGAACACCTATCAGCTCACGCTCCGGATGACGGTCGTCGTGGAACCTGTCGCGGAGCGTCACACGCGCGTGCAAACCGCGTTGGTCGGATCCGCCCACGACAGAGGCGTGAGCGGCGATGGGCTGCCGTGCACGTCGAGCGGTCAGCTCGAGAAGCGCGCGCTCGCCATCCTGGCCGCGCGGCTCGCTTCGTAGGGTCGGATCAGTTGGGCGGGGGCGGATCGGTGCCGGGATCCTCGCCGAAGCCGAACGCGCCGAACAACCGGGCGGCCAGGAGAGCGCCGGCCGTGACCAGCCCCGCGGCGATCCAGCTCTTCTTTTTGTCGAGCGTCCGTTCGGTCGCGCGGGTCAGGGTGTAGCGCGGGAAGGTGACGGGTTCGCGGTTCCACATCACGGATGTGCCGCCGCGATAGTCTACCCGGATCAGCTGTAGGTCCCAGGACGCGGCGTCCGCCGCGGCGACCACGCCTTCCACCTCTGTCGCCCCAGCCCCGATGGCGTCGCTCATCGCCACGACGCCCGAGTCGGTGACCTGCGCGACAATGCGGGTCGAGGCCGCCGGCACCGCCGTGGTGAGTGGACGATGTGAGTAGCAGGCCGTCAGGAGCAACACGATCCCGACTGCGCAACGGCAACCGGTCCGGCTCGCGCCGGACCGGTTGCGCTGCGTCACCGCCATCACTCCCCTAACCGGGGTTCGGGTCGTTCCAGTTTCGCACGGGCGACGACCCCGTCGTGCCACTCGGGAATGCCGAAGGCAGCGGCACGTTCGGGTTTGCCGTGCGTTCCGCGGATCCGTACGGCATCCGGCCCAGCACTTCGGCGGCTGTACCGAACGGCGTCACCAGCGGAATGCAGGTGCGCTTGAAATCGGCCCAGACGTCGATGTTCTGGAACATCGCGATGTGCTTCTCCAACATCACGTCGGTGAACGACACGTTGCCCAGCGCCGGCATGCCGACGGCCACCCGTACCGCGTCGACGTGTCCGACCGCACCCGCCGAATCGCCCGTCATGTACTTCGCCTCGGCCAGGATCAGCTGATTCTCCGCCCAGGTCACGAGTGGCTGACGGAACGTGAATGAACGACGGACCGCCGTGTTGATGACCGACGGCGGGCACGGCGCCGGTGCCGCCGGGCACGTAGCCGGGCGAACCAGCACGTTGTTCTGGTCATGGCCGACGAACTGTCCGGCCGTGTTGGCGTCGAAGTACGCGGCGAGGCGCGGGTCGCTGCGGGTTTTCAAGATCTCCACCAGCGAATTCCCCGCGACCAGGTCAGCGCGCGCCAGGAGGAACTCCGCCCAGATATTGGCGTCGAAATCCTGGATGCTGCCGTGGAACATGCGGAAGTCCCCCGGCGCCTGGCCGTGCATCGCCTGCGTTGCGCTCGTCGGCGCTTCCGAGATTCCGTTCAGCGCCGCCGCCAGCGCCAGGCCATACTCCGCGGTGCCGTTTTGCTCGACGAGATGTAAATGGAAACGCGCCTTCAGCGTATTCGCCGCGGCGATCCAGCGTTGGATCTGCGTGGCCCTTGGTACGGCCGCGGCGCAGTAGATCAGGTCGCCTGCGCCTGGAGCGCAGTTCCCGGCGGCGCCAACCGCGGCCGCCTGCAACGCCGCAATGCCTTCATCCAGGCGTGTCTGCACCGCCGCATAAATGCTCTCCTGCGAATCCAGGATGGGAGTCTCGACGGCTGGGTTGACTGCCTCGCTGTACGGGAGATCGCCCCATACCGACGTGGCCGTGCCGAACGCGAGAGCCTCCCAGACCTTCGCAATACCGAGGGTGAAGTTGTCACCGGACGCCTGGGACGCGGCCTGGATGTTCCGCATGGCTACCAAGCCGCCACCCGTGTAGAACCCAGACATCTGGCCCGAAATGTCGCTCTCGGTGACGCCGTATTGCGTGCAATAGGACAGCTGCTGGTTGTTGCTCCCGATGAGCTGCTGCGTAAATACACCGGCGCAACGCGCGAGCTGCCCTTCCAGGCGCGTCGCCATGTTGGACTGCATCGCGACCAGCTGCTGCAGGGCCGTGCCGTCCGTAGGGTTGTTGGGATTCTCCGTCAACCCCACTCCGTTGAGGAAGTCCGAGCACCCCGCGCCCAGCATCGGGAGCGCGAGCGCGAGGATGGTTCCTGCTTTCGAGTACGTGTTCATCGCAGTTCCCTCGCGTGTGCGCTAGTGAACGAGCGTGACCTGGAACACCCAGGCACGCGCCAACGGAGCGTTGAACCAATCGATACCGCGGTTGGCATTCTGCGCCCCGCCCAGGTTGACCTCCGGGTCGAACCCGCTGTAATCGGTCCACAGCTTCAGGTTGCGCCCGGACACCTTCACGTCCACTTGCCGCATTCCCGCGAGCTTGCCCACCCACGCTCCCCGGAAAGAGTAGCTGACCGAGATTTCCCGCAGGCGCGTGAACGTCCCGTCTTCCAGACGACCGGAAATGGGCCCGCCGGTGGCGCCTTGACCGCTGCCGAGCGCCCCACCGCTGAACCAGCCCTCGCCGATCAGGACCGCCGTACCGGCGCCCGGACCGACCACCGGCCCATTGAGCACATCGCACGTCTGGTTGTGGCACAGCATGTCATCACCGAACGTGCGCAGCTCACCACGGATTTCGGTGTCCTTGTGGGTGCCGTACTGGAACATCGAGGCACGCGTCATGTTGAGCACATCCCCACCCTGGCGGTGTTCCATGAACGCGCTGATCTGCACGCCCCGCACATTGGCAGTGACGGAGAAACCAGCGGTCCAGTCCGGCCACGGGTTGCCGATCGCGCGCGCGGTGGGATCCACGATCGGGAATCCGTTCGCGGCGATATAGAGCGCGCCGTCCGGGGCTCCCGCGCAGGCGGCGCCGACATCGTGCGACGACCCGGCGAAGCTGACCGTCGTGAGGCCGCGGCCGCAGCGGGCGAAATCGGTCGAGCGCCACACGCCGAGCGGGTAGCCGACCTGCGCGTGGGTGGTTTGCCCAGAGAAGGAGGAGCCGATCCCGATTTGACAGCGCGACAAGCGCGCCTCGGGACCGCAGTTTTCCGCCGTCGGCATCGGGTCGAGGCCATCGAGCTGACGCTGCGTCGCACCGAGGCTGGTCACCTTGTTGCGGTTCAGCCCCCAATTGGCGCCGAAATCGAGGGAGAAGCCGGGACGCTGAATCGCCCGGACGTTGCTGGACACCTCCCATCCCTTGTTGGACAGCGCGCCCGCGTTGATGTTGATCGACGTAAAGCCCGTCGACGGCGCGAGGCCCACGCCAAAGACCACGTCCTCGGACTTGGAGTCGTAGCGCGTGACGGACAGGTCGGCGCGGCCCCGGAACAGGCTCACGTCGAACCCGGCTTCCAGCTCACGCACGCGCTCCGGCGCGATGTCGGCGTTGCCCCGCGTCGCCGAGGCATACAGGCCACCAATGCCGTTCAGCGTGGTCCCCTGGAGCGAGCCGGGATTGAAGTCTGCGAACGACGCTGTCGTGAACACATTCTGGGTGGCGTAGAGCGGCGGTTGCTGGCCGCTCTCACCATACGCGACGCGCAGCTTCCCGAAGCTGATGATGTTTTCGGGCAGGCGCACCGCCTTCGCGAAGCTCCAGGCCGCACTGCCCCCCGGATACCACGCGCGCTGGTGGCCGATGCCAAACGCGGAGTTGGCATCGTTGCGGATGCGGAGCTGCAGGAAGAGCTGATCGTACAGGTCGACATTCGCCTGGCCAAAGTATCCCTCTACCCGCCGGCGCGTCTCGGCGTCATTCGGCAGCGTCCGCGACACGGTGTTCGACAGCTTGAACGGCGTCGGCGCGAGCCATGTTTGCGCGAAGACGTCGATCTGGCGGAAGTAGGTCTCATTCAGGTTCTGCCCGACCGTGAGGCTCCCCCGGATGTTCCGATTGAATTCGTGCGTACCCGTCGCGGTCAGATTGTGATCGAAGATCCGATCGTAGAACTGCCAGCGCTCCATCGAGCCGCCGCTCTGTCCCGAGCTCGACTGCGCGTAGGCATAGGTGCGGTCGTCGCTATTGTAGTCGCCGCCGAACGTCCAATTGAATTGCAGCCAGGTGAGCGGCCGCCAGTTGACGTTCAGATTGCCGAAATAGCGGCCCGTCTGCCCGACGAGATCGTTCGCGTTGATGGCGTAGAACGGATTGTCGAAGCCGCGGTTGTTGGTGAACGCGGTCGGCCCCGGATTCGGGAACCGCCACGAGCGGTGCACCCCGTTGGAGAGATAATTCTGGGCGTTGAAGTCCGGCGGCTGACGCAGCGCCCCGATCCCGATGCCATTGATCGAGTTGCCGCGGTCGAGCCCGCTGAGCTTGGTTTGCACGACTGAGCCGCTGGCGCTGATGGTCAGGTTCTCGAACAGCGCGTGCGAGCCACTGAAGCGCACGGTGTAGCGCTCGTAGATATCCCGATTCTGCACGATGAAGCCGTCTTGATGCACCTGGCCGGCTGACAGGTAGAACGTCGTGCGTTCGGTTCCGCCCGACACCGACAACGTGTTGTCCATCAGGGAGCCAGTCTCGTACATCTCGGCGCCGTGATCAAACGTCGGCGTGCCGGCTGCCAACTCCGGACCCCACGAGAAAAAGTTCGAGCTGATCGTGCAATTGAGCGCCGTGCATTGGCTCGACACGCCGCCCGAGCCCACGCCGAAACGGCGCTGCACGGGAAGGGTCTTCACGGGCTCGTCGAGCTGGAGACTCGAGCGCAGGCTGTAGGTTGTCCGCCCCGCCCGGCCGCGTTTGGTCGTAATCAGAATCGCGCCGGCCGATCCGGCGCTGGCGCCGTAGATCGACGTGGCGGCCGCGCCCTTCAGGACCTCGATGGACTCGATGTCCTCCGCGTTGACGTCCGCGGCACGATTGGGTGAGGGCGCGCCAGAGAGCACCGCCTGCCCACGGGTGGCGTTACTCATCGGCACGCCGTCCACGATGATCACGGGCTGGCTGGTGCCGAAGGTCTTCGCACCGCGAATCTGAATCGCAGTCGAGGCGCCGGCGTCCCCGCTGCCCTGATTGGTCAGGACACCCGGCACCTTTCCGGCCAGCGCCTGCACGACGTTCGGCTCGTTCGCGCGCTGCAGCTCCTCGGCATCGAGGTTGGAGCGGGCCGTGCCGAGGCGCTCGGCGAGCTGTTCCGTTCCAGCGCCGGTCACCACAATTTCGTCCAACCGGAGCGGGTCGAACGCGAGCTGGAAGTTCTGCTCGATCGTCGCGTCCGGTGTGAGCGTCACCATGAAAGACTGCACCCGATACGCGATCAAGCGCGCGGTCAGCCGGACCTGCTGACCCTGCGCCCGCGCGCCGGGCACGACCAGACGGTACACACCGTCTGGAGTCGTAAATGCGCTGAGGCCTACGTCGAAGATCACGACGTTGGCGTCACGCAGCGGCTCGCCCACCGGACCGGTGACGCGGCCCGTGATGGTGACCGGTCCCTGCCCCACCAACCAGGTGGGCAGCACGACCAAGACCGATGTGAGGGCGATCCAACGGGAGAGGTTGGAAATAGACGGACTGCGTCTCATGACGGCACCCCCTGTTCAAAA
>DATBLG010000145.1:0-3220 GCA_036555485.1 Gemmatimonadales bacterium | reverse complement strand
CACCCTGCCGGTCCCGGACACCCGGCTTAGCTGGCTGGATCGTCTGCGCGGCCGGCCGCGGTCGCGCACGGCGCTGGCGGCCGCGCTGCCCGTCGGGTGGGTGACGGTCCTGCTATTCATCCCCTACTTGATGCTACTGATCTACTCGCTCCGCACTCTCACGCCCGCCGGCAACCTGATTCAGTGCCGTGGACTGGACTGCGCGTGGACGCTGGCGAACTACCAGCGCCTGTTCGGTACGTCGCTCTATCCTGCTACGATTCTGTACTCGGCGAAGATCGCGTTCAGCGTGACCGCCCTGTCTTTGTTCCTGGCGTTTCCGCTCGCCTATCTGCTCGCGTTCAAGGTCAAGCGCCACAAGAATCTGATGTACATGGCGGTGATCATCCCGTTGTGGGTGAGCTACCTGGTGCGCGCCTATGCGTGGAAGATCACGCTGGGGCAGGAAGGGATCCTGAATGGACTGCTCACCCAAACGGGGCTGATCCGCGAGCCACTCGAGTTCCTCCTGTACAGCAAGTGGGCGGTGATTATCGCGCTGACCCACATCTACACGCCATTCACCCTGATGCCGATCTTCGCGGTGCTCGAGGCGATCCCCGCGAGCCTCAGGGAGGCGTCGCAAGACCTGTACGCCAGCCGGATCCAGACCTTCTTCCACGTCATCCTCCCGTTGTCGCTCCCCGGAGTGCTCGCGGGCAGCACGTTCGCGTTCGTGCTCAGCATGGGGGATTTCCTGGCCCCACAGCTGCTGGGCGGTCCCGACAGCGCGCTAATGGTGTCGAACGTGGTGGTGAGTCTGTTCGGAGTGGCGTACAATTGGCCGCTCGGGGCCGCCATGTCGGTCGTAGTGCTCGCGCTCGTGATTGTGTTGCTCTCCCTCGTCAACGCCCTCGAACGCCGTTTCGACTACCGGGGCGAACCCGGGCACCCGGCGAAAACCGATGCTTTAGGGGCGGTCGTCACGGAGGGTCGCGCGTGAGCGGGCCACGCCGGCCGGACTGGCCTTCCCGCCTCCTGTGGATCGGTGGCGGCGCTGTCTTCGTGTTCATCTACGCACCGCTGCTCGTCGTCGTGATGTATTCATTCCACGACTCGCGCATCATCGCGTGGCCGCTCCAGCTCGGCACGCTGCATTGGTACAACGTCCTCTGGCACGATCGCGGCATGATCGAGGCCGTCGTGGCAAGCGTGAAACTCGCGGTACTGGCCGTGATCATCGCACTCGCGGTGGGCGTGCCGGGGGCGTTTCTGCTCGACCGGCATTCGTTCCCGGGGAAGACGCTCTTCCAACGCTTGGTGTTACTGCCCCTCATTCTGCCGGGCATCATCACCGGCGTCGCTCTGCTGAGCTTCTTCACCGCGATCGGCCTCAGCCCGGCAAGCGGGTTCCCGGTGATCCCGGGCTGGCCGGTGGTGTTGGGGCACGGCACCGCCCTGGTCTCGGTGGTCGTGACGCAGGTGTTCGCCCGGCTACAGCGCATGGACCGCTTTCAGGAGGAAGCGTCCATGGATCTGTACGCCAGCGCCTGGCAGACTTTCTGGCACGTGACGTTGCCCAATATCCGGACCGCCATGCTTGGCGCCGGGCTATTGGTGTTCACGCTGAGCCTGGACGAAATCGCCGTCACCTATTTTCTCATCGGGCGGCAAAACACCATCCCGCTCGAAATTTGGGGACGGTTGCGGCTCGGGATCACGCCGGAAGTGAACGCCATTTCCACGATTATCTTCATCGTGTCCGTGATCGTCATCGTCATCTGGGCGCGCTTGATGCGCGATCCCGAAGGAGCGCGAGCATGACCGTGCAATCGTACCAGATGTTTGTCGGCGGAGAATGGGTCGCCGCCGCGTCCGGCCAGCAAATGGACGTGATCGATCCGGCGACCGAACAGGTGATCGCCAGGGTGCCCGCGGCCGGAGCCGCGGACATCGACGGGGCGGTCAAGGCCGCGCGCGCGGCGTTCCGCGACACCTGGAAGGAGACAACCGCGCAGGAGCGCGGCCGGGTGCTGTTGCGCCTGGCGGAGCGACTGCGCGCCCGCCGGGCGGAGCTCGCCGAAATCGAAACGCGCAACAACGGGAAACCAATCGTCGAGTCGGAGTACGATGTCGACGACACCGCCACGTGCTTCGAGTACTATGGCGGACTCGCCACCAAGATTCATGGTGAGGTCCTGCCCGTCCCGGCGCAGGCGTTGGCCCTGGCCATGAAGGAGCCCGTCGGGGTCGCGGGGCAGATCATCCCGTGGAACTACCCGCTTCTGATGGCCGCCTGGAAGCTTGCTCCGGCGCTGGCCGCGGGGTGCGCCTGCGTCCTCAAACCCGCCGAGCAGACGCCGTTGTCCATCCTCGAGCTGGCGAAGGATTTCGAGGCTGTCGGCCTGCCGAAAGGGGTCGTCAACATCGTCACGGGTGACGGCCCCGAAGCGGGCGGGCCACTCGTGGCGCATCCCGACGTCAACAAGATCGCGTTCACGGGCAGCCAGGCAGTCGGGAAGCTCATCATGAAGAACGCGGCCGACACGCTGAAGCGCGTGACCCTCGAGCTGGGCGGCAAGTCGCCCAACATCTTCTTTGCGGATTCGGATTTCGAAAACGCGGTGGACGGCGCTCTATTCGGCTGCTTCATCAATCAGGGAGAGGTGTGCTCCGCCGGGAGCCGCGTGTTGGTCGAACGGTCGATTTACAAACGGTTCGTCGACGCGGCGGCCGAGAAGGCGAAGAAGATCCGTGTCGGCCCCGGGCTCGACCGGCAGTACAACATGGGCCCGCTCGTGAGCAAAGAGCAGTACGACCGCGTCGTGAGCTACCAGGCCGTCGGCCAGCAGGAAGCCAAGCTGGCCGCGGGCGGCGGCAAGATCGCGGCGCATGGCAAAGGGTTTTTCGTCGAACCCACCATCTTCTATGACGTGGACAACTCGGCGCGGATCGCGCGCGAGGAGATCTTCGGTCCAGTGATGAGCGTGATTCCGTTCAAGGACGAGGCGGACGCCCTGCGGATCGCCAACGATTCGAGCTACGGCCTCGCCGCTGCGGTGTGGACCCGCGACATCTTCAAAGCGATGCGGGTGGTGAAGAACCTCGAGGCCGGCATCATCTGGGTGAACCACATGCAGCCGACCTACGTCGAAGCACCGTGGGGCGGCTACAAGATGTCCGGATTCGGCCGCGAGCTGGGCCGGTGGGGCCTGGAGGAATACCTGGAGACGAAGCAGGT
>DATBLG010000138.1:0-5309 GCA_036555485.1 Gemmatimonadales bacterium | reverse complement strand
CTGCCGCGGCTCGCCATTGGCGACACGGCGCGTGTGAGCCTCACTTCCGGTTTCTTCACGGGCGCATGGGCATCGGCGGGCGCCCTGCTCCCCGAGGGCCGCTCGCAGTTCGCGACGCTGCCGCTGGGAGACGTGACGCTCGTGGTGGGAGGAATGTACGGAGGCGCACCCGGCAATACAGCGGAAACGCTCGCCGCGTCCGTGGTGAGCGACTCGTTGAGCGCGTTCGCGGGTCCAGTCGGCACGAACACCATTGCCGGGTTGGGCGGCGGAACGCTCGTTGGTCCCGTTGGTGCAAGCTGGCAGGATGTGGACGGCTCGTATCACGGCATCGTGGTCGGCGGGATCGATCTCGTCACGCGATTGCGCCGCGACGGTGCATGGGGGTTCTGATGAAGCGCAGCCTCTGGGTGCATCCCCTGCTGGCCGCCGCGTCCCTCGCCGCACCGTCGCTGGCCGCCCAGCGACCAGGAGGTGTGGAGATCGGCGCGTTCGGGTCGCTCGGTTCCTTCGCGCCACGCTTCGATCTCCAAGTCGGCACCGGCGCCGGTGGCCGCGTCGGCTACTTCCTGGGGCCCGCCTGGGAGATTGAGCTCGAGGGAAGCGTAGAGCGCGCGACAGTCGAAGGCGGCGGGAAGAGCGTGCCCCTCACGCTCGCCGGCGTGCAGGCGTTGTATAATTTCGGGGACGATCAGCGGACCTTCTATCTGCTCGGCGGCTATGCAAGACCGCAGTTTCGCGGCACGCCGCCCGGGCGCTTCAGCGACAATGCCGCCGTCTTCGGCGTCGGCGGCCGGATGTTCCTCGGTTACCGCTTCGCGGTGCGTGCCGATATCCGCGGATTGTACACCTTCTCCTCGCACCTCCCGCCCACGCGCGGCGCCGGCCATATGCTCGCGACGGCGGGGCTGACCTATTTCACGATCGGCGGTCCGGCTTCGGACGCCGACAGCGACGGCGTTCCCGATTCGCGCGACGCCTGCCCCCTCACCCCTCCCGGGGCCACCGTGGACAGGAAGGGCTGTCCCTCGGACTCGGACTCCGACGGCCATTTCGACGGATTGGACCGCTGCCCCAACACGCCGCTCGGGGCGTTCGCCGATAGCCACGGCTGCCCGGTGGATTCCGATGGGGACGGCGTGTTCGACGGCTTCGACCAGTGCTCCAACACGCCGGCCGGCCTGTCGGTTGATGTGCGCGGTTGTCCCCGAGACTCCGACGGTGACGGAGTGGATGATGGGAACGATCGGTGTCCCGACACGGCCGCCGGTACGCCGGTGGACGAAACCGGTTGTCCCAGGGATGGCGACAAGGACGGGGTGCATGACGGCCTCGACCGCTGCCCCGATACGCCCACCGGAGTCGCCGTTGATGCGGTCGGCTGCCCAATTGCTACGGATTCGGATAGTGACGGGGTGGACGACACACGCGACAAGTGTCCGGGCACGCCCGCAGGAACCGCGGTGGACGCCCTCGGATGCCAGATCCTGTTCCGCAACGATCGCGAGGCGCTGGTGCTGTCTGGGGTGACGTTCGTCACAGGCAGATCTCGGCTGGAGGAGGATTCATATGGGGTGCTGGACCAGGTCGCGGCATCGCTGATTGCGAATCCTGAGGTCCGCATCGAAATCGCGGGATACACCGACAGCACGGGATCCGCGGCGCGAAACACACGCCTCTCGGCGGCGCGAGCGCTCGCGGTACGCGCCTATCTCGCGCGTCGTGGGGTGGCGCCGGAGCGAATGCAGACCAGGGGCTACGGGCCGGCGAATCCCGTCGCCTCCAACGCGACGCCGGAGGGACGTGCGCAGAACCGGCGCGTGGAGTTGCACCAGGTATTCTAGGCGTACGGGCATCGCGCGGCGGCGCGCCGCTTCCTATCTTGCGGGTGGAGGAGAGTCGAGTGCGCGCGATCATCACGGCCGGATTGCTCGTCGCGGGCGGCCACACGGTACTCGCCGCCCAACGGGCCCACGCTTTTGACCTGACTGTGTTCGGTGCCTACACCCACTACGACCAGGCGTTTAACCTGGACTACGGGATGGGCGGCGGGGCACGACTCACGTACTTCCTGACCAATAACGTCGGTCTGGGCGCCGACGTGCTGTTTCAACGCGAGCAGAACATCCCCGGCTCTCCCGGGGCCACGATGGATCCGTTGGTCGGCGGCCTCAACCTCGTCATCCGCCTCCCCGCTCTGGTTCATGTCGTGGCC
Organism: Gemmatimonadales bacterium; assembly: GCA_036555485.1. Lineage (GTDB taxonomy): Bacteria > Gemmatimonadota > Gemmatimonadetes > Gemmatimonadales > GWC2-71-9 > DASTHG01. Next base: position 3,094 of record DATBLG010000138.1, on the reverse strand, counting down.
GGGTACTCTCGACTCGATTTCGGCAAGAGCGCGCCGTACGCGTTTACCGATGGCGGCGTGCATGGCGGCCTCGGTATCCAGGTGCCGCTCGGCGGCAACGTGGGGGTGTTGTTGGAGGGGCGCGCCATTCATTCCCCAAGCACCAGGCTCGCCGGCCAGCAGCGCGCCACGCATATCGTCGGGCTCCTCGGCTTCTCTTTCCTCCAGGCCGGTGGGCCACCCCGCCCCGCGCGGGACGCGGACGGCGACGGCGTCCCGGACAAACGGGACGCCTGTCCCCGAACGCCGCTCGGCGCGACCGTGGATGTGCGCGGTTGCCCAGGCGACACCGATCAAGACGGCGTGCTCGACGGCATCGACAAATGCCCCAACACGCCGGCGGGCGCCAAGATCGACGCCACGGGGTGTCCGCTCGACGCCGATCGGGACGGCGTCGCCGATGGTCTCGACCAGTGCCCCGACACCCCGGCGGGCGCCACGGTGAACAACGTCGGGTGCCCAGCCGACACGGACCGCGACGCCGTGTTCGACGGGCTGGACCGCTGCCCCGACACTCCGCCCGGCGCGACGGTGGACGCGACGGGTTGTCCTGCGGACTCCGACGGCGACAAGGTGGTCGACGGAATCGACAAATGTCCCAACACTCCGGTCGGGGCCATCGTGGACGTCACCGGTTGCCCCAAAGACGGTGACAACGACGGAGTGGCCGACGGGATCGACAAGTGCCCCAGCACGCCGGTGGGTCAACGAGTCGACGCCGTGGGATGCCCGCTGGCGCGGGACACCGACGGGGACGGCGTGCAAGACAACCTCGACCGCTGCCCCGGTACGCCAGCCGGCACGCCGGTCGATCAGGTCGGTTGCGTAATCCTGTTCCGCGAGGAGCGGACCCCGGGCGCCCGCCCGACGCTGATACTGCGGGGCGTCAACTTCCAAACCGGCCGCTCGGCGCTCACCGTGGGATCGTTTGCCGTGCTGGACCAGGTTGCGGCATCCCTCGTGGCGAATCCCGAAATCCGCATCGAGATCGCGGGCTACACCGACAACACCGGCTCGGCGGCGATCAACACGCGGCTTTCGAACGCGCGCGCATTCGCCGTGCGCGCCTATCTCGCCCGCAAGGGCGTCGCCCCATCGCGCATGGTGGCGCGCGGCTACGGACCTGCGAGCCCGGTTGCGACCAACGCCACGGCGGCGGGTCGGGCGCAAAACCGGCGGGTCGAACTGCACAAGCTGCCATAACGGAGGAGGAGTCACGTGACGCGCGTCGTGGCGCCAAGGTGTCGCGTCATCTACTTTACCCGCTTCACCGACCCCACATATGCTGCGTCGCTTCGTCGTTTGCCTGCTCCTCGTCGCTTTCCCTCCGGTCGCCGTCGGACAACGGCCGGATGGGATCCCCACGCCTCGTTCGGTTCTCGGCTTCGACCCGGGTGACGACCGCAAACTCGCTGACTGGCCGACGCTGGTGCGCTACTACCAGGCGCTCGCCCGTGCCAGCGACCGCATCGACTACCGCGAAATCGGGAAGACCACGCTGGGCGCCCCGTTCGTCGTGCTCGCCATCTCTTCCCCGCTCAACCTGCGGCGGCTCGATGCATTCCGTCGCAGCAATGCCCGCCTCTCCGATCCGCGTACCCTTCGTTCGAACCGTGAGGCAGCGGCCGCGCTCAATGATGGCCGCACCATGGTGTTCATCACGTCCGGCATCCATTCCGACGAGGTGGGTGGGAGCCTCACGCCGGCACGGCTCGCGTTCCGTCTCGCGACGGACACGAGCGCGGCCACCCGCGCCATCCTCGACAACGTCATCTTGTGGCTCGTCCCGTCGCTCAATCCCGACGGCGTCAGCATCGTCGCGAAGTGGTATGCGAGGACGCTCGGCACAGCCGCGGAGGGGAGCGATCCGCCGGAGCTGTATCACTCCTACACGGGTCACGACAACAACCGTGATTGGTACGCCTTCACCCAGGTCGAGACCCGGATCGTGGTGGATTCGCTGTACGGCGTGTGGCACCCACAGATCGTGCTCGACCTGCACCAGCAGGGGTCGTCCGGGTCGCGGTTGTTTCTTCCCCCCTACCTGGATCCGATCGAGCCGAACGTCGACCCGCTGCTCGTCGAAGGGACGAATGCGCTCGGCACGGCCATCGCCTGGGAGCTCGCCGCGGAGGGCAAGACCGGGATCTCGGTGAATGCCACGTACGACGCGTGGACCCCGGCACGCGCGTACCCTCACTACCACGGCGCCGTCCGCATCCTGTTGGAAGCCGCAAGCGCGGACCTCGCGACCCCGGTGCAGGTGCCATTCGACCGGCTCCAGGCCAATGCGCGGGGCTTCAATCCGCGCGAACGCTCGTGGAATTTCACCGCGCCGTGGCCCGGAGGCCGATGGACGGTGCGCGACATCGTCAGTTACCAGACGGAGGCCGCGTACGCCTTGCTCGCGCATGCCGCCCGGTATCGGGACCGCTGGCTGAACGGTTTCCTGTCGGTGGGCAGGCGCGCAGTGCGGGGCTGGCGCGGCTGGCCGTACGCCTATGTCATCCCCCGCCAGCAGGACTCCATGGGCCTCGCCATCCTGCTCGGCACTTTGGCGCGGGGCGGCGTGGAAATCCGCGCCGCGCAGCGGGCGTTCACCACCGGCGGCCAGCGCTACCCCGCCGGGAGCTACCTGGTAGTCCTGCGGCAACCGTATGCAGCGTTCGCCAAGACGCTGCTCGAACGGCAGCGCTACCCCGATCGCCGCCAATTCCCAGGCGGTCCGCCAGAGCGGCCCTACGACGTCACGGCCCATACCTTGCCGCTGTTGCTCGGGATCAACGTGGTTGAGGTCAGCGACTCATTGCGTGTGCCGCTGTCGGCGCCGGTCGCCCCACCACGGGCGACGCCGGGCTATGCCGGCTGGGGCGAAGGCAAGGCGCCGCGTATCGGCCTGTATCGCTCCCACGCTGCGTCGATGGATGAAGGATGGACGCGCTGGGTGTTCGACATGTGGAAGGTGCCGTACATCCCGCTGATGGATTCGGTGGCGCGCGCGGGACGGTTGAAGGAACGGTTCGACGTTATTCTGCTGCCCGATCAGACCCCGCAC
>DATBLG010000129.1:0-18160 GCA_036555485.1 Gemmatimonadales bacterium | reverse complement strand
CTCCCTGAGCGACGAGATCCTCCGTTACGGCAACGTGGATCCCGGGGCGCGCACCCTTCGTGTACAACACACGAATCGCCCGGCGTTTCTGGCTCCGAAACGCATCCATGGTCAGCGCGATCTGGCTGCGATCGTCGAGATCCGACTCGTCGATGTGCAGCTCCACATCTCCCACTGTCTCGACGGCACCCTCCTGCCCGCCCCCGCTCCCTGTGCGCAGCATCTCGGTGAGACGTTTCTCGAGCTTGCGGTTCTCCTCGAGCAACGTCTCGATCCGGCGTGCGAGATGCTCGGGTTGGGTCTTGAGCAGCATGGACGCCTCGTCCAACCGACGCTCGCGGTCGCGGGCGAGCCGGTAGGCAGCCGGGCCCGTGATCGCCTCGATGCGCCGCACCCCGGCCTGCGAGCCGGTCTCGTGCGTGAAGCGAAACAGCGCGATCTCCCCGGTCGTCTCGACGTGCGTGCCACCGCACAACTCGAGCGACACGCCCGCCACGTCGACGACCCGCACGATGTCACCGTATTTCTCGGTGAAAAACGCCATCGCGCCAGCCGCGATCGCGTCCTTGTAGGGCATTTCCCGTGTGGCGACCGGGAGATTCTCCCAGATGTGCTCGTTTACCATCGCTTCGATCCGCGTGAGCGTCGCGTCATCCACGGGTCCGTGGTGGGTGAAATCGAACCGCAGGCGGTCCGGAGCGACGACGGAACCGGCCTGCCGCACGTGCGTCCCGAGAATGTTCCGGAGCGCCGCATGCACCAGATGGGTGGCCGTATGGTTGCGGGCAATGTTGTGGCGCCGGGAGGCGTTGACGCGGGCCTCTGCCGCGGTAGGCTCGAACGGCTGGGGGAAATGACCCACGACGGCGCTGCGCCCATCGACCTTTTCCACGTCCTCGACCGTGAATTCCCAGTCCTCGCCCAGGACCACGCCGGTGTCGCTGACCTGTCCGCCCGACTCGGCGTAGAACGGGTTGGCTTCCAGGACCAGCTCGAGCGCGTCGCCCGTCTGGCGGAAGGCGAGGACGTCGGTGTCGACGCTGGTGTGCTCGTACCCGATCCACTGCTGGCGTCCCCGCGGCTTCACCGACACCCACTCACCAGCCTGTGCGCGAGAAACGATCGCGGGCCCCGCGCGACGCGCCTGGCGCGATCGGTCGCGTTGCCCGGCGAGGGCGCGCTCGAACCCTTCGGCGTCGACACGCTGGCCCCGCTCGGCGGCGATGAGCTGCGTCAGGTCGAGCGGGAAGCCGTAGGTATCGTACAACTTGAAAGCGTCATCCCCCGAGATCGCCGGCGCGCTCGTGAGTTGATCGAGGCGACGGAGCCCACCCTCGATGGTTTCGAGAAAGCGCTCCTCTTCGGCACGTGTCACCTTGGTGATGTGCGCCCGCCGCTCCTCGAGTGCCGGGTAGACCTCGCGCATCACGTCGACCACTCGTTCCGTCACTTGCACCAGCGTCGGTTCGCGCCGCCCGAGCAGCCACGCGTGCCGCACGGCGCGACGCAAGATGCGACGCAGCACGTAGCCACGCCCGTCGCTCGTCGGGTACACGCCGTCCGTCAAGAGGAACGCAACCGCACGCGCGTGGTCGGCGAGCACCCGGTAGGGCGCGCCCGCGGGCCCTCGATCGTAGGGACGCCCAACCACGTCGCCCACGTGGTCGAGGATCGGCGCGAACAGGTCCGTATCGAAGTTCGACGGGACGCCCTGGAGCACCGCGGAGATCCGCTCGAGCCCGGCCCCCGTGTCGACCGATGGCGCCGGCAACAGTGGGCGCGAGCCGTCATCCTGGAGGTCGTACTGCATGAATACCAGATTCCAGATCTCTGAAACTTTATCCTGGCTTTGCAGTGCGACGAACTGCTCGAGCGATGGGACTCGACTTCCCCGCTCTTGCTTGCCGCGCAAGTCCACGAAGATCTCGGAGCACGGGCCGGCAGGTCCCGTGTCGCCCATCTGCCAGAAGTTGTCGCTGTCGCTGAGGCCGTAGATGCGGTCGTCAGCGATCCCCGCGATGCGTCGCCACAGCGCGCGCGTGTCATCGTCGGAATGGTGGACACTCACGTACAGGCGGTCGGGACTGATGCCCAGCCACTCGGCGCTCGTGACCCAATCCCAGGCGAACTCGATCGCCTCCTTCTTGAAGTAGTCCCCAAAGGAAAAATTGCCGAGCATTTCGAAGAAAGTGTGGTGCCGGGCTGTATGACCCACCTGTTCCAGGTCGTTGTGCTTTCCGCCCGCCCGCACGCACTTCTGGCATGTGACGGCACGGCGGTCATCCCGCTGCTCCAAGCCCTGGAACACGCGTTTGAACTGCACCATACCGGCGTTGGTGAACAACAGGGTGGGATCGTCGGCGGGCACCAAACTGGAGCTCGGGACTTCCCGGTGACCCCGGGCCGTGAAATACTCGATGAACCTGCGGCGGATGTCGGCGGACCTCATCTCGCGGAATATACCCCGGCCAGCGGGCAAGTCCAAGGAAAAGCGCGAGTTATGGCGCTGCTCAGGAGCCCGTGAAGGACGAGACGACCTGCTGCACGGCCGCTCGAACGCCCTCCCCTTGAAAGCCACGGCGCGCCAGGTAGGCAAGCAATCGTCGCTGGGCAACGTCAACAGGAAGACCCGCCAGCTGCGGGGCTCGCCGTGCCACCAGGCGACGCATTTCGACCTCCGGGTCCACCTCCTCCTCCTGCAGCGCTTGGTGCACCGCCTGCTCCGCGACGTTCCGGTCGACTCCTTGCTGTAGCAGGTCCCTCACCAGTCTCGTCGGCGCTCGCCCGCGCGTGACGCGGGTCGCGGCGAAATGGTGGGCGAACCGTCGATCGTCGAGCAGACCTTGCCCGGCCAATCGCTCGAGCGCGTCCTCGACCGCTGACGGCGGGTGCTGCTTCTGGATCAACCGACGCCGCAGATCGGCGCGCGCGTGCGGTCGGCGCGTCTGGGCCCGAATGGCAGCACGGTAGGCGGCCTCGACGTCGGCAAGAGCCTGCAACCGCTCGAGCGTCTCCTCCGTCAGCGCGGCGCCCACGAGCAAGCCAAGCGGTGCCAGCACCTCCTCAGGGAGGGACGCAAAACACCCCCGATCCACCTCCAGCTGGCAGTAGCCTGGGTTGCGAGGATCGGGGGTGGCGCCGGTGAGGACAGCCACGTTACTCGTCGCTGCTGGGGGTCTCCTCTTCGGCCGAGACCGCGGGCGGTTTCATGCCGAGGTGGTCCTTCACCTTGGCCTCGATCTCGAGGGCCAAATCGGCGTGGTCCTTGAGATACATCTTGGCGTTCTCCCGTCCCTGCCCGATGCGGTCCTTGCCGTACGCATACCAGGCGCCGGATTTCTCGATGATGCCGGCTTCGGCCGCGATGTCCACCAGGAGTGATTCGCGACTGATCCCTTCGTCGAACATGATGTCGAACTCGGCTTGCCGGAACGGCGGCGCAACCTTGTTCTTCACCACCTTCACCCGCACATGGTTCCCGATGACCATCTCGCGCTCCTTCACCGCGGCGATGCGACGCATGTCGAGGCGCACCGATGAATAGAATTTGAGGGCACGGCCTCCGGTCGTCGTCTCGGGGTTGCCGAACATGACCCCGATCTTTTCCCGCAATTGGTTGATGAAGATGACGGAGGTACGCGAGCGGTTGATCGCCCCCGCGAGCTTGCGCAACGCCTGACTCATGAGGCGCGCCTGCAGCCCCATGTGCGAGTCACCCATCTCGCCTTCGATCTCGGCTTTGGGCACGAGCGCCGCGACCGAATCGACCACCACGATGTCTACCGCTCCCGAGCGCACCAGGATCTCGGTGATCTCGAGTCCCTGCTCGCCGGTGTCCGGCTGGGACACGAGCAGGTTGTCGATGTCGACGCCGAGTTTCTTCGCATAGTCGACGTCGAGCGCATGCTCGGCGTCGATGTACGCGGCCGCCCCACCGAGTCGTTGCGCGTTGGCGACGACCGACAGCGCGAGCGTCGTCTTGCCGCTCGATTCGGGGCCGAAGATCTCGGTGACGCGACCCCGCGGGATCCCGCCCACGCCAATGGCCGCATCGAGATTGATGGCGCCCGTGGAGATCGCGTCGACCCGCACGCGGGGAGACTCCGATCCCATACGCATGATCGAGCCCTTGCCGCACGTCTTCTCGATCTGAGCCATGGCCAGGTTGAGCGCCTTGCGACGCTCGTCGGTGAGCTTCTCGGTATCGCGGTCGTCGGCCGCCATGAGAGTCCTCGACATGGGTTGCGGGTCTCCCTGCTGGAGTGAGACCCGAATATATACCGAAGTCCGGTCTAGCGCCAACCGGGGCGAAACGCATCTTCTACGTGCTGTAACTCGTTGTTATGTATAGCTATACAATCAAACCGATAGATGTCGGACGGTCGGCCGCAGCGGTCCACCCAGACACGGGATGCTTTCACGAGCTCACGACGCTTGGCGCCGGTGACCGCTTCGAGCGGGCTTCCGAAGCCGTCACCGCGGCGGGATTTCACCTCGATGAAGGCCACTAGCGCTCCGCGGCGCGCAACCAAATCAATCTCCACCCGGCCGGCCCGAAACCGGTGCGCGACGACGGTCCACCCGCGACTCTGGAGATACCCGATCGCCCGCTCTTCCGCGGCAACCCCGAGACGGTGACGCTCGTCGGACCAGTCTGAGGGATCGCTGCGTACGCCGCTGTGCATGGACGCAACCTAGCGTCCTATCCACGAAGCGCATAACCAGGACGTTGCAGGTGGTGCCCTATTGCTGCGCGCTGCCGTCCTCGTTATCCGCCAATTTCATCCAGCTCCTCGAGTCCCACCAGCACGTCCCGCGGCTTACTCCCGTTGGCGGGTCCGAGGATGCCGGCCAGCTCGAGCTGGTCGATGATCCGCGCTGCGCGACCGTAGCCGATGCTCATGCGGCGCTGCAGCAGCGAGGTCGAGCCGAGCTGGTTCTGAATGCAGACCTCCGCCGCCTGCCGGAACAGCGGGTCGCGCTCACCCTGCTCGAGCCCCCCCTCGCCCCCTGCTTCCGCGGTTTCAGCGGCATGCAGGGCGGCCACCTGCCCCTCAATCGCCGCCTGGGTCTTCTCGACGACCGTCGCGGAGGCGTGGGAGCGGTACCAGCCCATCAGGCGTTCGGTCTCGTCGGTCGAGATGAACGCCCCCTGCACCCGCACCGGCTCGCTCTTCCCCGGCGGCAAGAAGAGCATGTCGCCGTTCCCGAGCAACGTCTCAGCGCCGTTTTGGTCGAGAATGGTGCGGCTGTCCACCTTCGCCGAAACCCGGAACGCAATACGGCAGGGAAAGTTGGCTTTGATCAGTCCGGTGATCACGTTCACGGACGGACGCTGCGTGGCGAGGATGAGGTGGATGCCGATCGCCCGCGCCTTCTGGGCCAATACGGCGAGCGGCGTCTCGATTTCCCCTTGAACGGTGAGCATCAGATCGGCCAGTTCGTCCACCAGGAGCACGATGTAGGGAAGGATGCCATCGTGGTACGCGCCGTCCTCGAACGGCTGTTCTTTGGTGATCCCCGCTTGCGTGGCGAGCGTCTCGCGCGGCCCGCGCAGCGGCTTCCCGTCGGCCACCTTGCGATTGAAGTCGCCGATATTTCGGGCCCCGTTCGCGTGCAGCAGCTTGTAGCGCCGCTCCATCTCCCATACCGCCCATTTGAGCACCGTGGCGGCCTTGTGATGGTTCGTCACGACTGGCAAGCCGAGGTGCGGCAAGTCCTTGTACATCGACAACTCGACCATTTTCGGGTCGACCATCAGGAGTTTCAGCGTTTCGGGCGGATAGCTGTAGATGAGACTCGTGATGATCGCATTGATGCAGACCGACTTCCCCGATCCGGTCGCGCCCGCGATCAAGAGATGGGGCATCTTGGCAAGGTCGTCGTACACCTCCTGGCCCTCCAAGTCGCGTCCCAACACCACCGGAAGGGTGCGACCATGGACGCGGAACTTCGAGTTGTCGATCAGCTCGCGAATCGCCACCATGCGTGCACGCGGGTTCGGGACCTCGATGCCGACACGCGCCTTGCCGGGAATTGGGGCCACAATCCGCAGCGAACGCGCTTTCATCGCGAGCGCCAGGTCGTCGGCGAGAGAGGCGATCCGCCCGACCTTGACCCCCGGCCCCGGCTCGAGTTCGTAGCGCGTGACGACCGGACCCACCGTCCGGTCCATGATCGTACCGCCTACGCGGAATGTCTCGAGGGTCTGGACCAACCGGTGGCCCATTGCTTCGATCTCCTCGGTCCCGGGGTCGAGGTCCTCCAATGAGGCCGCGGCGAGCAGCTCGGGTGGAGGAATCAGGACGCCTTCGGGCACCGGCATGGATGGCGCGGCCGGCACCGTACGTGGTTTGCGCCCTTTTGGCCCCCCTCCTGGGGGAAGGACCGGTGCGGGCGCGACACCGCTACTGACGGGCCGGACGACCGATTCATCCGCGGGGACCCGTTCCTCCCCGCGCTTTGCCTTTACCGGCGCCTTAGGCGCCTCACCAGCGACCCGCTCCCGTGCTCGGAGCACCGCCAGCGGGTGCCAGCCAATGGTGAGAATGCCAAGCGCGGAAAACGCGAAGAGCCCAACGAGGATGCCGCCCGCTGTGCCGACCGCGCGCACCACGCTGCTCGCAATCCAGCCCGGGATGATGCCGACCAACCGCTGCGGCGTGTTCCAGTAGGCGTAGTCGGCAGGAAAGGCGAGATCGACGCGGCCGGCAATACCGATCGCATACGGAACGAGCACGATGAGGCCGGTGACGAGCGCAGCAGCGCGCAGTGTGGTGAGCGATCCCAGGCGCCCGAACGCGGCCAACGCCCACCCGATTCCGAGCACCGGCAACAGCACCGCGCCGACACCGAACCCGTGCCAGAAGATCGCGCCGAGGCGGTCGCCGACCCCGCCGGTGAAGCGCCACGGCAGCAGCGTAAGGCCGAGGAACAGTCCGATGACGAGGGCGCCCACGCCGACCAGCTCGGCCCGCGCCTTCACGTTCATGTGATGTGGCGTTCGCTGTATGTAGGCACGATGTCGAACCGATCCGGCTCGGCGCAAAACGACACGTCCTCGGCCAGGGCCAGCTCCTCGAGCTGCCGCCCCGCCTCGCACGCCGTGAAGGCATTGAGCCAGTGCTTGTACCGCTGGGTCAACCCCAGGGCCACGTCGGCGCTGTCGTTCAGCACGAGCTTGCGGAGTCCTTTCTTGACCACCTTCACGAACCGCCCCGCTGCGTAGGCGTCCTCCAACGCGAATTGCTGCTCGCGCCCCGCGCAAATGATGACGAGATCGCCGCGGTCGCTCAGGACGTCCCGGGCCCGATCGGCCACGGCGCTGAAGTTCACGGCCGCACCGACCAGGATCGGATCGGCACCCTGGGCGGCGACGAGCGCGGGGGTGCCGTTGGTGGTGGTCAGGTACACCGTCTTGCCACCCACCATGTCGGCGGTCATTTCGCGGGGCGAGTTGCCCAGTGAAAAACCGGGGATCGGCAGATAGCGGCGCTCTCCGGCGAGCAGGAAGCCATCGCGCTCGAGGTTGGCCGTCATTCGCACCGCGTCCTCCGACGAGGCGGCCGGCACGACGGCCCGGGCGCCATTTGCAAGCGCGCACACGATGGTGGTGGTCGCTCGGAGCACGTCAATGACTACCACCCCTCGGCCAGCGAGATCTCCCGCGGTGAGGCCGAGCGGCGTGAAATACACGTCGAGCTTCATGCTGGATCTTTGAGGAGTTGTGGCTCGCGCTCGAGGAATTTGGTGTCGACCTTCCCGGCGACGAAATCGGGGTGGCGCATCACCCGACCGAGGAACGGGATCGTAGTCGTCACGCCTTCAATGATAAACGAGTCGAGCGCCTGCCGCATGCGGGCGATCGCCTCATCACGGTCGTTGCCGTGCACGATGACCTTGGCGAGCAGCGAGTCGTAGTACGGCGGCACGGTGTAGCCCGCGTAGATGTGGGTATCGACCCGCACCCCGGGCCCGCCCGGCGGATGGTACGCGGTGATCAGCCCTGGAGACGGCTGGAAGTTGCGCGCTGGATCTTCCGCGTTGACGCGGCACTCCATGGAGTGCCCGCGCAGTCGATTCCCATGGAGCTGCAGGGACAGCGGCTCGCCGGCGGCGACCCGGATCTGCTCCTTTACCAGATCGAAATTGGTGCACATCTCGGTGACCGGGTGCTCGACCTGGATCCGGGTGTTCATCTCCATGAAATAAAACGACCCATCTTCGTCGAGAAGGAATTCGATCGTCCCGGCGCCCACATACTGGATGGCCTGGGCCAACTCCACCGCCGACGAGCCGATCCGCTCACGCAGCGTCTGGTCCACGGCCGGACTGGGAGCCTCTTCGATCAGCTTCTGGTGACGCCGTTGTACCGAACAGTCGCGCTCGCACAAGTGCATCACGCGGCCGTGCTGGTCGCCCATGATCTGGATCTCGATGTGCCGGGGCCGGGCGAGGTACTTCTCGATGTAGACCTGGTCGGAGCCGAAGGCGGCGAGGGCTTCCTGACGGGCGAGGTTGTACGCCTGCGTGATCCCGTCGAGGTCGGCGGACACCCGCATCCCTTTGCCGCCGCCGCCCGCCGCCGCCTTGATGATCACCGGGAAGCCGATTTGCTCAGCCGTGGCCATGGCGTCCTCGAGGCTCTCCACCGGGCCGGGGGAGCCAGGCACGGTGGGCACTTCGAGGCGCTGGGCGAGCTTGCGGGCGGCAGCCTTGTCGCCCATCTGACGAATCTGGTCTGGGGTGGGGCCGATGAAGGTGATGCCGGACGTGTGAACGATCTCGGCAAACTCGGCGTTCTCGGCGAGAAATCCGTAGCCCGGGTGAATGGCATCCGCCCCGGTGATTTCCGCCGCCGCGATGAGGCGTGGGATGTTGAGGTAGCTGTCGCGGCTAGGCGCGCGCCCGATACAGACATCGTCGTCGGCGAAGCGCACGTGTAGACACTCGCGGTCCGCTTCGGAGTACACCGCGACGGTGGCGACGCCCAGCTCTTTGCAGGCACGAATGACCCGCAGGGCGATTTCCCCGCGGTTTGCGATGAGCACCTTCTGAAACATCAGCCCGTGAGGCCGATCGACTCGACACCGGCCGACGCGCCGGCGGAGCCGAGCTTGCTCCCCGCCGCATCGACACCGGACACCTTGAGGGCGAACTCGCTGGGGTTCGTCGCGTAGAAGATCGCGCTCTCATAGCTGATCACGCCCTGTTGGTACCACTGGAACAGGGACTGGTCGAAGCTCTGCATCCCGTATTGGATCGAGCCCTCGGCGATCAGGTCCGGGATACTGAGCGACTTGGTGAGATCGCGAATGTTCTCGGCCACCGCCGCCGTGTTGATCAGCACTTCGGCGGCCGGAACCCGTCCTTTGGCATCCTTGCGCGGTACGAGACGGAGCGACACGACCGCCTGCATTGCGGTGGAAAGCAGGTGCCGCACCTCGTCGTGCTGGTGCGGCGGGAAGAAGGAGATCACGCGGTTGATCGTCTGTGTCGCATCCGTCGTGTGCAGCGTGGAGAACACGAGGTGTCCAGTATCGGCCGCCTTGAGCGCAGTGTCCAACGTCTCCATGTCGCGGATTTCCCCGATCAGAATGACGTCGGGGTCCTGGCGCAGCACGTGACGCAACGCCGAGCCGAACGACAACGTGTCGTTCCCCACCTCGCGTTGGGAGATATTGGCGGCGTTGTCGCGATGCAGGAACTCAATGGGGTCTTCGATCGTGATGATGTTGACCCGGCGGCTCGAGTTCACGTGATTGATCATCGCGGCCAGGCACGTCGATTTGCCCGATCCCGTCACCCCGGTCACCAGCACCAATCCTCGCGGCCGGAGGGCGATCTCTTCCAGCACCGGGGGCAGGTTGAGCTCCCGGCACGTCTTGACCTCGTAAGGAATCGCCCGGAAGGCGAACGCCACCGTGCCGCGCTGCTGGTACACATTGGTTCGGAACCGGCCCACGCCCGGCACGCCGATGGCAAAATCGGCTTCCTTATGCTCCGCGAACTCCTTCACCTGACGCGGCGTCATGATCTGCTCGGCGAGCGACTTCAACTCCTCGGGTTTGAGCGGTTGGGTCTCCAGCGCGACCAGGTCGCCGTTCACCCGGATCGTCGCGGGACGGCCCACCTTGAGGAGGAGGTCGGACCCGTTGCGTTGCACCATCTGCGTAATCGCCGCCTTGAAATTGAACGGCGGAGGATTGCCCTGCGCTGCGTCAGGCATGAGGATCCACCCGGAAAAGGACCTGTCCGAATTCCACGGGCTGCGCGTTGTCGACGCACACTTCCCGGATCACTCCCTGGACCTCGGATTCGATCTCGTTCATGATTTTCATGGCTTCGATGATGCACACCACCTGCCCCGTCGCAACCCGGGTTCCCACCTTGGCATATGCTTCCGCGCCGGGTTCCGGGGCCTGATAGAAGGTCCCCACCATCGGCGACTTGATCTCGAGCAGCGGCGTCGCCGGGGCGGCGGCCGGCGGGGCCCCCCCCGCGGCCACCGGCACGGGAGCCATTCCCCCTGGCAGCGTCGGGACCATCACCTGGTGGGCACCCGCGGAAGCATGTCCGGCCTTGGCGACGCGCACCGAAGACCAGAGCCCGAACAGCCCCCGGCGCACTTCGATCGCCCCGAGCTCCGGGGCATCCCTGAGGATTTGAACCAGCTGGCCGATGATGTCCAGATTCATGTAAGGGTCTGTGGGCTCGGAGTCAAATAGACCACCCGGAGAAGCGATCCGTCAATCCGACGCCCGGATCGTCCGGCCGGGCCTGCTAGGGCAGCTCCACCAAGTCCGTCACCCCGTCCGACAGGAGCACCGGCCCCTCGACGGCAAGATGCACATCGTCCTCGATGCGAACGCCACCCTGCCCTGCGAGGTAGATCCCCGGCTCGATCGTCACTACGGCATCCAGGGGGAGCGGGTCACTGTTGGTGTGGGCCAGACGGGGCGCCTCGTGCACCTCCAACCCAAGACCGTGCCCCAGCGAATGGCCAAACGCATCGCCGAATCCGCGTGCCGAGATCACGTCCCGGGCCAGGGCGTCGGCCTCCCGTCCAGCCATCCCGGCTCGAATTCGTTCCCGCGCGGTGCGCTGCGCGGTGCGGACGATCTCGTACAAAACCCGCTGGGACTCCGTCGCGTGCGCACCGACCACGACAGTGCGGGTAATGTCAGCGCAGTAACCGTCCACCTGAGCCCCGAAGTCTAGCAGCAGCCAATCCCCCCGCGCCACCGGCCTCGGGCTGGTGCGCGCGTGCGGCCAGGCGGTTCGCGGCCCCGACGCGACGATCGTTGGAAACGGGTGTGCCTCGCTCCCCAGGCGTCGCAAGTGTCCTTCGAGGATGCCGGCGATCTGGTGCTCGGTTTGCCCCACCCGAACGGCCCCAAGGGTCGCGCGCAATGCGTCGCCCGCGAGCGCGGCAGCCGCGCGAACCGCGGCGACTTCCGCCGGGGTTTTCGACACGCGCAATCGTTCCACCAGCTCGGGCGCGGACCTCCAGCGCCAGGTCTTGCCGCCCAGCGACAGCCGTTCCGCGTCTTTCGCCGACACCGCATGCGCCTCGAATCCGATGACGTCGAGCGCGCCTTGCGAGCCGAGCTCTTTGAAGAGCCGATCCCAAGCACTGGTGCGCTCCACCACCACGCGCGCCACATCGTCCACCTCCGCCCGAGCCTGCTCCTCGTACCGGAAATCGGTCACGAGCAGCAGGCCGCCCGCCGTGGCGATCACGAGCGCCGCCGAGCCGCTGAAGCCCGTCAAGTACCGGACGTTTGGCAACGATGTGACCAGCAGCGCGTCCAGGTCCTCGGCCGCAAGCAGCGTGGCGAGGGCGGCGTGCCGGTCCGGGCGGGGGTCAACGCCCACGGCGCGCAGTGAGGTGGCGCACCAGTCCTTCGAGGCCCAGCCGGTAGCTCTCGGCACCGAATCCCGTCACCACCCCGAGCGCCAGGTCCGCGAGGAGTGAACGGCGCCGCTCCGGCTCGCGCGCGAAGATGTTCGAGAGATGGACTTCCACGAACGGCACCTGGACCGCGAGGACCGCGTCGCGCACGGCAAGGCTCGTGTGCGTGAACGCCGCGGCGTTGATCAGGGCCCCATCCGTCTTTCCGGCCAGCCCCTGGATGGCCTCCACTAGCTCGCCCTCGTGATTGGTCTGAGTCCAAGAGCACTCAACGCCGAGCGACGCCGCGTGGGCGCGGGTGCTGGCTTCGATTTCCGCGAGCGTCTCCCGACCATACAGGTCCGGCTCACGCGCGCCCAGCAGATTGAGGTTGGGGCCGTTGAGGACGGCGATGCGCACTAGGCCTTGAGACTCTTCAGCCAGGCCTGGAATTGATCCAGGTCGTCTTCCGGCTCTGCGCCGCGGGTTCGAGAGGACCGAGGCGGCCGAGCGTTCGGAGACGAGCCTTTCCCGCTCCCCGCGGCGGGCGCGGAGGACGTACCGAAAAAGTCGTCAAACGAAAACCCGCCGGACGCCGCCGCCTGTTTTCCGGGTTTCTCCGAAACCTGCTCGGGGAGAGCTGGGATGGATCCGCGCCCTCCCTCATCCCCGAATACCGAGTCAAGCGAGATGGCGTCGCTCGCTGGACGCGTGGGACTTCCGTGCCCCGTCTCCGCCGGTGGCCCTTCTCCGGCGGCTTGATCGGGCCCCGAGTCGAGCGTCGCAACCGGCTCGACAGCCAGGAGTGGAGGTGGGGCTGTAGGTGGTTCTGCAGGTGGTGCAGGTGGTGGGGGGGGGGTTGCTCCAGGCCGCGCGCTCAGAATCCCCTTCAGGAATGTGCCAGCCGACTGCCCGCTCCCCGATGAGCGAAGCCGTGGAGCCGCCAACTCGGCGACTTTCTGACGGAGCCGTGCGTCGTGGGGCCGTTGTAGTGACAGCGCTTCGTAGACCCGCAGGGCATCTTCCTGATGGCCCTGTTGCAGGTACAGTTCGGCCATCGTTTCGGTCACCACAGGCTCGGCCTGCGACAGCGTCGCGGTGTCCGCAGCGCCGTCATCGTCGGGGAGCTCCAGCGGCGGTGGTGCGGAGGAAGCCGCCGGCGCCGGCGCAGCCGCCTCCATGTGGGCCCCGCCATCGTAGGTCCGCAACGTGGGCGCTGTGACATCTTCGGGAAGAATGAGCGGGAGGTCCGTCATCGGACTCGTCGTTCGCTCAGCCGCAGCCTCAGGGGCGCCCTCCGGTTCGTCCCGGGGCGGCGGCTCGACCTGGTCGAGTTTGAACAGCCCGCTTCCCTCATATTGGGTCCGGGCCAGCCCTTCGATCTCGATCCGTTCGATCTCCACCGCTGGCGCCGCCGGCTCCTCCAACTGGATCCCGTCGGGCACGAGCGCATCCGGTGCGACCGCATTGAAGTCGACCGAACCATCGTACATCTCGAGCTCTCCCGAAAGCCGCTCCGTCCCCGAGGGGGGAGGTGGCTCGGAGGTGCGCTCGACCTCGAACTCCGGCCGGTTCATGGCTGCGGTCGTCGCGTCAGCCAAGGCCGCATCGAAGGGGCCTTCCATGTACTCGACGGAAATCCGCGGCGTGGGCGACTGCGGCGATCGATCGGGTGGGTTTGTCGAAGGGACCCCGACCTCGAGCTCCTCGTGCTCCACCTGCAACGGGGGCTCGGCCTCCTTGAGCATGGAGGCCACCGGCTCTTCCGCGGCAGACGCTTGCGCCTGTGTCGCCAGTTTGCCCCGCACGCGAGACAGGCCGTCGGCCGCCTCCCCGTTCATCGGATCGGCCAACAACAACCGATTGAGCCAGTCCACCGCGGCGGCGAATCGCTCGTTCCGCTCCGAGATCTCGGCCAGGACCTTCAGCGCCAAGATGTTCTCAGGATCCAGATCGAGGACTCGTCGGAACACGGCTTCTGCGCCGCTGTCGTCTTTCTTGTCGACCAGGCAGCGGCCATGAACGATGTGTCCGCTGACGTAGTCGGGATGGAGCTGGAGACCGGACTGACACAGCTCGATCGCGTTATCTATAAGCCCCGCTTTGCGATACGCGTCCGCTAGGGGCGCGAAATTACGCCCCTTGGGATTCTCGCGGTAGCGCGCCTCGAGCTTCTCGATCTCGCTGGTGTAGGCCACGGCCTAAGTCTTTGTGGGAATTGGTCTAAGTTAGTGATCGGCCGGCCAAGCTGTCAATGTAACCGCACCAGAGTCGCTTGAGTTTGCTCGTTG
Organism: Gemmatimonadales bacterium; assembly: GCA_036555485.1. Taxonomy (GTDB): domain Bacteria; phylum Gemmatimonadota; class Gemmatimonadetes; order Gemmatimonadales; family GWC2-71-9; genus DASTHG01. The sequence goes on along the minus strand of DATBLG010000129.1, from coordinate 3,976 downwards.
TCGCCCTTAGACTTACGCCCCTCCCCTTCCCTTTCAGACGGAGTCCCGCCGCCATGATGCGCACGATGCGCGAGAACACGAAGTGGGTTTTCTACATCCTGGCCATCAGCTTCGTTGGCTGGCTCGTTTTCGACGTCGGCATGGGTGCGACGGGGGGGAACTACGGCGGCTCGGATGTCGTCCTGCGCATCGACGGCGAGCCGATCCGCCTGCCCCAGTATCAGGCCGCGCTGCAGGCGGCGATGGAGCAGGCGCGGCAACGCACCGGGGGAAACCTCACTCGGGAAGATGAGAAGCAGGCGGAGGATCAGATGGTCGAGCAACTGATCCGCAACGTCCTGCTGGTGCACGAGACGCACCGACTGGGTATCACGGTGACGGACCAAGAGGTCCGCGAGGCGGCGCAGACGTCACCGCCGCCAGAGGTCTATTCGGTCCCCGATTTCCAGACGAATGGGCAGTTTGACCCCAATAAGTGGCGTCGCTTCATGCAAGGCGGGGCGAATCGTGAGCTGCTCCTGCAGCTCGAGCAGCGTTACCGCGAGCAGATTCCGCAAGCCAAGTTGCTGCAGTACATCACCGCCGATTTGTACGCGTCGGACGCCAAACTGTGGCGCATCTATCGCGACCAGCACGATTCGGTCACCATCACGTTCCTCTCCGTCGGGCCCGAACAGATCGCGGACTCTGAAGTGTCGCTCAGCGATGCGGAACTCGCACGCTACTTCGACGAGCACAAAACCGAGTTCACGCGGCCGGCCTCCGCGAAACTGAGCTTCGTCGCCGTGCCGCGTCGCCCGAGCGCCACGGATACGGCGGCGGCGCTGGCACGCGCCGTACGACTCCGTGCGGAGGCAGCGGTGAGCCAGGCGAAGTTCCAGGAGGTGGCGAGCCGGGAATCGTCCGACACCGCGAGCGGAAGCCAGGGTGGTGATTTGGGCTGGATCAAACGGAACCAACCGGGATTCGACCCGCTGTTTTTGGCGGGACTGCGCGGTCTCTCGGCCGGCCAGGTTTCGCAACCCACCTTGTCGCGCTTCGGCTATCACCTGATCCGGGTCGACACCGCGAAAGGCGACTCCGCCCGCGTCCGCCACGTTCTCGTGCCGATCGAGCTGACCGGCACGCATCGGGACTCCGTCGAAGCGCTGGTCGACAGCTTGGACCGACTCGCGGCGGAGCGCGACACCGGATGGCTGCTCGATAGCGCGGCTCGTCGGTTCGGCCTTCCCATCGGGAAGCCACCAACCTTGGTGGAAGGCGACCGAATGGTGCTGGGTCAGTACGTGATTCCGGACGTCGGCGTGTGGGCGTTCGAGCGGCGCCTTGGCGAAACGAGTCCGGTGATTGACGGCGAGGCAGCCTACTACGTGTTCCGCCTGGATTCGCTCGACCCGGGAGGCGTTCCGCCGCTTTCCGAAGTGCGCGACCGGGTGCAGTACCAAGCACGCATCGCCAAAAAGGCCACGCTCTGGCGCGAACGGGCAGCACAGATCGCCGTGGCCATCAAGGGGTCACCGCTGCTCGACGCGGCCAGGGCGCGTGGACTGCCAGCCGAGCGCGTCGGTCCGTTCACCCGTCTCCGCCCGCCACCGATCCTGCAGCTCGAGCCCAAGGCGATCGGGGTCGCATTCGGTTTGCGGGTCGGGGAGCGCAGCGGCGTTGTGGTGGGTGAACACCGTGCGTTCCTGGTGGAGTCGGTGGGACGCAAACTCGCCGATTCGACGGCCTGGCTTGCGCAACGGGATGCCCAGCGGGAGAGCCTGCTGCAGGCGGCGCGTCAGTCACGCGTCGAGGCGTACCTCGACGGGCTGCGGAAACGCGCCAACGTGGTGGATCGCCGGAAGGAAATCTTTCGACCGCAAGACGTGACCGCCGGCAGTTAGCCGTCGGCGAGCGTTCAATCCAGCAAGCGTTTCGGCTCGGCGTCAGCTGGCGGCCGTGACGCCGCGGCTGGCGGCACCAGATCATCCGTCCGGCCCATTGCGTCCTGAGCTTCGTTGAGCGCCCTACGAAACTCTCGCAACCCCTTCCCGATCGTTCGCCCGGCTTCCGGCAGCCCCTTCCCACCGAACACCAGCAGAGCGATGGTGACCAGGATAGCGATCTCGCCGACACTCAAGTTGCCCATACACTACCGCCCGCGTGACTTACTGGTTGAGGCGTTTCGGCTCCCCACCCGAGGGCGGCACGGACGCTGAGGTGCTGGGTGGCGGCGGCGGGAGCGGCTGGTCCGGTGTATCGGACCCGACTTCCTTGAGGCTGTTCTTGAACTCGCGGATCCCCTTCCCCAGCGACGACCCAATCTCGGGAATGCGCTTGGCGCCGAAGAACAACAGCGCGATGACCAGTAGAATCAAGATGTGCGTCAGCGACAACCCACCCATACGACACTCCTCTCAGAAGAGCGACCGGGCCACGAAATACGCTATCGCCACGCCGAGCACCGACAGCAGCGACACTTCGAGACCGATCGGCCCTAACGTAATCGACACGACCAACAGATCCAGATGAATCGGCCCGAACGTCGGCGTGACCGCCGTGGTGAAGAACTCCTTTGCGGCGCCCTGCGGCAGGAAGCGCCTCAAGATCGCATGCAAGAAGCCGCCGAGCACGAACCCCGACGCCAGCACTCCCAGGTAAAATAGCGGCCGCCGCGGACCGTGCGCCACACTCAGCTCCGGCGCTCGACGGCGTACGCGATACTGTCGCGAAGCGATTCGCGCGCCGTGCTGGCCGGCAGGGCGGCCAGCTCCGCCTCCGCCCGTTGGGCCAGATCCAGCGCCCGGCGCCTGGCATTGTCGAGCCCACCTGCCGCTTCCACCATATGCATCACCTCCGCCACCTGGGCGTCGGATGGCATGGCCGTGGCCATGAGCCGGGATACCACCTGACGCTCCTCCGGGGACAACCGTGGCAGGGCGGCGATCAGCGGTAGCGTCACTTTGTGCTCCTTCAGGTCCAATCCGGACGGTTTCCCCGTCACGGCCTCGGGTTGCGTGTAGTCGAGGAGATCGTCGGTGATCTGGAACGCCATCCCGAGCAGCATGCCAAAGCGGGCAAGCGCTTCGCGCACGGGCTTCGGGGCGCGCAATGTCCCCACTTCGCAGGCCCCGGAGAGCAGCGAGGCGGTTTTGGCCCGGATCAACAGATCATACTGCTCCTCATTGAACGCCAGTTTGTCGTGGGCTTCGAGCTGACGCATTTCGCCGATGGTCATTTCGTTGGTCACGCGAGCGAAGACCTGCAACGGATCGAGATCGCCCACGCGCACCAGCTCGATGATCGCTCGGGAGTAGAGGTAGTCGCCCATGATGACGGCGACCTGGTGCGAGAACAAGGCATTGAGGGTCGGCATGCCGCGACGCAGCGCCGAATGGTCGACGGAGTCGTCGTGCACCAGGGTCGCCAGGTGGATCAGCTCGACCACGGCGGCCAGCGTCACGATGCGCGAATCGCCCCCGCCGGCGGCCTGGTGACTGAGCAGCAGCAGAGTCGGCCGGAACAGCTTGCCTTTCATCCGGAGCAGATGGTCATTGGCATCCGCGATGATCGGAAAATCGGCTGCGATGATGCGCCGCAGTTCCGCGGCCACCCGCTCGAGGTCCGCCGCCACGGGGCGCTGGATGTCGCTCAAGGCGACGCGAATCGCCTGCTCGCTCATCTACCGGGCCTTGGCCAGGGCCTTCACGCGGGCGCCCACGTCCATGAACCGGATGTCGATCGCGAACACGCGTCCGTAGAGCTCACGGGCCTCGGCCCCCTTGCCCTGGTTCTCGAGCGCACGGCCGAGCCAATAGAGAATCCCCAGCCGCTCCTGATCGCCGCTCGCCGGGAGGTCCAACGCCCGACGCATGATCGACTCGGCCACGCCGAACGCGCCTTTATCGTGGAAGCAGACCCCCAGCGCCTCCGACGTGCGCAGCTTGCCTTCCGGAGCACGCAGCGCCTTCTGGAACTCCGCGATGGCTTCGTC
>DATBLG010000116.1:0-53077 GCA_036555485.1 Gemmatimonadales bacterium | reverse complement strand
GGCCCAGATCTCCTCCCTGGTGGACACGTTTCTTGGTTCCCTGGCGGGGCAGGGTGGAGTGTCGAGCCTCGTGTACGCGCAGTTGATCCAGGTATTGCCCGTGAGCCTCTTCGGCACCGCCGTCGCGGCGGTGTCCCTCCCCGAGCTCGCGCGGGAGGCCGCAGCGGCGACTCCCAACGACCAGCTGCGGACCCGGATCGCGATCGGGTTCCGCCGTATCACGTTTTTTGTGCTTCCGTCATCTGTGGCATTCGCGGCGCTTGGGCCGGTGATCGTCGGTGCGCTGTTCCAGACGGGTCGCTTTGCCACCGCCGACACGCTGGTAGTTGGCGGCGTGCTTGCCGCCTACGGCGTCGGGTTGCTGGGGCAGGCGACGGTGAAGTTGTTCGCCTCAGGGTTCTACGCGTTGCGGGACACCCGGACACCCGTCAAGATCGCGTCATTCTCGCTTGTCGTCTCGGGTGGACTGGCTTACCTGTTCATGCGATGGTACGGGCCCGCCGGCATTGCGCTAGGATCGTCGATTGGGGCCACGCTCAACGTGGTGCTGCAGCTGCGTGGTCTCGACGCGCGCATCGGTCGCGTGCTGGGTGGTCCTGACTGGCGGGCGTTCGGCATCAGCGTCGTGGCCTCGCTGGTGGCCGGCGGGGCCGGCGCCGGCGCTGCGCGGCTGGCCGCGGGGATGGGGCCGATCCCATTGGCCCTGGTGGCCCTGGGTATCTTTGGGATGACGTATGCCGCCGCGACGCTGGCCCTGAGGCACCCCGACGCCGTCCGCCTATGGACATCCCTCCGCTGATCGCCCGCAAGCTCGCCAGCCTCCCCGACCGGCCGGGTGTCTATCTCTGGAGAAACGGGACGGGGGAAGTGTTATATGTCGGCAAGGCGAAGAGCCTGCGCGCGCGCGTGCCCGCGTATTTCGCACCGGACCACCAGGATACACCAGAGCGCGCCGCCCTGACGACGCAGATCGCCGATCTCGAGACGATCATCGTGCCCAACGAGGCGCAAGCGCTGCTGCTCGAGAACAACCTGATCAAGGAGCACCAGCCGCGCTTCAACATCCGACTACGCGACGACAAGAGTTATCCCCGTATCGCCGTGACGCTGGCGGAGCCGTTTCCACGGATCCTGGTGGTACGTCGCGTTCAGATCGAGGGCGCGCGCTATTTCGGCCCCTACACCGACGTGGCTACGCTGCGGCAGACATTGGGCATCATCCGGCGGTTGTTCACCGTCCGCAGCTGCCACTACGATCTCCCGCACGACGCGCCCAACCGCCCATGCCTGGACTATCACATCGAGCGCTGCCGCGCCCCCTGCGTGGGATACCAAACCGCGGAAGACTACCGGCGGATGATCGACGACGTGCTGCTCTTCCTCGAGGGCAAGACCGTCGAGGTGCGCGGCCGGTTGCGGGATCGCATGCACACGGCAAGCCTGGAGCTCGATTTCGAGCGCGCGGCGCAGCTGCGCGACGCGCTGCAGTGGCTCGAGCAGGTGGAGCGGCCCCAGAGCGTCGAGCTGGTGGGCCGAGGGGACGCGGACGCGATCGGGTTGGCACGAGACGGGGATGACGCCTGTGGCGTCATCCTGCGTATTCGCGACGGCCGTCTGATCGCACGGGAACATCGCTTCCTGGAGCGGGCGGGCGGGGAAGCGGAGGCAGCGGTACTTGCGGCCTTTCTGGTCCGATTCTACTTGCCGCTCGATGCCCGCGCTCCGCGTGTCCTGTTGCCGTTTGTGCCGGAGGATGTTGAGAGCCTCGGCACGATCGCGCCAACGGTGGAATGGCTGGTTCCGCAACGCGGCAGCAATGCGAAGCTGGCCGAGCTGGCCGACCAGAACGCGCGGCACCTGTTGGAGAGCCTGCTACTCGAATCGTTCGACGTGGAAGAGCGGGCAGCCGATCCGGTGTACGCCCTGGGTCGGGACCTCGGGCTGGCGAGCGTCCCGCGCGCGTTCGTGACCATCGACATCTCCACCAATCAGGGCCGCGATACCGTGGGCTCGCTCGTCTGGTTCGAAGCGGGCCGACCCAAGAAGTCCGAGTACCGGCGCTACCGGATTCGCGGGGCGCAGCAGGATGATTTCGCGGCGGTGCATGAAGTGGTGACGCGGTTCCTGCGGCGCCGGATCGATGAAGCGAAGCCGTTGCCCGAGTTGATGGTGATCGATGGTGGCAAGGGACAACTCTCCGCGGCACAGGCGGCCGCGGCGGAGGTCGGACTGACTGCGCTTCCCCTGGCGAGCCTGGCGAAGCGAGACGAGGAAGTCTTCCTGCCGGGCCGGGATGAACCGCTGCGGTTGTCGCGTCGCAGTCCGTCGCTCAAACTGCTGCAGCGTGCCCGGGACGAAGCGCATCGGTTCGCCGTGTCGTATAGCCGGCGCAAACGCTTGCAGCGTACGATCACGTCCGAGCTGCTTGCCATTCCGGGTGTCGGGCCGCGGCGGCGCCGCTTGTTGTTGGAGCGGTTCGGCTCCGTGGCCGGTGTCCGCACCGCGACGCCGGACGAAATCGCGTTGCTCCCCGGGTTCTCGCACACCCTTGCAGAGCGAGTGCTGGAACGGTTGGAGCGGAAGTGAGCGCGAGCTGGTCGCTGGAGTGTTCCGCGTGCGCTCATGAGCGGGCGGCGGACGGACTGCCGGGCGTATGCGAGTTGTGCGGCGCGCCGTACCTCGTGCGGTATGTTTCCGCGCCCGATCCCGGGATCAAAGCCATGCTCGAGGGCCGTCCGTGGTCGATGTGGCGTTACCGGGAATGGCTGCCGCTCGACGACGGAGAGCAGGTGGTGAGCCTGGGCGAGGGCGGCACGCCGCTGCTGGATGCAGTGCGGCTCGCGGTCCGACATGGATTCGCGCGGCTGCTCGTGAAGGACGAATCGGTGAACCCCACCGGATCATTCAAGGCGCGCGGACTGGCCGCCGCCGTGTCGCGGGCCATGCTGGGGGGCGCCAAGGCCTTCGTGGTGCCCACGGCGGGCAACGCCGGCGTGGCATTGTCAGCCTATGCGGCCCGTGCCGGCGCGCATGCGCGCATCTACGCACCCTCCGCCACGCCGGCCACCATACTGACTCAGATTCGGAGCTTCGGTGCCGAGCTGGTGTTGCTGGACGGACACATCGGCGATTGCGGGAAAGCGGCGCGCGCGTACGCCGCCGAAAGCGGTGCGGTCGACGTGTCTACGTTGCGTGAGCCGTACCGCATCGAAGGCAAGAAGACGCTGGGCTTGGAGCTCGCCGAGCAGTGCGGCTGGACCCTGCCTGACACGGTCGTGTACCCCACCGGGGGAGGCACAGGATTGATCGGCATGTGGAAGGCGTTCCAAGAACTCCAAACAGCCGGCTGGATCGGCGAGCGGTTGCCGCGGATGTACGCCGTGCAATCCACCGGGTGCGCGCCCGTGGTCCAGGCATTCGAGAGTGGGGCGGAGCGGTGTACGCCGTGGCCGGATCCGCTGACCGTCGCGGCAGGTTTACGCGTGCCCGGACCGTTCGGTGACCGACTGATGTTGCGCGCACTGCGCGAGAGCGGCGGTGGCGCTGTGGCAGTCACTGACGCGGAGTTGACGGTGGCCGCGACCGAATTGATGACCGAGGAGGGAATCGACGCCGCGCCCGAAGGCGGCGCGACACTGGCGGGGGCGCGCGCGCTGCTCGCCCGCGGCGCCATCCGACCGGATGAAACGGTGCTGCTATTCAACACCGGCGCCGGGTGGCTCTATCGAGCCTAAGCTGTTTATATTTCGTCACTTCGGCAATGTCCATCGCGATCATCGACCCCAGCGCCGGCATCAGTGGCGACATGACGCTCGGCGCGCTGCTCTCGCTCGGACTGCGCGTTGACTGGCTCAAGGACCTGCCGCTCCGGCTCGGGCTCGACGGGGTCGGCGTTTCGGTACGGGACGTCAAACGTGCCGGAGTCGGTTGCAAGCAGGTGGAATTCACGATTCCGGACCAACCACACGGCCGACATGTCGCTGAGCTCGTACGGCTCGTCGAGCAGGCCACCGTCTCCGATTGGGTGAAGCAGCGAGCGGTGCGTGCGTTCCAGCTGATTGGGGAGGCCGAAGGCCGCGTGCACGGCGTTCCCGCCGAGCGCGTGCATTTGCACGAAGTCGGGGCGGTGGACGCGGTGCTCGACATCGTGGGGTCGGTCGAAGGATTCGAGCGCTTGGAGGTCGCTGCGGTGTATCATCGACCGGTCGCGATCGGCAATGGGTGGGTGGAGGCGGCTCATGGCCGTTTACCCGTCCCGGCACCGGCGACCGCACTGCTGCTCGAAGGGCTCGAGGTGACCGCGGCCGGTCCCGTGGAGGGAGAGGCGACCACGCCAACGGGCGCGGCGCTCTTGCGGGTGTTGTCTTCCGGATCACCGCCTGATCGTTGGCGGATGACCTCGAGCGGCTGGGGAGCCGGATCGCGCGACCCGCAGCACTACCCGAATGCGTTGCGCATTCAGCTCGCCGAGCCGGCATCGGAGGCGGAACAGGTAACGGTATTGGCCACCGATGTGGACGACCTGAGCCCGGAGTACGTGGAGCCACTGCGCCAAGCATTGCTGGCGGCCGGGGCGCTCGATGTCCAGACGTGGCCCGTGCAGATGAAGAAAGGCCGAACCGGGTTTCGGTGTGAGATCGTGGTGGACGAGCCAGCCGTTGAGGCCGTGACCGCGGCGTTGTTTCGTCACAGCACCACGGCCGGCGTACGGCGCACACGAGCCGAGCGGGTTACGTTGCCACGACGCCAGGTGACGGTGCGGCTCGACGGCGACGTGCAGGTGCGGGTCAAAGTGTACAAGGCGTCCGCTGGCGGGCCGCCCCGAGTGAAGCCGGAATACGATGACGTCCTCGCGGCGGCGCTGGCCCTCGGGCAGCCCCCCCTCGAGGTGGCGCGCGCCGCGCAGCGCGGCGCCGAAGCACTGATCGCGGACATCAAGGAGTAACATGCCCATGCGAAAGCCGATTCTCGCCACGATGCTCGGTACCCTCCTGCTGGCTCCGGCGCTTGCCCTTGGGCAGGCGGCAGGAGTGTGGATCCCGCCGAAATGTGACATCAAGCCGGGACACTTCCTGGTCAACAGCGGGGTGCTCTACCTCCGCAATGCCGCCCAAACCCGATTCGATGATGTGCGCGAGCGGGATTTGCGCGACGCCAACCGCTCGCTGACGCAGGCGGTGACGAGCGGGGGCCAGGACAAGAACCCGGCGGCGTGGTACTACCTCGGCCGCTATTACGTCACGCGCGGCGACGCCGCGGGTGCCGATTCGGCGTTCCGCAAAGCCGAGGCGCTCATGCCGGCCTGCAGGGAAGACATTCTCTTCTATCGGCGCAACGCGCTGTGGGTACCGGTGTTCAACGCAGGCGTCGCAGCGCTGACCGCGCAGAACCACGACTCCGCGATCGCGTCATTCCGACGGGCCAACCTGATTTATGACGCTGAACCGCAAGGGTTCGCCATGCTGGCGACGGTATTCTTCAACACGGCCAAGCCCGATTCGGCGGCGAAGTACTTCCGCCAGGCCATCCAGGTCGCGAGTGATCCGAGATTCGCGAATGAGCGGAAGGACGCAATGTTCAATCTCGGCAACTCCTTCTTCGCGGCGCAGCAGTATGACTCCGCAACGGCCGCGTTCAGCGAATACCTGCGCGTCGTCCCCAACGACCCGGTGGCCCTGGCCCGGCTGGGGGACGTTCTCATGGCAGGCGGGCGTACGGACTCGGCGATGGCCGTATACCGGCAGATCATCGCCCACGCGGATTCCGCGGAGTCTCAGAGTCTGTTCAACGCCGGCGTCTCGATCTACAACGCCGCGCCGCCGTTCCCCGATACCGCTGCCCTCGGCGGCGGGTGCCGGACCGAGCGACGCGCGGGGCGGACGACGTTGACAGCGCCGCAACGCCGCGCCATCGCGGTGGCTTGCGACTCGGTCACGCGGAAAGCGGTGCGCGACCGCGATGCCGCCGCCGCGGGCAACTACCAGGTTGCCGCCCAGGCGTTCGAGGCCGGCCTTACCCGTAACCCCCAGAGTCGCGATGGACTGTACAACCTCTCGAACGCGTTTCTCGCTTTGCGGGAGGGGGCCAAGATGCTCCCCATCGCCCAGCGGTTGATTCTCGTAGATCCGCTGAACCGCAACTCCGTCCGGCTCGTGGCACAGGCCTGGCAGCTCCAGAACAAGGGTGATTCGGCGCTACGCTACGTGATTCTCGCGGATTCGTTGCTGCCGGTGGACGTTACCGTGAGCAGGTTTGGCCCGGGCGATCAAAGCGCCAGCATTGCCGGGCTCATCACCAACTTTCACACCAAGCCGAGCGCGCCGTTCAAGCTGGTATTTGAGTTCCTGAACACGCGTGGCGAGCCGGTCGCGACGCAATCGGCGGACATTCCGGGGATCGACGCGAACGGCAATCACCCCTTCAGCCTCGAGGCGATCGGTACCGGGATCGAGGCGTGGCGGTACCGGAAGGAGTGACTCCGTTCGAGGGACACAACGCGATGCGGAGCAAGTGAAGCAGCGGTGGGGCGTTGACGATTGACGCCCCACCGGGCATTTTGACGTATTCGCGGGCGTAATTCAGGGGTAGAATGCCAGCTTCCCAAGCTGGACGTCGTGGGTTCGAATCCCATCGCCCGCTCTTGGACATGAAGACCATGGTGCGCAGGTACGCCTACGTGTATCGCACGACCCGAGTCACGGGCCGGCGCCGGGGGCGTACACGGAGCTGAATCGCACCACCATCCCCAAGCGACCACCAAGCGGCCCGTGAAAAGACGGGCCGCTTCGTTTTTCGACCTGTTCGGAGGAGGCGTTATGGGCACACAGGATACGACAAGCACCGCGGCGCAGTCGTTCTTCATTACCCAGAATCCAGACGCCTACACGGCCGAAGACCATGCGGTGTGGTCAATTCTGTACGACCGACGCATGCAGGCGCTGCAGACGACGGGGAGTCGCGTGTTTCTCGAGGGCGCGGAGCGCATTGGGCTGCGGCCGGACCGGGTGCCGGATCTCGCGGACGTGAACCGGCGCCTCGGCGCGCGCACGGGATGGACGGCAGTGGCCGTTTCGGGATTCCTGCCAGCTCGGGAATTTTTCGCGAACCTGTCGACCCGTCGCTTTCCGACCACCGTTCGGGTGCGCCCTCGTCAGCAGCTCGATCACCTCCCTGAGCCGGACATTTTTCATGACGTGTTCGGCCATGTGCCGCTGCACGCCCACCGGATATTCGCCGATTTCCTGCAGCGCTTCGGTCGAGGGGCCGGTGCCGCAACGAGTGCAGAGCAGATCGAAGCGATGGCCCGGTTGTTCTGGTTTACCGTGGAATTCGGGCTCATCCGCGAGGCCGGGGACGTCAAGGTCTATGGCAGCGGTCTCATTTCCTCCCACAGCGATGCGGCCAACGCCCTGGGACCCCGCTGCGACCGCCGCCCATTCTCGCTCGACGCAGTGCAGGCGCAACCGTTTGAAATTGACCGGCTCCAAGACGTGTTGTTCGTCATCGACTCATTCGATCAATTGTTCGAGGCGGTCGCGCAAGCGGAGCGGCGGCTCGAGTCGGAGCTGCATTGACCGGGGCCGCCAAGCCCGGCAGATTCGAACCACGTCACATAGGAGTGTTCGATGCGCCCGCTCGCCGTCGCCGTCGCCCTCGTGGTCGCGCCTGTCCCGGCCTTGGTTGCGCAGCAAAAGCCGTGGGTTCCGCCTCAACCGTCCTGCGGCCTCCAGCCGGGACATTTCCGCATCAACAGTGGTGTCCTGAACCTCAAGCTGGCCGCCGAGCAGCCGGTCCAGCGCGAGCGGATGCTGCGGCAGGCTCAGGAGGTGTTGGCACGTGCCATTCGGGATGACAAGCAGGATAAGAACCCCGCTGCCTGGTACTACCTCGGGCGATACTACGTCGAAATCGGAGACGCGGTGGGTGCCGACACCGCGTTCGATCGGGCGGAAGCCCTTGCCCCGCAGTGCACGGCCGATATTGGTGGTCATCGGGCAGCGCTGGCCGAGGACGTACTGAATCGGGGGCTCACCGTTTGGCAGGCCGGGAACGCGGATTCAGCCGCTAGATTGCTGCGGCAGGCGTACGCCCTCGACCCGACTCGTCCGAAGGCCTTGTTTCAGTTGGGATCCCTCTACGTGGGACAAAACCAGCTCGATTCGGCGACCGCCGTGCTGCAGGAGGCGGCGCGCGTCGCTGGTACAGACACAACGTACGCCGATGCCAAGCGAGATGCCCTGCAAACGATCGCCCGCCTGGTCTTCCGCCATAGCCTGGCGGACGCCGCGGTGCAGAAATGGCAGCGCTCGCGCTTCAGCCGGGATTCGGTCGTCCCGTGGATTGTCAACGACTCGACGATCATGGCCAGGATGCTGCAATCGTCAGCATCGCGACGCGCCAGAGGGGCGCGTCTCTCCCCGGCGGACCAACAAACGTTCAGCCGCGATTCGACCGTCCGTGCCGACTCGCTGGCGGCCCGCCGGGCCATCCGGGATGGCCAGCGACAACAGGCATCCGCTGACAGCGCGGCGGCACAGCCGGCACTCGAGCCGGCCATCACGGCCTATCGGAACCTGGTTGCGGCCTATCCGAGCAATGCTGAGGCCACCACCACCCTCTCGGCCGCTTACGCGCAGGCCGGACGGATGGGCGAGGCAGCCAGCGCCTTCGACGGGCTGTTTGGAACTCCAACCGCCCTCTCGGCGACAGAGTGGTTTGACCTGGGTCAGCGCCTGATGCAGGGGAGACTCTCGGGCCCCGGCACGAAGGCCTATGCGATGGCTTTGCAACGGAATCCGTTCCACCGCAACGCCCTGTTCGAGCTCGCCAACGCCTACCTGGGGACGAAGGACACGGCGGGCGCCTTGACGATGGCCCAACGTCTGAATGCGCTCGATCCCCTGAACAAGGCCGCGCTGCGGCAGTTGGGGCAGGCCTGGGACCTGCGAGGCCGACGGGACTCCGCCCAGAAGTACGGCACCCTGAGCGACACGCTGAGTGTGGAGATCACGGTCGCAAGTCTCGTGGTGGACAGCAGCACGGCGACCGTTGCCGGGGTCGCATCAAACGCCGGAAATTCGCCTTCCAAGCCGCTCCGGGTCACGTTCGAGTTCCTCGACGCCCAGGGCTCCGTGCAGGGCACGCAGCCGGTGGATATCCCCGCCATCCAGCCGGCTGGCAACCAGGAGTTCACCGCGCGGGTCGCCGGGCGGGGGATCGTCGGCTGGCGTTACCGGCCGACTTAGACGATATTCCGGTTGCTCAAGTTTCTGCCGGCGTTGGGTTTGCGACGCTCGGCATGAGAAACCGCTTTAACCATCGGGCAACCGGATTGGTACGCGTATCATCGGTGGCGCCGGACACGATCGGCGCTGAATTGGGGCTCCTCCCCGGAACCGAGCTCCTGGCCGTAAACGACCGTCCGCTGGAGGACTTCCTGGATTGGGAGTTCCTGACCGCGGACGAGGCGTTTGTGGTGCGCGCGCGGCTGCCAACGGGCGAGGAGATCGAGTACGACATCGAGCGGCCCGAAGGGTTGCCGTTGGGGGTCGCTCTCGAGCCACCGCGGATCCGGCGCTGCGCCAACCACTGCGACTTCTGCTTCGTGGACGGCAACCCAACGGGCATGCGGCAGGCCCTCTACATCCGCGACGACGATTACCGCCTGTCGTTCCGATACGGCAACTTTGCCACGCTCACCAACCTCAAGCCGTGGGACGAAACGCGGATCGCGGAATACCGCCTGTCCCCGCTGTACGTGTCGGTGCACGCCACCGACCCGGTCGTGCGACGCTGGCTGCTGCGCAACCCCGAAGCGCCGGAGGTCGTCCCGCAGCTACGCCGCTTCGCCGAGCAGGGTATTCAGTTCCATACGCAAGTGGTGCTCGTTCCCGGCGTGAACGATGGACCGCAGCTTGAGCGCACGCTGGGCGAGCTCTACAGTCTGGGGACGCCGGTATTGTCGGTCTCGGTCGTGCCGGTGGCACTCACCGAGTTCAGCAAGCACCGTTTGGTGCGGGCCCCCACCGCGCAGGAGTGTCGTGCAGCCTTGACGGTCGTGGACCAGTGGGCGACGCGGGCAGTGACCGAGCGTGGTCACCCGTGGTGCTTCGGGGCGGACGATCTCTACCTCCAGGCGGATGCCGCGCTGCCGGCGGCCGCGTGGTACGGGGACTTCGAGCAGCGCGAGAACGGCGTCGGCTCGGTGCGGTATCTGCAGACCCGGATCGCCGCCGCGGCGGGGCGGTTTAGCGACTGGTCGGGCAAGCGAATCGGCGTCCTCACGGGGACCGCGATGGCGCCGCTGATGCCGCAGGTCGTCGAACGGCTTGCCACGGAGACCGGGGCCGCATTCGAGATCGTGTCGCTCGAAAACGGAGTCTACGGCTCCGCCGTGACCAGTGCGGGTCTCCTCCCAGGGGCCGCGTTTCTCGCCGCCCTGCGTGACCGCCACGATCTGGATCTCGCGTTGCTGCCGGCCGAAGCGGTGAACGACAACCTGCTGTTCATGGACGATATGGACGCGCCCGGTCTGGCCGCGGGCGTGCCGATGGAAATCCGCCTGTCCTACGATTTCGCCGACGCGCTGGCGGACCAGGAAGTGGCGGCGTGAAGACCCCCACCGTGGCCATCATCGGACGGCCGAACGTCGGCAAGTCGACGCTGTTCAACCGGCTTATTGGCCGACGGGAAGCGATCGTGGACCCGCGACCGGGCGTGACACGCGACCGGAATTTCGGCACCGCGGATTGGAACGGACGCCGCTTTTGGCTGGTGGACACGGGAGGCCTCGTCCCGGGCGCATCAGACGCGCTGAACCAGGCGATCCGGGCCCAGGTGGAAGCGGCAGTCGCCGAAGGCGATGTCCTGCTGTTCGTGGTGGATGTGGAAACCGGCGTCCATCCGGCTGACCTCGAGATCGCCCAGTATCTGCGAACCGCGCGCCGCCCAGTGCTCGTGGTGGCGAACAAGGCGGATCAGATTCCCGATGACCAGCGCCACCTCGTGTTCTACGAGCTCGGGCTCGGTGACCCGTTTGCGGTGTCCGCGGCGGTGGGGAAGAGCACCGGCGATCTGCTCGACCGGATCACCGAGATGTTGCCCGCGAGCGGCACGGTGGACGATGCCGAGGCCGTGCACGTGGCGGTCGTCGGCCGGCCCAATGTCGGGAAGTCGAGCCTGGTGAACCGGCTGCTGGGCAAAGAACGCCTGGTCGTCGCAGCCGAGCCCGGGACTACCCGCGATGCCATCGATACCGAGCTGGTGTTCGAGGGCAAGAAGATCGTCTTCATCGATACGGCGGGATTGCGCAAGCGGAGCAAGGTCGAAGACGACGTCGAGTTTTATGCGACGCTGCGGACGGCCCGGGCGATCGAACGCGCAGACGTCTGCGTCCTCGTCGTGGACGCCAAGGACGGGATGCACGTACAAGACCTACGGATCATCGGCGACGCGTGGGAACGGGGCGCCGGCGTGATTGTGGCGGTGAACAAGTGGGACCTGATCGAGGAAAAGGACTCGAATACCGCCGTCCGGGGAGAACAGGAGCTGGCGGGCCGGGCGCCGTTCCTGAATTTCATCCCGTTCCTGTATATCTCGGCCAAGACGGGCCAGCGCGTCACCAAACTGTTCGAGGTGATTCTCACCGTGGCGGAGGAGCGCCGCAAGCGCGTGCCCACGGCGGAAGTGAATCGCGTGCTGGAAACACTGGTGAATCGCCAACAGCCGCCGCAGCCGGTGGGAGAATCGGTGCGGCTGTTCTACGCTTCGCAGATCGGGATCGCACCTCCCCGATTTGCCATCGTGGCGAACCGGCCGGACGCGATCCCGGAGTCGTACGCCCGCTACCTCGTCAATGGCTTTCGTGAGGCGTGGGCGTTCACCGGGGCGCCGGTGAACGTGAAGTTCCGGCGCAAGCGCCAGGCACGGCGGTGACGGTCGCCCTATGGCTGCTCGCGGCGTACCTGATCGGGGCCACGCCCACTGCCTACCTCGCTGGGCGGCTGGCGCGTGGGATCGACTTGCGCGAGCACGGCAGCCGCAATCTCGGCGCCACGAATGTCTACCGCGTGCTCGGCTGGGCGTGGGCGATTCCGGTTGCCCTGATCGATATCGCCAAGGGCGCGGTCCCGGTGGCCCTGTTCGTCCGGTGGGCGGAGACAGAGCCGTGGCTCGCGATTGCCGTCGGGATCGCGGCCGTGCTGGGACACATGTTTTCGCCGTACGTCGGGTTCAAGGGCGGCAAAGGGGTCGCGACAGCGGCGGGCATGTTCGTGGCGCTGGCGCCGCTGGCCGTGGTGATCGCGCTGCCGATCTGGGGCATGTGCCTGTGGCTCACCGGATACGTGTCACTGTCCTCCATCATCGCCGCGACCACGTTCCCGCTGGTCGTACGCGTGACACGACCGGATGCTGTGGCCACGCTCTGGGCGAGCGTCGCCTTGGCCGCCCTCATCGTCTTCACCCACCGGAGCAACATCCGTCGTTTGGTCGCCGGAACCGAGAACCGATTCCGCACGCGCAAGGATCTCCCATGAGCGACGCGCGGCACGTGGCCGTCGTCGGGGCAGGGGCGTGGGGCACGACGCTGGCCGATCTGCTGGCGCGTAAGGAGCTGTCCGTCACGATCTGGGCGCACGAGCCGGAGGTAGTGGACGGCATCAATGCGGACCACGTAAACGCGATCTTCCTGCCGAACGCGCCGCTCGCTCCTAGCCTGCGTGCTACGGGCGACGTGGCGGAGGCGGTCCAGGATGCCGACGTGGTCGTGTGCGCCGCTCCCTCGCATGCCGTGCGGTCTGTCATGACCGTTGCGGCTCGGGCCGTGCGCGGGGCCCCGCTGGTCGTCTCTGTTTCCAAGGGGCTGGAGCCGGAGCGCCACGAGCGGCTCTCGTGCGTCCTGGTCGAGGCGTTCGGGATCGGCACCCCGGTCGCGGTACTGTCGGGACCGTCGTTTGCCTTGGAGGTCTACCAGCGTCAGCCCACCGCCGTCGTGGCGGCGGCGAGCGAACACACGGTGGCGCGACGCGTCCAGCAGGTATTCTCCACGAACACCTTCCGCGTGTATTCCCATACCGACGTCGTAGGCGTGGAGCTGGGCGGCGCGTTGAAGAACGTCATTGCCCTGGCGGCCGGCATCGCCGAAGGATTGGGGTTGGGATACAACCCTCGTGCGGCGCTGATCACCCGCGGACTCGCCGAATTGACCCGTCTGGGCCAAGCGCTGGGCGCCGATCCGCTCACGTTCGCGGGACTCGCCGGCCTCGGCGACCTCGTGCTTACGGCCACCGGTGCACTGTCGCGTAATCGGACGCTGGGCGTGGAATTGGGGCAGGGGAGTCGTCTGGAGGACCTCCTGGCAAACCGCCGGACCGTGGCCGAAGGGGTCACGACGGCACAGACGGCGGTCACCCTGGGCGCCCAACATGGCGTGGAGCTGCCGATCGCGGGCGAGGTGAGCGAAATCCTGTTTCGCGGCAAGGCGCCGCGCCAGGCGATCGCGGACCTGATGGACCGCGTCCCCAAAGCGGAGCAGTGGCGGTGAGCGCCCCGCATCCGGTGCAGGAGTTTTTCTCGATCGGCGAGGTCTGTCAACTCACCGATCTCAAGCCGCACGTCCTGCGGTACTGGGAAAGTCAGTTTCGATTCCTCAATCCGGCGAAGAACCGCTCGGGGAATCGCGTGTACCAGCGGCGCGAGATCGAGTTGATCATGCTGGTGAAGCACCTGCTGTACACCGAGAAGTACACGATTGAGGGCGCACGCACCAAGATCGAACAGTATCGCCGCTCCGGTGAGCTCAAGCCCGAGGCGCGCCGGGCGCTCGCGACGGAGACGATCAAAGACCTGCGCACCGAGCTGAAGGCCATCCTCGCGGTCCTGGATGGCGCCGTGCCGCCGCATGGCGGTCGCTGAGGATTCCGGCCGGATTGCGGTGCTCATCCCGGCCTACCAGGCGGCGGCCACAGTCGGGGCCGTGGTGGCCGGGTCCCGGGCGGCGCTCCCCGACGCCATCGTATACGTGATCGACGACGGCTCCACCGATTCCACTGGCGCCACGGCCACTGCGAAGGGCGCCGTGCTGATCGTCCACGCGCACAACCGGGGTAAAGGTGCGGCGCTGGCCGTCGGTATCGAGCGTGCGCTCGCCGATGGCGCCGGCACCATCGCGACGCTGGACGCCGATGGACAGCACCCCCCAGACGTGCTGCCGCGGCTTCTCGCGCCGGTGCGGGATGGCGCGGCGGATGTCCTGCTGGGGGCTCGGGCACGGACGGGCGCGATGCCGTTCGGACGACGCTGCACCAACTGGTTGTCAGCGTCGCTCGCTTCGCGCATTGGCCGCCAGCCGGTGCGAGACGCCCAGACGGGGTTCCGGGCGTTTACCCGGCGCGTGGCGTTGACTGTGGCGCCCCAGGTTGCGCCGTACACGCGCTACGAGTATGAGGCGGCGTTTCTGCTGGCGGCCCTGCGGGCGGGGTTCTCGGTCCAGTCGATCGAGATCCCGACGATCTACGGCGCCTCGAGCCACTTTCGCCATTGGGGAGACACCTGGCGCCTCGCGCGGGTGTTCGGTCGCTACCTCCTCGGAGCATCATGAACATCCTCATCAGCAACGACGACGGCATTCTCGCGCGGGGGCTCACGGTGTTGGCGGAAGCCTGCGGCGCGGTCGGCCAGGTCACGGTGGTGGCGCCGGATCGCGAGCAGAGCGCCACGTCACACTCGCTGACGCTGCACCGGCCGATCCGCGCGACACAGCGGAGCGATGGCGCCCATCAGGTGGACGGCACTCCCACCGACTGCGTGTTGCTCGCGCTCGGCGCCCTCATGCCGGAGAAGCCGCAGTTTGTGTTTTCGGGCGTGAACCACGGGCCGAACATGGGTGAAGACGTGCTGTACTCGGGTACCGTGGCCGCCGCGATGGAGGGCCTGGCGGCCGGCATCCCGAGCGTTGCCATCTCCTACGGCAGTTTCGACCTCGAGCACCTTGAAAGCCACGTCGAGCAGCTGAAGCGCTTGATCGCCGCGATCACCTCCGTCGGGCAGTTCCCACCCGATACGCTGCTCAACATCAATCTGCCCCCCATTCCTGGAGATCAGGTCAAGGGCGTGAAGGTGACGAGCCTCGGTAGCCGCGTATTCCACGAGGAAATCGCTCGGATGAAGGACCCCTGGGGACGCGAGATCTACTGGATCGGCGGCGGGCACGTGACGTGGTCGGGGGGCGCGGAATCCGATTTTCGGGCCGTGCGTGATGGATACATTTCCGTGACGCCGCTGCATGTGGACTTGACCAACTACAACCTCCTCGAATCGGTGCGCGGATGGGGCCTGGGCGGCTAGGGGGAGGGGCGAGCGCCGATACGTTCGGCGGCTACCGGGCGCGGCTGGTCGAGCGGCTGCGCGACCAGGGGATCCGCGATCTGAGCGTACTGCAGGCCTTCTCCCAGACCCCGCGGCATCTCTTCGTGCCGGAGGCCGTGCGGCATCGCGCCTACGAGGACGCCGCGTTGCCGATTGGGGGGGGACAGACGATCTCGCAACCATTCACGCAGGCGCGCTACCTCGAGGCGCTACGCCTCACGGGTCGTGAGCGGGTGCTCGAAATCGGCACCGGTTCCGGGTACCAAACGGCCTTGCTGGCCTGCCTGGCCGCGCAAGTGTTCACCGTGGAGCGCGTCCACGCCCTCGCCGAGGCTGCCCAACTGGCCTTGCGAGCGGCTGCGGTGCGGAACGTGTCGGTGCTCCTGGGCGACGGTACACTGGGCTGGAGCGCGTTCGCTCCGTATGAGGCTATTCTGGTGGCGGCAGGGGGTCCGGAGGTACCGGCCCCGCTGGTAGAGCAGCTGGTGTTGGGCGGGCGGCTGCTCATGCCGCTGGGAAGTCGCGGGGCGCAGACCCTCACCCTGGTAGAGCGTACCATGGGCGAGCCGCTGCAAACGACTCTGGGTACAGCGCTGTTCGTCCCATTGGTGGGGGAGCACGGATTCGATGCTTGAACGCCTCGTCGATTGGTTGTTGCGCACCATCTACCACCGGCGGCGACGGGTGGTGGGGGAAACGGGTTGAGGGGTGGGCGCGGCCGGCCCGTACCGTTACCGCGTGCGCGGCAGGGTCCAGGGGGTGGGTTTCCGCTGGTTCGTCATGGTCGAGGCTGGAAGGTTGGGGCTTGAGGGGTACGTGCGTAACCTGCCGGACGATTCCGTGGAGGTGGTGGCGCGGGGGTCCCAGGAGGCGATAAGCAAGCTCGAGAAGGCGCTCGCACGCGGACCGTCCATGGCGCGAGTGGACGGTGTGGAAAAAGAAGAAGTTACACACGAGATTCAACTACCTAATCCATTTGATGTGAACTAGTTAGGTCACATCACAGGCGGGGATTCGTGGACGCATCATACCAACTCCTCCAAGCGGTACGTGATGTCCCCGATTTTCCGAAGCCCGGGATCATCTTCAAGGACATTACGCCGGTCCTGCTCGATCCTCGGCTGTTCGACCTGGCGACGCGCGCTATGGCCGAGCCGTTCCGGAGCGCGGGGATCACCCGAGTCGTGGCCATCGAATCCAGGGGATTCATGTTTGGCGCCCCGATAGCGCTGCAGCTCGGTTCTGGCCTCGTGCCGGTTCGCAAGCCCGGCAAGCTCCCATCGTCACGCGAGCGGGTGGAGTACAGTTTGGAGTACGGGACGGACGCCCTGGAGATGCATTCCGACGCGATCAGCCGCGGAGATCGCGTGATGATCGTGGATGATGTGCTGGCGACCGGAGGAACAGCCGAGGCCGCGGCGCGCCTGGTGCGGACCCGCGGGGCGGAGATCGTGGGGTTCAGCTTTCTCATTGAACTTGGGTTCCTGGATGGGCGGAATAGGCTCGTTCCGGTTCGAGTGGAAGCGTTGTTGCGGTATTGAAGTGGGACCTTGATTCAACGTCCCTAACTCCTCTAGATTACGCCGCTTACGCCCCTGTAGCTCAGACTGGATAGAGCAGCGGTTTCCTAAACCGTTGGTCGGGCGTTCGAGTCGCCCCAGGGGCACTGGGGGCGCACAGACACGGGTAGACTCGCAGTCGTAACCGGAAAGTAGGCATCGTGGCGACAACGGTTCGGGCTGGACATGGGGTGGCGGCTCAAGCAACCGGTCTTGAGAAGCTCGCGGGGTGGGCTGGTCGAAACCGGAGGCAGCTCACCTGGGGTCTCGGGATTCTGGTCGTTGCCGGCGGGTTGTTCGGTTGGAAACGCGTCTCGACGCGCCAAAGCGAGCGCATTGCGAGCCAGCAGCTCAATTCGGCCCGGTTTGCCCTCGAGTCGAAGAACTACGGGCTGGCGGCAAGCGAACTGGCCCGCATTCGAGAGAACTATTCCGGAACGCGATCGGCCAACGAGGCGTCGATTCTGCTTGCTCAGGTACGGTTGGCCCAGGGCCAGAGCCAGCAGGTTATCGAGCTGCTGCAGCAGGTCGCGCCGGAGGCCCATGTCGATTACCGGTCCCAAGCCTTCGGTCTCCTCGGGGCGGCCTATGAGAACATTGGGCACGCCAAGGAGGCGGCGGAGGCCTACGAAGCGGCCGCCGGTCATGCCCGGTTGCCGTTCCAGCGTGCGCAGTTCCTTTCCGATGCTGGGCGGGCGTGGCTCGTGGCAGGGGATACCGTGCACGCCCGGGCGAACTACCGGGAGATCGTGACTAACCTCGATTCCACAACCACGGCCGTCGAAGCGAAGGTGCGCCTGGGTGAGCTCGACCGTGGTTCTAACTAGGACTGGTCTAGCTTCGTATAATAGATGTTATGTTAAGTTAGCTTGTGTGTGAATGTGGATAATCGTTAGGAAGTCAACACTCCCCGAAGGACCATTCGCGCCTGCCCCTCCAGCCATACGTCGTCGTAGCGCCCATCCCGGGTCCGTCGGGCGCGTACCACCAGCGGTAAACCGGAACGCGTCATCACGGACACAGGAAAGTCGGCGGCACTCCAGTCGCGCAGGATGCACGCAGCCGCCACGGCGCCCGTTCCGCACGCGAGGGTCTCCGCTTCCACACCTCGCTCGTAGGTTCGCATCGCCCACACGGATCGCTTGGTGGTCGGGGCGATGAAATTCACGTTGGCACCCGCCGGACCGAGCCCGGGATCGAACCGCAGCCCACGGCCGCGGCCCGCCAAGTCGACTGCATCGAGGTCGTCCACCGCCACGACCAGATGCGGCACCCCGACGGTCGCGAACCCGGTGCGGTGTTCGCCGGTCGCGAGGCGCAGCGGAGGCGTTGTCGGGGCACTCACGGCGGACAGGTGCAGCTCGGCTCGATCTCCGGGACCCGGGCATCGGCTCTCGTAGGCCCCCGCGTCGGTTTCCAGCCGCATCCCAGCGGGATTGCCGAGATCCAGGAAGGCGGCGAGCCGCGTGCTGCAAAGCGCCGCGTTGCCGCACATCGCTGCGTGCGAGCCGTCGCTGTTAAAATAGACCATGCGGACGGCCCCGACTGCACTTCCGGGGCTCAAGAACACGAGCCCGTCGGCGCCGATGCCGGTGCCCCGAGCACACACACCGTGGATATCGTCGGCGGACCACTCGGACGGTGCCGTGAACCGCCCATCCACCATGACGAAGTCGTTTCCTGACCCCGTCATCTTGTAGACGGCCAGACCGACTAGATGCGACCGAACCAAGCCATGAGACGCAGCCGCGGCACGACCCAGATCGCTTCGCGGACGATCTTTCGGTTCATCTTGCTTTGTCCCACGGTTCGATCCACGAACACGATGGGCACTTCCGCGAGCTTGAACCCTTTTCGCCATGCGCGCACGCTCATCTCTATCTGGAATGCGTAGCCATTGGACCGAACTTGCGACAGGTCAAGTGCTTCCAGCACTCGTCGGTGAAAACACTTGAACCCGCCGGTCAGGTCCCAGATCCTCAGTCCTGTCACCCACCGTGCATACACGTTGGCCCAGTAGGATAACATCAGCCGGCCGATCGGCCAGTTCACGACCGTTACTCTCCCGCCAAGGTAGCGGGAACCAAGCACCAGGTCTGCGGTGGTTGCCGCCTTCAGGAACTCCGCGAGGTGCGCCGGGTCGTGGGAGAAGTCTGCGTCCATTTCGATGACGTACTCATAGCCCCGCTCGAGCGCCCACCGAAACCCGGTGATGTATGCCGTGCCCAGTCCAAGCTTTCCCTCACGGTGCAACACATGCACACGCGGGTTGGCCAGCGCCAACGTGTCGGCCAAGGGGCCGGTACCGTCCGGCGAGTTGTCGTCTACCACCAGAATCTCGAGGCGAGGATCCTGGGCCAAGACTTGAGGGACCAGGGTGGGGAGGTTGGACGCCTCGTTGTAGGTCGGAATGACGACCAGCACCTTCTCAGCCACTCCGACGCGCCCCCCCCCTCCGCGACGCCAGCCCTGCCCCGGCCCAGCCGGCGAGGAGTAGCAACGAGATCCACGTGATCATCCGTCCCTGAGCGTAGTGGCGAGACGAGAAGACTAGCTCCACGCGTTTCGACCCAGCGGCCACCGGTACCGTGAGGAACGTATGGTCACCGCGCAGCACCGGGGCGGTTTGCCCGTCCACGGTCGCGTGCCAGTCGGGATACCAGTTCTCGGCGATGAGGAGGTAGCTGTCCGCGGGTGGCGGAGGATCGAGAGTGATTGCCATCCGACCGGGCGTCCAGTGGGTGACGGTCGCCCGGGACGGGCTCGGCGCGGGCATTTCGAGCACCGGCAAGGGGTTCACCGCCTCGCTGCTGTCGAACAGTACCAATCGCCCGTAATCCAGGCGCGGGTCGATGAGCGTGGGAATGATGCGACCGGTGTCGCCCTTCACCGCGGCGGGCACCACCCGGGCATAGGGGGGCACGGTATCGGCCTCGTACAAGTACGCGGCGCGATCTGTGGCGGTCGTCACCGGCCCCAGGACGCGGTGATAACCCGGCAGGCCCGTCGAATCTGGCAGTACGACGTACCGAATCGCGAGCAACTGCCACAAGTGGATGCTGGATCTCAAATACCGCCACTCATTCCGACCGCCAAGCAGCTCATCGTAGGCCCCCAGTTCCACGCCGGAGTAGCCCATCACGAGCGGCACCTCGTGTCGCATGAGCAGATCCCCTGGATACATGCCAGAGTCCAGGACACGGTATGGCTTCGGCGTAGCACGCAACCGCTGGACGATGGGATCCTCGCGGAACATCTCCTGTTCGGGACGGCTCCACTGCCAGAACCCCTTGCCGGCCCAATACAGGTCGGCCCCAACCAGGAGGACGAGCAGGGGAGCGAAGGCCATGGATTTGACACGGCCGCCGAGATACGCCAGCGCCAACGCTGCGACGAGCCCCAGGCCGATGGCGCTCCCCAGGGCGCCGTTCCGGATCCCTGCCTGCGCCGCGGAAGCGTCGCGCTGCCCGGCGCGGGCGATCCCCTCGGCGATAGAGCCGAACACACCGGAGAGGGCCAGCAGCGCCACGAAGGCAGCCGCGCCGAGTGCGATCTGCATCGCCCGCTTCCCCTCTCCGCGCTCCAGTCGCTCGACGCCAAGGGCCGCGAGTGCCGACACCGCCAACGCAACGACATAGAGGGCCATCCCGGGCGCGCGGGTCTTGTTGACATAGGGCACAATGGCGTACCACAGCCGATAAAACGGGGTGGCCCCCCCGAGACTGACGAGCAGGAACAGGACGGCAATGCCGCCACACCACCAGACGAGTTTCCGACGGGTATTGCCAACCCCGATTGCGGCGAGGGCCAACACTGGCAGTCCCAAGTACTCACCGTGGAGCTTGATGGGATTCGGCCCCCAATAGCCCTCGTATTTGCTGGTGAATCCGGCCAGGAACAACTCCGGGACATGGGCCCACGGCATGGCATACGACGTAGACCAGGCATATCCGGCCGTTTCGGCGCGAGTGCCGTATGGGATGGAATGAAAGAATGGCAGCACCTGGATCATCGAGATGCCGAATCCCAGCACGACACCCCCTACCGCACCCACGAGCGCCAGCCAGCGGTCGCGCGGCGACAGTTGCAGCGGTTCCCCAAAGACGAGATACAGGGCAAAGAAACCGGTCGTGAGGAGCGCGTACTGGGCCATTTGGTACTGAGGCGAGAGCAGCGCGAGCCCCACGGCGAGTCCCAACAGCGCGTACCCCTCCCAGCGGCGCCGCCGGATCGCGAGTACCAGCGCGATCAGCATCAACGGCAGCATTGTCGAGACGAACAGTTTACCGTCGTGCCCCGGGCTCATGAGCGACACCACGATTCCGCTCAGCTGATACGCCGTGGCGCCCGTGACCGACCCGAGCCATGACACATTGAGGAGACGCAGCAGGAAGTAGGCAAACAGACCGAGCAGCACGTAATGCACGACGAACGCGAGGTCGATCGCGATGGCGGTGGGTAACACGAGCCGCAGCCAGGCCGACGGGTAGAACAGGTCCCCGAACCCGGTGAATACCGGGTGCCCCCCGAACAAGAACGGATTCCACTGCGGGAGGCTCCCCGTCGAGCGCCAGTGCATCGCGTCCCACCAACGGATCGCATAGCCGTCGACGTACTGGTCGCTGTGTGGGCCGGCCAGGAATTGCCCGCTCCACATCGGCAACGAGAGAATCGCGATCCAGAGACAGAGGAATCCGAACGCGGTCAGGTTCGGCCGCTTGGGCGCGTACGGTTCGGCGTGGCTCGTCTGGGTCAACGCGGTGTTCCCTTTCGCACGAGGAGAAACGGCGCGGCGGCACCCAGCTCCGTGATCGTGAGCAAGACCCGGCTGGCCAGCGCCAGGACGACCGCCAGCTTGGGCCCGAGCGGACCGGTGAGCAGCACGACGAACAGCGATTCGCGCGGACCCACGCCCCCCGGGGCGAACAGCGCCACGAGGCCTACAAGATACGAAATCGTGAACACCGTCGAGGCCTGGCTCCAGGTCAGAGCGGCGTCCGGGGTGATCCCTCGCGACAGGCATACGAACGCCAGGCCATAGGCTGCCCAAGCGCACACGTTCGCGGTGAAAGCCGCAAGCATGACCCCGAGTGGGACCGGGGTCAGGACGGGCATCGCCGCCGGCAGCACGCGCCGCAACATCCCCAACAGCCGACCTGAGGTAAGCGTGAACACACCGAGGACCGCCAGGACACCCAGGATGACGGTGACGACAACGTAGCCGGTCCCGTACGCTCGCAGCGTCGCGGGGCCGAGCATCCCCACGAGCGTCACGCCGCTCGCCAATGCGAGCGCCTGGAGCACCATGGCCGCTGCCACCGACACGGTCGGGTTCACACCGGCCTGTTGAGCGAGCAGCGCGTTCCCTGCGATCGCCCAGACCTTCCCGGGGATGTACTTGCCCAGATTCGACACCATGCAGATCCGAGCTGCGTCCCGATACCCCAGCCGTTGGCCCATCGCGACTACGACCCGCCGCCACGCCTCCACCAGCAGGCCGTACGCAGCCCACGTGATGGCGGCCGCCGCGAGCAGCCAAGCGGGTTGGAGCTCCCACTGGATCTCCTGACTCCGGAGCTCTGCCCAGTTCAGTACGAGCTTGCGCGCCGCAAGGCCGACGACCAGCAGTGCAAGCGCCACCTGCGCGGCGCGCCACCACCAGCGCCGCTCAGCCATCGCGTTCCGGCCTGACGCCCTGCGCTATCACCCTCCCCTGCTCGTCTTCCACAGTCATGGACCAATCGCACGGTCCGCCGATCACCAGGTCGACCGATCCGTCGCGGGCCAGCCGCCTTGCCCGGACGGCCCGTCGCGCCCGTCGCCAATCGACGATTCGTCCCAACGTGCCCCAATACGGTGCGTCGGAGGCCAGGGACGCGAGCAAGCCTCGGAAAGCGTCAGCCGCGTCCGGGTATCCGAGTGCCGCAACGAGATTGGGGTGCCATAACCCGACCCACAAGCCGCCCGCGTCGCGACACGTGGCGGCGAGCGACAGGGCGTCGGCGATCCATGCGTTGGGGTCCTCGACCCCGCGGTACTTGGACAGCGCCCGATCCATCCAAACGAGCGGTACCGTTTCGAGCGGAGCAGGACCGTCGCCGCACCAGGCCGGAACCGAATCGGCGACGCCGAGCCGTAAGCCGTTGCGATCGGGGAAGCCGTAGGTGGCGTCGTAGCCGAACCCGGCGGCCTGCATCGCTGCCTGCGTCCGGCCGGGACGCATGCGCAGGAAATGTTGCCGTACTCCTGCCGGCGCGCCGCCGATCAGGCGGCCCAGGCGTTCCCGCTCCTCCCTCAGACGGTGGGCGTCGAGCGTCGTCCTGAAGCTGCCGTGCAGGCCGATTTCGTGCCCGGCGGTGGCGATCTGGTCCAGGAGGCGTCGGGTGGAACGAGATTCAGGCGAGTAGGTCAGGTCGCCGCGTAGCCAGGAGCCCGGGGTGGGTGTGCCGCAGAGAATGAACCACGTTGCGGGGAGGCCAGCGGCGTGTTCCGCCTCGAGCAAAGCGTGCACGCCTGCCAACACGGGGTCGCGGCCGACGGCCCTGGCGGCGGCGCCGACCACGCGCCCTGCGCGCGTCACTGCCCCGCTGCGCACCAGCTCCGCGACCCGGAGCAGCGCGAACACGGGCCATCCCGCCACGACATCGAGATCGTGGGTGATCGCCGCCGCCCAGCGCCGGCCCTCCGGCCACGGCGCAAGCAGCCGAACCGCTCGGCGACCCGCCACTGCCTGTACGGCCGTGCGCAGCGCGGCGGCGTACCGCTGGACGACCGGCACTCGCTCGCGTCCGGCGCGTACCAGGGGATTCTCCGTGGACGGCACCCGGCCATGCCGGTCGGTGGCGCGGACGGTCTGTTCTGCGCCCGCGCCCGCCAGGGCGGTGACGCAGGTCAGGATGTCCCGTTCCACGCGGACCTCGCCGTCGCCCCGTTCGGGGACCACATCGTGCTGCACAAAGTGATCGAGCGACACGGGGCGCTTGGCGCCGATCGTGAGCCGCACGACATCGGCCGCTGGATCCGAGAGAATGAGCAAGCGCGAGAGGTCCAGCAAAACATCGAGGCCGTACCGCTCCCCCGCCGAGAGATCGGGAGGGACCGTCGGGCGGATCACGACCAATCCGGCGGCGGCGTCAGGATGCGGACGGTCTTTGCCGGCTGGCCGGCGACGATGTGCAGCGGTGGGACGTCCTGGGTCACCACGGTGTTCGCGCCGATGATGGCTCCCCGCCCGATCCGCACGCCCGGGAGCACCACGACCCCGGCACCGAGCCACGCGTCCGCCTCGATCACGATGGGCGCCCGCTTCACCGGGGCGAACGAGCGGATGCGCGATGCATTGGGGTGAGAGGACAGCACCAGCGTCACGCGAGGGGCAATGCTGACCCGATCGCCCAGGGTCAGGTTGGCGCGGTCTTCCAGCTCTTCGGCGATCAAAAGCTCGTCGGCGATATACACGTCGCGGCCGATCTGGTACCCGCACCAGCGCAGCAGCCGAACCCGCCAGCCCGGGAAGAAAGCGTTCCGCGCCAGCCGCTTGAACACCTTCTTGCGCAGCCGCCACAGGAATCGTCCCATCGATCACCCGAGATAGCGGTAGAGGCCCGAGCCGAGCCGCGCCACGGGCGCAGGCAGCGCCGACCAGACGCGTGCCGCGAGCGCCAGGGCGCCGCGGTCGCGGCGGCCCTGATTGAGGCCGCCGGCGCTAGGCCAGTAATCATATGCCAGCGGTACGGCCTCCGCACCCCAGCGCTGCTTGAATTCGGCGAGCGACGTCTGTTCCGGTGCGGTGCGACCCAGATCGACCGTGACCCCGGCCGCCGCGGCGCGCTGCAAGCCGGCCCAGAGGAGCACGTGTGTGGGGCGATACTCGCGCACCAGCGCGGGCTCTGACGCGCTGAACGCGTACACCCAGTCGCGTGGTCCTTTGAACATCACGAACCCCGCGGCAATGCGGCCGTCGGGGATGCGCGCAAGGTAGAGATCGACTAGCCCGGCCTGCTGCAACCGGCGGCAGGAATCCAGGAAAAACCGTCGCGGCGGCGCGGGGACGCCATGGCCGTGCTGCACTAGCTCCTCGAGCCGTGCCATGGCGAGCCAATCCTGCTCCGACGTGCCATCCGACACGGTCACACCGGCCTTCTGCCCTTTGCGGATCCGCTGCTGAGTACTCGTCACATGCAGTCGCTTCCAGACGGCCTGTTCGCCTCCCACCGTCGATACCCGGAACGTCGTGTAGCGCGCGCTGCGCTCGAACCCAGGCGCCGGGAGCGGCGCCGTAATCGGTTGCTTGAGCTCGATCCGCCTGATCCCGCGTTCGACCGCGACATCGCGGGAGGCTGCCGCCAGTGCGCCATGGGCATCGACGGTGGCGGCCATCGACCCTGCTACGAAACTGAAGGGAAAGCTCACCAGCCGGCGCGGCCCGACCAAAGCCGGGACTTCGGCCAGCGCGAGCCCGCCCACGACCTGCCCCGCTGCCTCGGCGGTCAACACGTGCAACGGGTAGGCGAAACAGCGCGCCACCTCAGTGATCCACAATGCGTGGTGGTAAAAGGTCCCCTGCTCGCGGACCAGCTGCTCCCAGCCGGACGGCGGCTCAGGATGCCGGGCGATCGTGAGCGAGGGCATCGTAGAGCTTGAGGAATGGGCGAGCGGCGGCGGCGCTGGAATAGGTTTCTATTGCACGGGCTCGGCCTTCGGTCGTGAGGCGGTCGCGCAACCCCGGATCGCCGAGCAGCCGGCGAATCTTGTCGGCGAGATCGTCGGGATCCCCGTCGCGCGCCAGGAAGCCGGTCTCGCCGTCCTGAATGACTTCAGGGATTCCACCCGCCGGTGTCCCCACTACGGCGGACCCCGCCAGCAGTGCCTCGACCAGCACGAGTCCCAACCCCTCGGCCTGCCCTCGCGTCGGCAGCACCGTGACGGTGCTCGCGCCGTACTCGGCGGGCATGCGATCCTGGGGGACAAAGCTGGACCATTCGACGCGGTCGCCGACGTCGAGGGCGATGGCCAGCCGTTCCAGATCGGGGCGTGCCGACCCCTCGCCGAGGATCTTCAGCCGGCATTCGATGCCCTGTTGATGCAGCACGCCCACGGCTCGGAGCAGGACGTCGACGCCCTTGCTCGGGACCAGGTTCCCGGCATACAGCAGCCGCGGCGGGATGGACTTGGGCGTGGCCAAGCCGCGCCCGAACAGCTCCACGTCGACCGGCATCGGTGTGACCGAAACGGCATGACGCAGGCCATCGGTCTGACGTTCCAGGTCGGTCGCCAAAAACTGGGAGACAGCAGTTACCGCGCCAGCACGGCGGAACACAGATCGACTGGCGCGCCGCAGTAACGCACTGCGCTCGAGCAAGCGGACGTCGCTGCCATGGCAGGTGACGATGTAGGGCACGCCGATTCCCGAGACGAGCCAGCCTGCCGGAAACCACCAATGCGCGTGCACGACCTGGGGGTGAAATGACGCCGTGTGGCGGCGGATGGCCGAACGGAAGCGCAGCAGGTACGCCGGGATGGCCGCCAGGGTCAGGGGCGCGAACAACGCGCGTCGCCTGACGTCACCGCGGTATCCGACTCGTTCCAGGCTCTCCGGGGCATACCGGAAGCGGTGGACCCGGAGCTGGTCCGTTTCCTCCTCTTCGCGCGCCGAGACGCTATGTGGCGCAATCACCTGGACGGTGGCACCGGATGCCGCGGCTGCGCGGGCGAGCCGGGCAACGTACGCACCGGCTGGGTCTCCAGGGAAACGAGGGTAATTGTGGGCAACCACCAGAATGCGCATCGGGCGTGAATATAAGCGCCCGAGACCGGCGCCGAGGCTCGGTCAGTGCGATTGTTCGCGTTCCCGCAGGCGATCGATGTCCCGCTGCAAGGAGCGGATCTCCTCCCGCTGCCCCGCCACGAGCTCGCCCACGAAGCCGAACCCGAACAAGATCAAACCGGCGAGTACGAGCAACAGGATCAGGTTGAGAATCGGGCGAAACCCGATGCCGAACACATAGCGCTCGATCAACGCGTAGATCCCTACCAGAACACCCAGCAACACCAGGAACGCGCCCGACATCCCGAAGAACAACATCGGCTTGCGTCCGAAGCGCAGCTGGAACCACACGGTCAGGAGGTCGAGCACGCCCACCGGAATGCGTCCGATGCCGAACTTGGATTTCCCGGCGTGGCGTGGGTAGACGGGCACGGGGCGCTCGGTCAGTCGGTACCCCTGCCCCGCGGCGATGACGACCATGAATCGATGCCAATCGGGACGGGGCGGTACGACGTCCATGACTTCGCGGCGGTACGCCTTCACCGAGTTCAGGTCGGTGACGCGGACGCCGAACAGCCAGCGGCACAGGCCGTTGTACACCCAGGAGACGAAGCGCTTGTCGTATTGCCCTTGCTTCGTCCCCGTGACGATATCGGCCTGCCCTTCGAGAATCGGGGTGACGAGCGGCGGAATGTCGACCGGAGCGTACTGAAGGTCGGCGGGCCAAAAAACGAGCACCCGCCCCTGGGCGGCTTCGGTGCCCGACTTGAGCGCGTCGGCGATGCCACGCTGGGAACGGTGGGTGACGATGCGGAGAAACGAGTGCTGCGCGGCGAGCCGCTGAAGCACGTCCGCGGTGGTGTCCCGGCTGCCGTCGTCGATCACCACCACCTCGCAGGCATACGCCAGCGGCAGCAGCGCCTCGCGCATCAGGCGCACCAGCTCAGGCAGGTTTTCGGCTTCGTCCTTGGCGGGCACGAGGATGCTCACCTCGGGACGGGAGCCGGCCGCCGCCAGACTCACAGGCGCTTGCGCATCCGCGCGGGGAGGATGTTGAGCTGGTCGCGGTACTTGGCGACCGTGCGCCGCGCGATGCGCACTCCGCGGGCCCCGAACAGCTCGACGATCTGCTGATCGGTGAGCGGGTCTCGCGGATTCTCCTCTCCCACGAGTTTCTGAATCTGCGCCTTGATCGACCGGGCACTCGCGTCTTCTCCGGTACTGGTCTGGAGGCCGCTCGAGAAAAAGAACTTGAGGGGCAACAACCCGCGTGGAGTCTGGACGTACTTCTCGTTGGTCACGCGGCTTACCGTGCTCTCGTGCATGCTGATGACGTCGGCCACCTCGCGCAGCGTGAGCGGGCGCAGATACTCCACCCCCTTCTCGAAAAACTCGCGCTGCCGGTCGACGATGAAGTTCATCACCTTGAGCATCGTCTGGCGCCGCTGTTCGATCGCCTGGATCATCCAGTTGGCGCTGTTGAGCCGCTGGTTGATGAAGTCCTTGTTCTCGCCCTGGTATTTCTTCCGGTCGCGGGCGATGTCCTGGTACGTCTTGGAAATCCGCAAGCGCGGCAGGCCGCCGTCGTTCAGGGTCACGTGGTAGCTGTCGCCGATCTTTTCGACCGTCAGGTCCGGAATGATGTAGGTGTCGTTCGCAGCGGCGTATTGGAGCCCGGGCTTGGGGTCGAGCTTGGCCAGCTCGTCCGCGACCTGCTGCACCTGGGTGGGATCGATGCCGAAGTGTTTGCCGAGGTCGCTCCAGCGGTGCCCCTTCAGGTCATTCCAGGCGTCTTTCACCAGACGGTAGGCGAGGGAGCCGGTCTGTTTCTTGTCCTCGAGCTGCAGCAGCAGGCACTCCCGCAAATCGCGCGCACCGACTCCTGGCGGATCGAGCTTCTGGATAGTGCGCAGCATCTCCTCGGCTTCGGCGAGCGTGTACGGCCGCACCTGGGTCTCGGCCTCCCGCTCCGCATCGAAATCCTCCAACAGCTTGTTTGCGCCGGAGACGATCTCTTCCAGGGTCGCGCCGAGGTATCCGTCCTCGGCGATGTTTCCCAGAAACTCCTCGGCCAGCAGCCGTTGGCGCGGGGTCAGGTCCAGCATCTGGACCTGTTCCTTCAGGTGGTCGGAGAGATCCCGGGCTTCCACCGAGACGGGCTCGGTGTACTCGCGGGCCTCGGAGAGATCACGGGCGGCGGTCATCGCGTCGGCGCCGTCGTCCAGCAGGATCTCCTCCCAATTCGGCTCGTCCTCGGCCTTTTTCTCCGCTTCGATCTGCTCTTTTTCTGCGGCGGTAGACTGGGGCGTTTCGACCTCGTCCTCCGGCTCGACCAGCTCGAGGAACGGGTTGCCGAGCAGCTCCTGTTTGAGATGTTGCTGTAGGTCCAGCAGCGGCATGTACAACAGGTCCATCGCCTGGAACAGGCGCGGATTGATGCGCAGGTCCTGCCGCATCCCCGGGATCTGTTGCAGGCCGGGCTTCACGCTGCCGCTCCCAGCCGGGCGCGCAGCCGGGCCGTCAAGGTGGGACCGAGATAGCGGTCGGCCACGCGATCGTTGAACACCAGCTCGCGCACGCTGCCGGCGACCTGGACTTTGCCTTCGAACATGATGTACGCGCGGTCCACGATATCGAGGGTTTGCTCGACATTGTGATCCGTAATCAGCACACCGATGCCCTGCTGGCGCAGCCCGGCGACGATTGTCTGGATGTCGTGGACGGCGATGGGATCCACCCCCGCGAACGGCTCGTCGAGCAGCAGGAACTTGGGCTCGGTGACGAGTGCGCGCGTGATCTCGAGCCGGCGGCGCTCGCCGCCCGAGAGCTGATAGGCCCGCTGGCGTCGCAGATGCTTGACCCCGAGCTCGTCGAGCAACCGCTCGAGCCGCGCGGCACGCTCCTCCGGCGTGAGCGGCAGAGTCTCGAGTATCGCGGCGACGTTCTCCTCCACGGTCAGTTTGCGGAAGATCGACGGTTCCTGCGCGAGATACCCGAGGCCGGCGCGCGCGCGCCGGTACATCGGTTCCATCGTGATGTCCCGGCCATCGAGCTGAATCGTGCCGCGGTCCGGCTGCACGAGGCCCGTGAACATGTAGAACGTCGTCGTCTTCCCCGCCCCGTTCGGACCGAGCAGGCCGACGATCTCTCCCTGCTCCAGCTCCACGCTCACATCGTCCACCACGCGCCGGCCCTTGTACGCCTTGACCAGGCCCTGGCTCGCGATGCGGCTGCCACCCGGCGCGCGGGCTTGGGGCCCGGCGCCTCCCGTTTCCGCGCGGGCGAGGGTCTCGACCGCGGCGTCGAGGAGCCGGGCCGCAATCCCGGTCCGGTTCGCCGCCACCTGCGCCCAGAGCTCGGACTCGAAGGCAATCGGCGTGTCATCCCGCCACGGCTCCGCGGGGAGCGTTACGATGCGGTCCAGCGCGAGCCGCGGCAGCACTGAGGTGCGCAGGTTTTCGCGCGAGTCGTCGACCGACAGGCTCCCGGACTCGGACTGCGTGGTGCCCCGCACCCGGGCGCGTACCCGCAGGAACTCCTCCCGGTAGGCGACGGCGAGCTGACCGAAGGATGCCGCGCCGGCGGCATCGGCCGCCTGGGCGAGCGCGGCGACCGCGAGCGGCAGGGATGAGTCGCGCGCCGCGAGCAGCGCGGGTATCCGGAGATCGTCCGCCGGCGCCGTCACGTAGAGTCTCGCTGGGCGGTGGTGTCAGGTGGGGCGGGCGGCCGTGGCTCGAGGTGAACGCCGTCGGCCCGGCCGCCGACCGTGACCCGGTCAATCCGCGCCTGTCTCAGCAGGATGTCGATGCTCTTGCCACGCGAGTAGTTCAGCGCCGGACCGGTGGTCGAATCCCGGCTCGGCAGATGCGACAGGGCCCGGGCCGAGCCGCGGGCGATGATTTGATGAATCCGGCTGCGTTGGGCGCCGGCCGAATCACGCTCCTGCGCCCATCGGGCGGTCAGCGTATCGCCGGCAATGCAATCGACGGCGACGACCACGCAGCTGACCAGACAGTCCGCGGTGTCGCTCGCGCAATCCACTCTCACGGCGGCGACCGTCGAGTCCCGCTTGGACGCGGAGAAGGCGCGGCCAAAGCCTCGCCCTTCGGTGAGCACCTGATCGGGCACGTCGAGCGCCAGCGAGTCGGCGCGGATGTCCTGCAACGCCGAGACGGCGTGCGGCCGCA
The DNA here is from genome assembly GCA_036555485.1 of Gemmatimonadales bacterium. Lineage (GTDB taxonomy): Bacteria > Gemmatimonadota > Gemmatimonadetes > Gemmatimonadales > GWC2-71-9 > DASTHG01. The sequence goes on along the minus strand of DATBLG010000116.1, from coordinate 22,199 downwards.
CGGTCGTTCCCCAGGCGAACGCCTGCTGCAGTTTGCGGCGCTCGATGGCGAGATGAATCGTATCGGCGGCGAGCGTCCATTCGGTACTGGTCGCCTTGCCGTCGCCCAGCGCCTTCACGAGGCGCACGTCGCGCGCCTGCAAGCCCAGCTCGATGCGCGTCCCGGTGAGGGTGTAGCTCTGCGCGCCCTTGCCCTGAACGCGTGGCGAGCCGATCAGCACACCCACGCCGGCGATCTGATCGAGCGCCATGGAATCGCTCTGCGCGCCGAAGTCGCTGCGGTCGATCGTCGATTTGCCCCCCGCCCACATCCGGTCGTTGCCCTTGAAGCGCACACGGTCGGCGATGATCACGTACGGTTCGGTGGTGTCCGCCGCGCCAGCGCCGCGATATTGGATGGTGGGCCGCTGGGTAGCGTACATCTCCACCGTGTCGCGAATGCCGGGCGCCGCGCGCCAGTAAACGAGGTTCGGGCCGCGCAGCACTGAGCCGTTGTTGCGGTTTACGGCGACGACGTTGTTGTGCGCCTCGAGGCGTTCGTCAAGGCGATAATAGTTTGCGAGGTTCGCGTCGAGGGTGAGCGAGGTATCGCGAATCCGGACCGTGCCGAGCAGGTCGAGGCGGTTGGTGATGGCGTTCCACACCATGCTGTCGGACGCGAGCGTCGTCGTCGTCCCCTGGCAGTGGGCGCGCACGCCGCCGCCGGCGTAGATGTTCTGCAAGCCCGGCCCGACCTCGACCTGACGTCCCTCATGGCCGACCGTGTCCACGACGAGCAGGCACGGGCGTCCGCGCGAGGAGTCCGCCGCCGCGGGTGGGGCAACGGGCTGTTGCAGCGCCAGCAGCACGGTGAGGAGCATCATTGGTTCGGCAACGTGAACTGTCCGCCGGTGCCGCGCGGCCGTTTCGCGATGACGGTGCGGAAATCGGGGTCGGATGTGAACCCGGCACCCTCGATGTGCCGACCTGGAGCGTCGAACACGAACGGCAGGTCGGATGACACCTCGTTCGCCTCACGGCGATAGCGCATCACCTCGCTGCGCAGCGTACGGCCGTCACTCGCGCCGACAACCACCACTTTGCCCCGTCCTTCCATATCGCCGTTGGCCCAATGGTAGGTCCCCTCGCGCGCCGACATGGTCGAGGTTTCGCGTCCATCGGTGTCGTAGAACGTGATGCGCACGGTCCGCATCTCGGCGGACTGGATGGGCTGATAGAAAAACGCCGTGTCGGCTTCCACCCGGGCGCGCACGACGCCGTCGTGCGTGACGTAGTGCGTCATGTTCACCAGTACCTGATCGGCGGTATCGGCAGCGGTGATGGTCGCGGTGGGGCGGACGCCGTTATTACATGCCAGAACTGCAAAGGCGAAGGCGTCAAGCACAACCGTCAAGCACAAACGTCGAGCACGGACGTATCTGCTCGACGTTTTGGCTTGACGCCTCTGCTTGACGCCTTCGCCTAGTGTGTTTCGCGTCATACAGCCCCCGCCCGCATGAGATCGTGTAAATGCACCATCCCCACCACTTTTCGTCCGCCGTCGAGCACCGGCAGCGCCATGATCCCATGCTGTTCCATGAGGCCCACCGCCGCCGAGGCCAGCTCGTCGGTCGAGGTGGTTTTCGGCGTGCGCGTCATCACCTCGCCCACCGGGACGCTCAGAAAGTCGTCGCTGCGCTCCATCAGGCGCGTCAGGTCGCCGGCTGTGAAGACGCCGGCGAGCTGCCCCTGCGGGTTGACGACCGTCACGGTTCCGCGCTTCTCGGCCAGCAACACGATGCATTCACGCATTGGACGGTCGGGCGTGAGGGTCGGCAGGTCCGTGCTGAGCATCACGTCCCGGACCCGGAGCAGCAGTTTGCGGCTCAAGGCGCCGCCGGGGTGAAGCGCGGCGAAGTCCTCGCGTCGGAACCCTTTGACCTCGAGCAGGGTGACCGCGAGCGCATCGCCCAAGGCGAGGGCCACGGTCGTGCTGGTCGTCGGTGCGAGCGTCTCCGAACACGCCTCCTCGGCGCGGCCCGCGTCCAGCACTACCGTCGCCGCGCGCGCGAGCGTCGAGTCTGGCGCGCCGGTGAGAGCCACGATCGGCACGCCGAGCCGCTTCAACTGCTCCACCAGTCCGAACATCTCATCCGATTCCCCGCTCTTCGACAGCAGGATCGCCACGTCGTCGCGGCCTACGATGCCGAGGTCACCGTGCAGCGAATCCACCGGGTGCAGAAACGCCGCGGGTGTGCCGGTGGACGTGAACGTCGCGGCGATTTTTCGGGCGATGAGCCCCGACTTCCCGACGCCGGACACGATCAGCCGACCCGTGGCTGCGGCGAGCAGCGCGATGGCCTGCCCGAACGCCGCGCCGAGCCCGTGCGCGACCTGCTGGATCGCGTTCGCTTCCAGGGCGAGTACGCGCCGGCCGCGCTCAGCGAGTTCCGGCTGTGCGCTGGGCGGCATCGCCCCGCTCCTCCAGGTACTGGTGCACCACGTCGTCCCAAGCGCCGCGAGCGGTGAGGATGGTATGTGCCACCTCTCGGACGACGCCGTGTCCACCCGAGCGTTGCGTGACGATCGCGGCGGCGGCGGCGACTTCGGGAACGGCATTGGCGACGGCGATCGGGAGAGCAACGCGCGACAGCAGCGGCAGGTCGGCGAGGTCATCGCCTACAAACGCACATTCGTTCCAGGCGATGGCCCGCCGCTCGAGCATCGCTTCGAACGCCATCAGCTTGCTGCCACCGCCCGTCTCATCTTGGATCACTTCATCGACCTTCATTTCTCTGGCCCGAATGATGGTGGCGTCAGAATGGCGGCCGCTGGCAAACACCAGCGTGAGGCCCGCGCGCCGCAACAGCCAGGCACCGCTGCCATCCTGCGAATCGAATCGCTTGAACTCGACCGGATGATCGCCCACGCGGCCGACGTAAATCCCACCATCGGACAGCACGCCGTCCACGTCGAAGCCGACGAGCTTAAGCCGCTTGGCCAGCGCCGAGTCAAGCACGAATTGCCGCTCCCCGTGTCCGCTGCCACACGTCGTGCGCGATCGCGACGATGCCGGGCAGCTCGTCCAACGGTACCATGTTCGGGCCATCGCTCGGCGCGTGCGCGGGATCGGGGTGGGTTTCGAGGAAGAACCCATCGGCCCCGGCCGCCGCGGCGGCATACAGCAGCGGCGGAATGAATTCGCGCAGGCCGCCGCTCGCTCCGTCTGCTCCCTGCCCCGGCTGCTGGACCGAGTGGGTGGCGTCGAAGATCACCGGGGTGGCGCACGCCGCGCGCAACCGTGCGAAGCTGCGCATATCCACGACGAGGTCGCCGTACCCGTAGAATGTGCCTCGCTCGGTGACCGCTACCTCCGGTGCCCCACCGCCGCGCACTTTTTCCACGGCCCCCGCCATCTGTTCGGGCGCCATCCATTGCCCTTTCTTCACGTTCACCGGACGGCCACACTTCCCGGCCGCGATCAGCAGATCGGTCTGACGGCACAGAAACGCCGGGATCTGCAGTACGTCGGCGACTTCGGCGGCGGCGGCCACCTGGGCCACCTCGTGGACATCGGTGAGCACCGGGAGGCCGCTCGCCGCGCGGACCCGTTCGAGGGCGCGCAGGCCCTCGTCGAGGCCGGGGCCCCGCGTGGCGGCGAGGCGGGAGCGGTTCGCCTTGTCGAAGGAGGCCTTGTAGATGACGTGGAGGCCGGCGCGCGCTCCCAGCATGACCAGCGCATCGGCGACCCGGAGATTCAGGTCATCGGACTCGATTACACAGGGCCCCGCGATGAGAAACGGGGCGGACCCGTCGCCGAACTGAAGCATGGCTAGCGCGCGGCGCGGGCGAACGGCTCCGGCGCATCCGCCGCCGCCGGCTCGGAACGCGCGGCGCGGTGCGCGAGCGCCGCACCGATGAACCCGGCGAACAGTGGGTGGGGGCGCATCGGCCGCGACTTGAGCTCCGGGTGGAACTGGCAGCCGATGTACCAGGCGTGATCCGGCAGCTCGATCATCTCGACCAACGAGCCGTCGGGGGAGAGTCCCGAGCAGCGCATCCCGTACTCCGCGAGCACGTCACGATACGCGTTTGATACCTCGTAGCGGTGCCGGTGCCGCTCGCTGACTTCGGCATCGTTGTATACCTGGGCTACGCGTGAGCCGGCGCGGAGGCGGCAGGGGTAGGCGCCGAGGCGCATGGTCCCCCCCATTTCCTGAATGCCTTCCTGCGACCGCATCAAGGCGATCACGGGGTTTTCGCACTCGGGCTCGAATTCGCTCGAATTCGTGTCCGGAAGCCGGCAAACGTTGCGCGCAAACTCGATGATGGCCACCTGGAGTCCCAGGCAGATGCCGAAGAACGGCAGCTGGTGCTCGCGCGCCCAGCGGATCCCCTCGACCATCCCTTCCACGCCGCGCACCCCGAAGCCACCGGGGACGAGCAGCGCATCGTAGGGGGCCAGCAGCTCGCCGGCCGTCTCCTGATCCGTGAAGCGGTCGGAGGCGATCCAGTGTACGTCCACGCCGGCCTGGTTGGCGATGCCGCCGTGGATCAGCGCCTCGCTGATGCTCTTGTAGCTATCGGCCAGCTCGGTGTACTTCCCCACCACCGCGATGCGCACCTGGCGCTCGGGATGGAGGATCTTTTCCACCATCGCCGCCCAGGCGCGCAGGTCGGGTTCCTTGGTCTCGAGTTTGAGCCGCTCGCAGACCTCCTTGTCGAGCCCCTGCTCGTGCAGCTTGAGTGGGATCTCGTAGATGGTGCGGACGTCGGGGCTCTCTACCACGCAGCCGAAGTCCACGTTGCAGAACTGGGCGATCTTGCGTTTCAGCTCTTCGGACAACGGCCGCTCAGTGCGGCACACCAGGATGTCGGGCTGGATCCCGATCTGCATCAACTCTCGGACGGAGTGCTGCGTCGGCTTCGTCTTCAGCTCGGCGGTGGCGGCGATATACGGCACCAGCGTGAGATGAATGAACAACGTGTTCTCGCGGCCGACGTCCTGGCGGAACTGGCGAATCGCCTCGAGAAACGGCAGCGATTCGATGTCGCCGACCGTGCCGCCGATTTCGGTGATGACGACGTCGTGGTCGGGCGCGAGCCGGCGTATGGCGGACTTGATCTCGTCGGTAATGTGGGGGATCACCTGCACGGTCGAACCGAGGTATTCCCCGCGGCGCTCCTTGGTGATGACGGAGAGGTAGATCCGTCCCGTCGTCACATTGTTCACCTGGGAGAGTGACCGGTCGATAAACCGCTCGTAGTGGCCCAGGTCGAGGTCGGTCTCGGCGCCATCGTCGGTTACGTACACCTCGCCGTGCTGGAACGGCGACATGGTGCCGGGATCGACGTTGATGTAGGGATCGAACTTCTGGATCGTGACCTTGAGTCCGCGTTCGGCGAGCAGCCGTCCCATCGAAGCGGCGGCAATCCCCTTGCCAAGCGAGCTCACCACCCCGCCGGTCACGAAGATGTACTTCGTCGAGCTCACGGGCTCACCTCCCTTAGGTGTCGGACCAGCGCCTGCTCGGCCCATTCCAGGTCCGCGGCGGTGTCGATGCCGGGGGCCGGCGCCTCGTCGAACAACGCCACACCGATCGGAATACCATGCAACAGCGGTCGCAGCTGCTCGAGACGCTCCCACCGCTCCTCGGGTACGGGTGTGAGCCGTACCCAGCGCTGCAAGGCGTCGCGGGTGTAGCCGTACACGCCCACGTGCTGGTGATAGACGACTTGCCCGCCCTCCTCCCGGTCAAACGGGATCGGGGCGCGGGAGAAATACGCTGCGCGGCCTCCCGGACCGACCACCACCTTCACTCTATTCGGATCGCTTGCGAACTGGGGGTCCAGAAACCCGGCGGCGGTGCCGATCGGGTCGCCCAGGCGAAGCCGCTCTAGCGTCCCGAGAATCGCCACCGCCGCGACAAGGGGCTCGTCACCCTGAACGTTTAGGATGAGGTCATAGCCAGTAAACTCTTTATTCGCAATAACTTCAGCGATTCGCTCAGTGCCGGATTCATGCGTATCGGCCGTGAGGACGACTTCGAAGCCGGCCTGGCGGACGACCCCGGCAATCTCCTCGGCGTCGGTTGCGACCACGACACGGTCGCAAGCCTCGAGGTCGACCAGACGCCGGACCACCCTCGTGACGAGGGGTTCTCCGGCCAGGAGCCGTAAGGGCTTTCGGGGGAGTCGGCTGGAGCCCAGCCGAGCGGGAATCACGCCAAGGACTGGCACAGGCCAAGATACAAAATCTGTGCCGCGGGAACAAGTGATAGGGATTACGGTTGTGCCGTGGTGGTTAGGCCACAGCGTGGGCCACCTTGAGAAAGTTCTCCAGCAGCCGCTTCCCATGCTCGGTACCGATGGATTCGGGGTGGAACTGCACCCCGTACACCGGGAAATGCCGGTGCTTCATGGCCATGATCTCTCCACCCGTGCCGCGGTCGCCCGACCAGGCCGTGACGACGAGGTCGTGCGGCAGCCCAGCCCAGTCCACGATCAGGGAATGGTAGCGCATTGCCGTGAATGGAGAGGGGATTGCGTCAAACAGCTCGTCTTCCTGGTGCTCCACCGGGCAGGTCTTGCCGTGCATCAATCGCTCGGCGCGCACCACACGCCCACCGAACGCCTCACCAATTGCCTGGTGCCCCAGACACACGCCGAGGACGGGGACCTGGCCGGCAAGGGCTTGCACCAATGGGACGAGGATCCCGGAGTTCGCGGGGACACCTGGCCCCGGGGACAAGACAGCAGCGCTCGGTTTGAGCGCAAGGACATCGGCTACCGCCAGCGCATCGTTGCGGTACACGACCGGGTGCTCGCCCAGCTCGCCCAGGTACTGGACCAGGTTGTACGTGAACGAGTCGTAGTTGTCGAGCACGAAAAGCATGGATGTGAACCTAGCCTGGTCCCTGACTGAGTGGCTCTACCAGGTCCAGCTCCGCCACCAGCTGGTCACCAAAATAGTACCGCAGCTCCTCCCGCATCCCGCGATACAGCGTCGGCCCGGTATCCAGGCACACCAGCTCGTTGTCCTCGACCTCGAGTGCCGGGCCCAGCACACCAGCTTCGAAAGTGAGGGGGAACAGCCCATCCACCAACGATTTGAGCTCGTGGTGGTCGATGCCTCGCTCCAGGCAGAAGGCATGGAGCAGGCAGCCTCGCCCGCTTCGGTTCAGGAACACGCACGCACCGTTCACAACCCTGGTGCGCCACGTTTCGCCACCTGGCGAATCGGGTTCCGCTACCACCTCGCCGGTGAACCACCCGTCACGGGAAATCCCGGTGTAGGCCTCGAGTCCGTCCGCGTGCATCAGGATGCGATCGACATGATAGCGGTCCACATCCACACCGAACTGGCAGCACCAGTCGTGACAGAACGTGCATTGCAGGCAGTGGGTGAAATAACGTCGCTGGAAGATGGCCGGGTCCACCGCGCGCAGCTCAGGCACGCCGTAGCGACTTGGGAAACCTTGCGACAGCGGCAGCGGAGTCGGAGTCATGGTGGGCGACAGCCGGGGGCGGCGGCGTTGCGCCGCCACCCCAGCCCGAGACTCAATCCTTGAGGACGAAGGAAATCTTCATGTCCACGCGATAGCTCGTGATCCGGTTGTTCTCGACGTCGATTTTCATGCCATTCACCCACGCGCCCTTGATGTTCTGCAGCGTCTTGCTGGCCCGGGCGATGCCGGACTGCACGGCATCCTCAAAACTCTTGGGCGAGCTGGATGTGATCTCGGTGACCTTGGCGACCGACATGGGGGTCTCCTCTCAGGTGTCAGATGGATGGCTCAGGCGGTCTTCTTGAAGCGTCGATAGATGAAGAGAATCAACACGGCGCCTGCTACGGAAGCGATCAGGCCGGCACGCTCACCTTGCTGGTAGAGGCCGAGGAGCGAGCCCAGAAAATTGGCGACCACTGACCCTGCGATGCCGAGCAGCATCGTGATGATGATTCCGCCCGGGTCCTTGCCTGGCATCAGCAGCTTCGCCAGAGCACCGGCGACGAGGCCGATCACGATAGTCCAAAGCACGATTTCCTCCCGGTGATGTCCCGTTACAGGGTGAGTACGTAGTGACGGAACTCGAGGTCCCGACGGTATCCCAGCGCATCGTAGAGCGCTTGCGCGCTGGTGTTGGTGTGGGCCGTGTCCAGTTCGACTGTTGCGGCTCCCTGCGCCCGCGCGAACGCATGCGCCGCCTCCATGAGCCGCCGGGCCACACCGGCGCGGCGGCAGCTCGGGTCGACGAACAAATCGTAAAGGATCCAGGTGGGGCGGCAGGCCACCGAGGAAAATAGCGGGTAGAGCTGCGTAAAGCCGCACCCCACGATAGCTCCGTCACCTGCGGTGTGGGCCAAGAACACCACGGACTCGCCCCGACCCAGACGCTCGGCGAGAAACTGTTGGGCGAGGGCGAGGTCAGTGGCCTGGTGATAGAACTGGCGGTAGGCGTCGAACAGCGGCGCGAGCATCGGCACGTCTTCGACTCCGGCTCGGCGAATCTCGATCACGTGCCCTCGATGCCCATTGAGATACTCGTGGCGTTCCGCGCGAATGTATCTCGGGGTCGCGGATGGCGATACCGCTCGCCGATGCCCGTTCGGCTGGACGCCCGGCGGATCGCTGATTAGGCTCCAAGGGCAACCCGACTTTGGAGGAAGGATGCGGAGAATTCGCCTGGTGGCCGTCGCGCTGGCGGCGACGGTAGCCGCTGGAGCGCCCACGGCGTGCAGCGATAGTGGATCGGGCCCCGGCGGTGGGGTCAACCTCGCGGGCACCTATACTCTCGTCTCGCTGCTGCTGGGGGGGATACTGCCAGCCCCGGGCAGCACGGGAACACTCGTGTTCACCAGCAGTTCGTTCAACGCCGATCTCAGCATCGTCTCGCCGGACACATTGCTGGTGCCCGACACGACGCTTGTGCTGCTCGGCACCTACTCGGCCAAGCACACGTCGAGTGGGGACTCCATCTACCTCGTGCTGCCAGGCTCGTTCGGTACGATCCCGGGAACGTTCGTCATCGGCGGTGCGCTGCAGGACACCCTCGTGTTGAACCTGGCGACTCCGCTCGGGAATCTGGGGAGCACCTGGTACAAGCCCTGACGGAACGGCCCGGGATCTCCCTAGCGGTTGGCGGTGCTCTTGGAAAGTCGGATCACCGTGCGGATGTCTTCGGTCCACCCCATTGGGTCGTTGGGCGGCTCGAACGACCACACCTCCCGTGACTGACCCGAGCCGGCGCCGATGCGAACGCGGGCGCCATCCCGGCTGACCTCGTAGAAGCGCCGGCTCGCGGCGGTGATCTCGATACCGACCTTCTGGTTCTTGTAGACGAGCACGGTCTGGTTCGTCACCACGATCGAGGCAAGCCGATCCTCCCACCCGGCCGACCGGGTCCCGGCATCGTGTGTGTAGCGAAACCAGACATTGGCGGCGCGTCGCCGAATGCCTTCCGTGGCGAATCGGCCCTCCTGCTCCGAGGTGAGGCGGCTGGTGTCGCCGGAACAGGCGAGGAGGCCGCCGAGCAGAAGGGCGAGCGGCGTGCGCGCCGGGGTCACTTCCCTTTTTTGCTCTTCCGCTTGATGTCCGAGCCGTGCGCGCGCTTGTAGCTCTGGATGTCCTTGAAGCGTCCCTTCGCGTCGCGAACGGCGTAGAGCTTTTTCCCTGTGCTGCTGCGGTGCGTGGTGCGGCGACCCTTCCCAGCCATAGTTCCTCCTCGTAGAGTCGATTTCGGGATTGAGGCTCTCACAAGCTGCAGATGGACCGGTCGATGCGGAAGGGCGGTGGCATCACGCCTCCTCCTCCGGACGACGACGCCCTAGATCGTCGCCGAGCGCATGGTCGAGTGTAGCAACGAGCTGGTCGGCATCCTGCATGGTGAAGACGAGTGGCGGCTTGATCTTCAACACGTTGTGGAACGGGCCGTCGGTACTGAGCAGAACGCCGCGTTCCCGCATCCGATTCGCAACGTAGCCGGCCTCCTCCCCTGCCGGCTCGAGTGTGGTGCGATCGCGGACCAGCTCGATGCCGAGAAACAGACCGAGTCCACGCACGTCGCCGATGAGCGGGCGCCGGGTCGCGAGATCGCGCAGCCGCGTCAGCAGGTGCAGCCCGACGCGGCGCGCATTGGCCTGGAGCCCTTCCTCCGCGATCACGTCCAGTACGGCGAGCCCGATGGCGCACGACACGGGGTTGCCGCCAAAGGTGTTGAAGTATTCCATCCCGTTGGCGAAGGCGGCCGCGATCTCGGGCGTGGTGATGACGGCGCCGATGGGGTGACCGTTGCCGATCGGCTTCCCAAGCGTCACGATGTCGGGCACGACATCCTGCGTCTCGAACGCCCAGAAGTGGGTGCCGACGCGACCAAACCCCACCTGCACCTCGTCGGCGATGCAGACGCCGCCCGCCCGGCGAACGTGGCCGTAGGCCGCGGCCAGGAACCCGTCGGGCAAGACGATCTGTCCGGCTGAGGACAGGACGGACTCGCTCAGGAACCCGGCGAGCTGGGCGCCGCGGCCGCGGATGCGGGTCACGGCCTCGGCGACGAGCGCGCCGTACCGCTCGCCGGCGCGCGGGTCGTCTGCCCGGTAGCGGCCTCGATACGTGTCCGGCAGCGGGACCTTGGTTACCCACCCCGGTGCCCCGGTGCCCCCTGGCCCGTCGTGTTTATAGGGACTGACATCAATGAGCGTGCTGGTGTTTCCGTGGTAGGCGCCGTCCACCACCACGAGATCTCTCCGGCCCGTATAGGCGCGCGCGAGCCGTATCGCCAGCTCGTTCGCTTCGCTCCCCGAGTTGACGAAGTAGCAAACCGACAGCGGGGACGGCAGCGTCGCCCAGAGTCGCTCGGCATACCGCACCACCAGCTCGTGCAGGTACCGCGTGTTGGTGTTGAGCACAGCCATCTGACGCTGCCCGGCGCGCACGACGACCGGATGAGCATGCCCCACGTGCGGGACGTTGTTCACCGCATCGAGGTAGCGGCGACCATCCCGGTCGTAGAGAAACTCCATCCAGCCGCGGACGATCTCGAGCGGGCGGCGGTAGGCGATGCTGAGCGAGGGTCCTAGGTGGTGGCGGCGTTCGGCGAGAATCCGGTCGGCGGACGGTGCGGCCGCCGGGAAGCGTTCGAGCGGAATGCGCGCGATCAGGTTGGGATCGGGGCTGAGGCTCTTCCAGACCGAGCGCTGGCTCGGCCGGGCCACGCCGGGGAAGTCCCCCTGCTGCTCCAACAAATCGGTGATGATCTGAAAGTGCAGGTGCGGCGGCCACCCGCCGTTCACGCCTGAGTCGCCCACCCTCCCGACGGGGTTCCCGGCCGGGATGGGTTGCCCCGGTTGAAGCCATGCGACCGATTCGCGGTCGAGGTGGCCGTAGAGTGTGAAAAACGTGAGCCGGCCGTCGTCCACGACGTGGCGCAGGATCACGGTAGGTCCGTAGTCGAGCGCGGCAGCGTTGTCGCGAAACGAGTGCACCACTCCCCCGAGTGGCGCGAACACGTGCGCCCCGGGCGGGAGAAACAGGTCCAACCCAAGATGGACGGTGCGCGCTTCCGGCCCATCATTGCCCTCGGTCTGGAATGCGTCGCTCGTGTACACGAACCGGGGCTCGTCGTATCGTCCGACCCCAACTTGCGCGCCCGCTTCCTCGATAGCGGACGCGATGACACGACTGAAGGTCGGCACGTCGGCCACCGTGCGGAGATCGCCGAGCAGCGGGCTCGCGACCGAGAGGTCGAGCACGGCGGCGTCGCGGGTCAGATCGGGCTGCACGAGCTGGCCCAGCTCCGCCGTGTGTGCCTGCAGCCATTGCACGACGGTAGGCGCGGTCGAAACGGCGGGCAGGGCGCAGGCGTCCCGCAGCACGCACCGGATGAGCCGCGGCGGCAGCGCCGCGAGCCGCTCGAGCGCATACCAGCTTGGCGCTTCGCTGATCGTCAAGTACGGGTTGCCGGGGGCGGCCGCGCGCTGTACGCCAGCGTTCACCGCGCTCACCGCAAGCCGCGCGGCGATGAGCACGTCGAGCAGGTCGATCTCGATCTCGCTGAGCGGCCGGGTGGCATGGTAGCCCGCCACCACCCGCGCCGCCGCGGCCAGGGGATCCGGTTTGCCGAGTAACGCGTAGGCCGCAGCGATCGCGACGTCGCACACCACGGGGCTGTGGACCAGATCGCCAAAGTCGATCACCCCCACCACGCGACGATCCCACGGATCATCGCCCCGGACCAGCACGTTGTAGTCGTTGGCGTCGTTGTAAATCGTTCCGGCCGGCAGGCTCGCGAGCGTGGGTGTGAGCTCGGTGTCGTAACGGTCCAGGATGCGCTCGACGATCGTGCGACGCCGGGCATCGCCGACCGTGGACAGGTGCTCGCGGATCCAGCCGGCCCGGGCGAGATCCCACTTGAGCTCGCGGCGTGCGGCGGCGTGGTCCAAGCCCTCGAGGCCGGTATCGATCTGGGCGATCACCTGCCCCAGGCTCTCGAGCAGTTCCGGCATATGGGGGCGAACGTCGGCGAGCAGCATCCCGGGGACCCAGGTGAGCAACCGGGCAAAGTGGCACGTGCCGTCCGCCCCGGCGATTTCGACGATCTCGGCGCCATCCAAAGCGGCGCACACTCGCGGGAGCGCCAGCCCCGGCACCCGATCGGCAAGCTGGCGCAGTGCCAGGGTTTGCAGCTCGAGGACGTCCCGATCCTCGCCGGCGTGGGCGATCTTGAGCACGACACGGCTGCCGTCCGCGAGGCGCAGCAGAAAGTTCTGATCGCGCTCGGAAGGCAGCGGCCGCGCTGTCCCGAGCGCGCCGAATCGCCGGAGGGCGATTGTCTCCGCTTCGTCTGGGCCGAAGTTGGGTTGCTGGAACGTGATGCTGAGCGTCACACGTCGCAGATCGCCACGGCCTCACGCAGCGAGGTCAGTGGATCTCGGGTAGGCACGAATTCATGCGCGACGTACCCGCCAAAACCAAGGTCGGCGATCGCACGCGCGATGGCGGGGTAGTTCAACTCCTGCGAATCGTCGATTTCGTGGCGACCGGGCACACCCCCAGTGTGGAAGTGGCCGATGTGCGCGCCGTGCTCACGAATCGTGCGGATCACGTCGCCTTCCATGATTTGCATGTGATAGATGTCGTACAGCAGCTTCACCCGCGGCGACCCGACGCCCGTGACCACCGCGATCCCGAACGCCGTGTGGTCGCCGTGGTAGTCCGCGTGATCGACCTTGCTGTTCAGGAGCTCGACGCACACGGTGACCCCCTGCTCCTCCGCGAGCGGGGCGATCTGACGGAGTCCTGCGATGCAGGCGGCGATACCCGCGGCGTCGCTCGTCCCTTTGCGGTTGCCGAACATCGCAATCACGTTGGGTACGCCGGCGCGGGCGGCGAGGGGAATCGTTTGCTCCAGCTCGCGCAGCAACATCGCATGGTTCGCCCGATCATTGAACCCGGTGGCGATGAAGTCGCGTCGCCGCGTCGGATAGCCCATCGAGGCGATGAGGCCCGCATCGCGCGCCACCGGCCACTCATCGGGTTGGAGCAAATCGATGGCGACGAGGCCCATCTCCCGTGCTGCCTGGCAGAATTGCGGCAGGGGGATGCTTTGATAGGCCCAGCGACAAACCGATTGCTTGAGCCTCCCGGCTGGAGGCGATCCCAGCGCAGCGAGCTTGCCGGCCGCGGCCAGCGGCCGGTCAAGCACCGCCAGGCCCGCGGCGCCTGCCGAGGCGGCGAGCAGCTTCCGTCGTGTGATTATAGGCATGGTGCGAACCTGGATTGGCGGTTGGGGTCTCAGGAGAACAACCGGAAAGCTGCATCGACCCCTGCTCCACCGAAAGGAGGCGCGCGACAATCATGTGGCGTTCGATTCCGGCGCACAGCCGCTCGGTGTTCCTGGTGCTCGGGGCGCTGTGGCTGGCCCGCCGCGCCGAGGCATCCCCAGACACATTGCTCGTCGTACGTGTGGACACGACGCAACGGCACGCTCTGCTCCACCTGCCGCCCGCCGCGGCGGCGGGGAATCCGCTCCCCCTGGTGATTGCCTTTCATGGTGCCCAGGGCACCGCACAGGGATTCAGGAACGGCACCGGCCTCAACGACGCGGCGGACATGCGCGGTGTACTCGTCGCCTACCCCGACGCACCGCTGGGCAATTGGGCGGAGGACTGCGGCTGCAACAATGCCGATCGCCTCGGCGCGAACGATACCGGGTTCGTCCGCGCGTTGATCGACAGTATCGCCCGAATCGCACCGCTCGACCGGAAGCGAATCTACGCGGTGGGGTTCTCGCAGGGAGCGTTGTTCACCATGCGGCTGGGGTGCCAGCTCGCCGAGCGGATCGCCGCGGTCGCGGGGGTGGCGGGGGCCATGTCGGCCCCACTATCGGAGCGGTGCCGTCCGATACGACCGATCGCGACGCTGTGGGTGGTGGGCAAGAACGATTCGGTGTTTCCGTATGTGGGGTCCGGGAGTCGGCGCAGCCGGCTCCTGGGAGTCGAGGCGACGTTTCGGCATTGGCTCACCCTCGATCGATGCCAATCGTTCGCCGCGGAGCCAGCCCTCGGTGGGGCGGGCGGAGGCGTGATCGAACGACGCAGCGGTCGCGGGTGTGCTGATGGAGTCGAGGTGTCCCTCTATGCGGCGCGCGCGGGGGGACACGCCTGGCGCGTGAGCCCCGTCCTGGATACCAACCAGTTGCTGCTCGACTTCTTCCAGCGTCACCGCCTGCCGGAACCAGGCGTGAACTAGCCGCCGATTCGGCGGGCTTCGGCGACCAGGACGCCGTTACTGGCAGCCATCGAGCCATCGGGAAGCGTCAAGGTATCCTCGAACCCGATCCGGGTGCCGTAACCTCGAGCGGTGGCTTCCGGGATCATCGACCAAGCTGTGTGGTCGACACCATGCAGGATGCACGGCAACGACAGGCCCGCGCGTGCGAGGACGGCCTCGATCGCCGCGACCGTGCGAAGCGCCGCGGCCAGATCCTGCTCTTGTGGCTCCATCAGGACCCGGAGGCATCGCGCGGCGAGCGCACTGGAGGCAAATCGCTCGGTGGCGGCCGCGGTTGCGACACCGGCTTCGACCCCGATGTCGCGCGACAACAGCAGCTCCGCGAGCGGCTCCGCTCCCTTTTCGTGGAAGTTCACGGATGCGTAGTCCGGGAGATCCTTCCAGTCGGCGACCAAATGGTAGCGCTGGTCCGTGTCCGGTACGATCCAGGCACCCGTGCTCACGCCGATGGGAATACCGGGAACGGCGGGACGCAGGGCCATCACTGCGCGGGAGACGTCGGCCGCTGCAATGCTCTCGCCGCCCAACGAGTCGCGCACATGGAAATGAACGGCGCCGGCGCCTGCCGCCACCGCTTCGGCAGCGGCAGTCGCCAGTTCCCAGGACGTAACGGGTAACGCGGGGTGTTCGTCCCGGCGGCGCGAGCCATTGAGCGCCACCTGGAGCAGAGCGGGCGGGTGAATCACGGTGTTTGGACGATCAGCCTCGCTTGACCAGGCGGATCAGGAACAGCAACACCACCGCCCCGACGAACGCGGTGACCAGCAGGCCGAGCAGGCCCCCAGCGCTGATTCCGAGCAAGCCGAACAGCCATCCGCCGAGGAAGGCGCCGATGACACCGACGATCATGTCGCCGAACAGACCAAACCCGCCGCCCTTCATGATCCGTCCCGCCAACCACCCGGCGGCGATGCCGATCAACAGGAATATGACCAGGTTTTCGACGCTCATATGCCATCTCCTCGTTGGGGAGTTCGGCTACTTGCGCTCGGTTGTGTAAGACCTTGTTCACGGTGCGCCAGCGCCGTCGTACTTCACGAGCGAAGGTAGTCGATATAGCACGACTGCGGATATTCCTCAACGAGCTTGACGCTGGGGTTTTCACAACGCCTTCTGTGGTGTTACATCCTCTGCGGGCACTGAAAACCGTTCGCGGACCTCGGGATCGACTCGGATCGGGCGCCCGGATCGCTTATCGATCGGACACCACAATGTCCGGGCCCGCGCCAGCAACGATCGATCGGTTGCCCGAACTATCTCCGTATGGCGTTCAAACGCGTGCGTGGATGCGGTGCCGACCCAGGTGCGGGCAATCACCCCCTCGCCCATGCGGGCTGCTCGCTTGTAGTCGATTTCATGGCGGAGTACCACCCAGGCCACTGCGCCCTGCTGCGCGGCGGTCGCCGCGGCTCGCCAGTGCGCGACGGCGGCCTCTTGGACCCACCGCAGGTAGACGACGTTGTTCACGTGCCCGAGTTCGTCGATGTCGGCCGCCTGCACCGGGATGGATAGCTCGAAACGCTCGGTGGTCGAATCGGAGGGCATTGAGGGACGGTGGCGCCGTCAGCTAGTCGAGTAGCGCCCCGGCAGCCCACAGGTCGCCGCGCAGCTCGGGAATCGTACCGGCTTGGTCAAACCCCTGGAGTGCACGGCGCACGATGTGGGCGGCCCGACGCCGGTAGCTCGGGTGGTCGCTCCAGAACGCCAGTGGCACGGACGCGACCATCTTGAGCAGATCGCCCGGATAGTAGTCGCCCTTCGCAAACGGATTTGCTTCGAGCACCTCGAGGGCGATCGGCACGAGGTATGGAAGCCCCAGACCTTGCCCGATCATGAGGCGGAGATCTTCGACACGGTAGTCCCGGATCGGAAGCTCACGCAGCCGTCGGACGGTCTTGACCAGGTAACTGTCGACGATGGAGACGGATGCCTTCTCACCTTCTAACTCGAGGAGGGTCTTGTCCCGTGTGGGGCGAACGTCGGGGCGCGGAGGTGGCTCCACGGCGTGGAAGGTATCACCGCGACCGCCACAGCAGGGAGTCCCCGACGTTGCGAACGGCTTGCCCTCCGAGCAGCGCGGCAACCCAGTCTCGAATCGCTACGCCGTCGACCGTCAAGGCATAGAATTGTGGCGTCAACAGGATCGTGTGGGCCTGGCCGGGAGCCGTGTAGCTCCTGAATCGCGGGTTGGCTCGCCGGATCTCCGCGAGATTCAGGGCGAGCAGACCCGGGAGACTGGCATTGCGCAGGCCAAGCTGCTCGAGGAAGAAGAGTTGAGTCTTGTCTTGGGCGTTGTTGTATTGCGCGAAACGCACGCTCGGCGCGTCCCGCGCGGCCAGCACGTAGAAAGACTCGAAGGTGAGCGCGGCGGGATCGACCGATCGGTAGGCAGGCTGACGGCGTAGCACCTCGGTCGCGCCCCACCGGGCCAGGATTGCGGGGATCGCGGGTGCGCGGTACCCGCCACCGCCGTCGCCAAGCTGAACGACCCGTGCCCAGGGATAGTGACGGGCAAATTGAGCGGCGAAGACGGGGCTCGGGATGGCGCCGGCGCTCCCGCCGGCGACAAAGGCGACCTCGAGACGGTCGAAATGCCCGTAGACCCAGGCAAGCGCGCCGCTCGCATTCGCGGAGCCGTTGTGGCGGATGCGGTAGGTGCGCCGATCGCCACGCACCGTGTCCGCATAGGGCCGCACGCGGGCGCCGAGGTGGAGGTCCGCGGTGCAGTACGGGATGAACACGATGGAGTAGTCACGAATCGGATTGGCGGGATTGGCGAGGTCGAGAATGCCCAGCGCACGCGCCGGATCGTCGGTCGAATCGACCTGGGGGTCGAAGGTCGGTCGTCCCTGGAGATCACAGTTGGTGCCGTTCCAGCAGGCTCCTCCTCCCTGGAAATACAGCATCAGCCGACGTGGGTGGCCCAGATGCACGAAAAACGCGAACGGGGAGTCGTGCGCGCACCCTGTACCGCGCCCGGCGTCAATGCGGGTCCATCCGATGGACTGGGCAGCGACCGGTGGCGCCGTGCTCAGCGCCATCGTCAGGAATGCCGAGCGACTCAGCCACCGAGGCACGGGCCGTCCGATGCGCCGGGATCCAGCGGCTCTCATCACGCCGGACCGCGCTCCATTCGGGTACAGCGTTCGTACAGCATGACAGTCGCGATACCGTACGCGAGAAAGGTCGGAGCAAACAGGGCAAAGACGAGCAGTTGCGGTGGGCGGAATCCAGGAGTTGCCACCAAGTAACACAGGAGGCCAAAGATCAGACCGCGGACCCGGAGCAGTACCGGCATGAATTGAACGGCGGCAAAGAGCAGGATACCGCCGATGACCCCGGCGATCGCCCCCGAAAGGACGACGGAAAAAGTCCCGCCGAAGCTGAATCCCGGCGGTGTGCCAGCGGCGAGGGCCAACCCACGCATGGCGAGTCTCCCGCCCACCCCGAGGAACAGCGCGCCGGTGATTGTCCCGATGAGCAATGCGGTGAAGAGCGACTTCGCGCGGTTCTTTGCCTCACCCATCCGAGCCGCCCACTAGGGACACCGCGCGCGGGCGTACGGAAACTCGATCCGCCGAGCGGTCCCCTGCACCGAACCCTCGATCCAGGCCAGAAGGGAATCCGTCCCGATACGGCGATAGGCGACTCGCTGCGGGAAATCGTGGGCGGGATTCTCGAAGGCGACCATGGAATCCGACACCGTCTGGGCGGTGAAGATCGCGCCTTCCTGACCCGAGGGGTGCGCGTGGTACGTGAGAACCCCTGCCTGTTCGCTGACGACGACGAGCTCGTACTCGACGAGGCTGTCACCTCGCAGCGTGCGACTCACACCGAGCATGCTCCGCCCGCGTGGCGCGGTCCAGTTTTCCTCGATGATCCGTCGCGGCGAGCTCGCCTGCCAGCACCCCTGAAGCCAGCCGATTCGCTCAACCGCGCCAGGCTGCTGTGAGCCGATCACCAGAAGGAACCCCAGAAAGAAGTGGGAGAACATCGAGGGCTCGAGGTTAGGGTCGATGACCAGCCGCATCACACTTGGCCGCGTTCACCAGATTGTCGATGAGGGTAACCATCCCCAACTCACCGAACTCCGTGGTCCGCCGGGGCTTGCCTCCCCCGGTCACCTGATGCGTCATGCGCACGGTTGCCAGGTCCGGAGTCATCGTGTAACGGATGATGAACCTGCCGTCTGGGAATCGGTCAGACGTGAATTGCAGTGTCGACACTCCTGGTTCTGGCGTGGCGGGGCTCGGCGTCAACCCGTTCTGCTCCGCCCACGCGCGCGCCACCGCTGCGACCTCCGCACTGCAGTCGAACAGTGTGGCCTTGAAGAACACGCCGGTAGCCATTCCATCCGCGGCAAACGTCTTCTCGTAGTCGCCCGGTCCGACTTCGTTCGGCAATGTGGTCGCGACTGAGACATCGGCGATTTCCGTCGGCGGTGCATCGCACGCGATCAGGGCGACACCAAGGACGGTGACGGGGAGAAGTGTCGAACGCCGTTGGTGAGGTGTCACGACACGCGGGCGCTCATCTGCTTCATGTGCCGCACCGACTTGGAGACGAGCTGTCGCAGCACGGTCAGGTTGACATCGTCCAACCGTTTGATGTGGAGGCAACCCCCCGCGAGCTTGTACTTACCGAGCTTGGCCAGCAGCGACTTGTATCGAGCGGCCGTCATGAGGTACAGGGTGAGGTTCTGTTTGCGAGGGGCAAAGCCGGTGAGAAACCAGTCGGCTTGACGGCCGCTGGCGTACTTGTAGTGGTACGTCCCGAACCCCACGATGCTCGTGCCCCACATTTTCGGCGCGGCGCGGGTGGCCTGTTTCATGATTCGACCCACGGCCAGGCAGTCCCGACGTCGCGCATCGTCACGGACACGCTTGAGAAAGGCCGTGACGCTCGCGTTGGTGCGCTTCGTCTTCAGCTCTGCCATGATCGCCCTCGGCGCAGTGAGTAGGGGTTAGCCGTCGGCCGGCCGGAACCCATGGGTGGCGACGAGCCGCGTGACGGTGCCGATGCCCCGAAAGGTGGCTCGGACCTTTAATGTCCGCTCGAACAGTGCATTCGAGAAGGTCGACTCGCTCTGCTTGTCCTTGGTCAGCCAGTACAGCTCGCGACCGTGCACGTGGAAATCATCGACCTCGGTCTTCAGTGTCATCAAGAGTCGCTTGGCCGAAAGCGCCAACGGCGCGGCCAGGAACCCCACGTTCAGCGTCTTGGCGCGGTGCATCTGCTGTTTCGAGAACGGTTGGTAAGCCGCGATGGCGGCGACCTCCGCCTCGGTGCGGAGGAAGGTCTTCACTTCATAACCAAGCGCAGCGTGCAGTCGGTCCTCGATCCGTTGATGGAGCACCGGCAGGCCCGTGACCGGTTTCGCGAAAATCACATTCCCGCTCGCAATGAAGGTCGCGACATCCTTCAGGCCCAGCGCGGCAAACAGTCCGCGCAGCTTCTCCATTGTGACGACGTGACCGCCGACGTTGATGGCGCGCAGAAACGCAATCAGGCGCGGCCGGCCACCGTTGTCCGTCCGCGTCACGTTTTGGGGACTCCGAAGCCTCTGGTCATCGTCAGCGGGTTCCCTCGGTGCCACGGGTCATACGGGTTAGAGCGGTCCCGTCAGCATTCATCGCATACACCTCGTCCACGCCGGTTGCCCGCCCGGAAAAGAGAATGCGGCGTCCGTCGGGTGACCAGCTGGCCTGCGCCCAGACCTCGAGGCCCCGCGTCAGGCGCGAGAGTGTGCCCGTCGCGACCTCGACACGGTAGAGGTCCCGCCCACCATTGCGCGAGGACGTGAAGGCCACGTATCGCCCGTCCGGGGAGAACGCGGGCGCGGTATCGTTCGAGTCGCTGGGCGCGAGCGGGCTCCGCGTCCCTGATCCGATCTCCAGGATGAACAGCTGATCGCGGCCCGCCGGGTCCGCGTACATCACGAGCCGGCGACCGTCCGGGCTCCAGCTGGGGACCTGGCTGCTCCAGCGGGCTTCCGTGAGCCGACGCTCCTGCCGGCCCGTCGAGTCGACGAGGTAGAGGTCCCAGTGGTAGGCGTCAGCGCCCGCCCGCATCCCCCGCTGATAGGCGATCCATCGGCCGTCGGGAGACGGTACCGGAACCCCGTCGAACCCCGGCGCAGCGACCAGGCGACGTTGCTGCCCGCCGTCCGCATCCATGACGTAGAGGTCGACCTCGTCGGCGGCTGCATGATCGCGGGGCGACTGGAACACAATGTGCCCGCCGTCCGGCGTGAAGGCAGGGTGCGCGTCGCGACCCGGACTGTGCGTCAGCCGTCTCGGACCCGTCCCATCGGCCGTCATCGCGTAGATCTCCCAGTCACCATCGCGCGTCGAGGCGAAGACAATACGCCGGCCGTCGGGCGACCACTGCGGCCAGGCGTTGTCGTAACCGGTGCGCGTGAGCTGGCGGCGGGTCCCTCCGTCGGCGTCGATCAGGAACAACTCGTACCGGCCCGGGGCGTCCGTGTAGTACGCGAGGCGGGTCCCGTCGGGGGACCACGCCATCTCGTAGTTCGTCGCCGAGTCTCGGGTGAGGTTTCGGGCATTCGACCCGTCGCGGTCCATGACATACAACTCGGGGTTGCCATCGCGTTCGGTGAACAAGGCGATGCGGCGCCCATCGGGTGACACCTTGGGGGAGCCGTCGGCCGCTGCGTGTTCGGTGAGGCGCTGCTGGTCGCTGCCGTCGGCCCTCATGATCCAGGCATCCTGGTTGCCGTTCCGCTCCGCCGTGAAGACCAACGCCGCGCCATCCGGAGTCCAAGACGCGTGCCCGTCGCGACCCGGATTTCTCGTGAGGCGCCTGAGGTGCTCTCCATCGACGTCCATGACGTAGATCTCTTCATCACCATCGCGGTCGGAATCGAACGCGATGCGACGCCCATCCGGCGACCACGATGGGTGCCGAGCGAACATGGTCCCCGTTGCGGTGCCGCGATGGGTCACGCGCCGCTCGTCGGTGCCGTCAGGTCGGATCAGGTAAAGCTGCCAGCTGCCGTCACGGTTGGAATCGAACAGAATCCACTCTCCATCAGGTGACCACGCAGGATGGGTGTCATCTCCGTGGTTCCAGGTCAGGCGCCGCTCGCCGCTACCGTCGACGTCGATCACATACAGCTCAGCGGAGCCGTGCCGCTCACTCTGGAAGACGAGCCGGCGGCCGTCGGGGGACCACGCCGGATTGATGTTGAGAAACACGGGGGTTTGGGCGCTCATCGCATGTGGCAAGACGGCCAGGATGACGTGGCAGACGAAGCCAATGCTCGGGCTCATGGGGCGGTCAGCTGCCCGGCACGCGGGAGTGGAACGACGGGATCCAGCGCGCGACCGCTTCGGTGTAGCGCTCGTAGGAAGCGCCGAACTGACGACGCAGGGTCGGCTCCTCGTAGCCGATCACGAACAGGTTGACGCAT
>DATBLG010000090.1:0-16053 GCA_036555485.1 Gemmatimonadales bacterium | reverse complement strand
GCATTTGAACCGCTCTGAGACAGTACGACGCTTCGCCGCCGCGCGGTCGAAGCGTCGCAGAGTCACCGGGCGACT
Organism: Gemmatimonadales bacterium; assembly: GCA_036555485.1. GTDB lineage: Bacteria > Gemmatimonadota > Gemmatimonadetes > Gemmatimonadales > GWC2-71-9 > DASTHG01. Next base: position 15,978 of record DATBLG010000090.1, on the reverse strand, counting down.
ATTGTTTCCGCTTGGCCACGTACTCTTCCAGCCTCGTGATCAGTTTGTCGATCTCGATTCTCGCGCGTTTCAGGGAAGGCAGCAGCCTCGACTGCATCTCGCTTTCCAGCTCCTTGCCTTCCTTTTTCCAGGTGGTGCTGATCTCCGCCCCGATGTCCTTCATCACGTCGCGGAACCGGTCTCCCAAATCTCGCCAGGTCGGGATGACGTCGACCTCCGTCGGCTCGACCGGGGTCTTGGTGGGCAGGTTGTCCATGGGTCACCTCCTATTGTGGAACGCTCGGATACCGTCGGTGCAGGCGAAAGGATCCACGCCCGAAAACGCCTGACGCCACGTCACACGATTCGGTTTCGTGCGCGGTGGCGTCACAACGGTCTGGCGACTGGACGGACAGGGTGGGATTCGAACCCACGGTACCCTTGCGGGCACACCGGTTTTCGAGACCGGCTCCTTCAACCACTCGGACACCTGTCCAAACTACTAGATGCCTAGACGCCTAGACGTCTAGGCGCCTAGGCATCTAGCCTATCCACGGACAGGGTGGGATTCGAACCCACGAAACGGTTACCCGTTTACACGCTCTCCAGGCGTGTGCCTTCAGCCGCTCGGCCACCTGTCCTCGGCGACGGAAAGTAGCGATCTGCCGTACCCCGTTCAACGGGCGCCTCGGCGCGTCCTCACCCGTTCCGCTCAAGCTTCGCGAAAAAAGGCTCGATCGCGGCCCATTGGGCGCCCGTGTCTTCGTATCCTAGCTGGCGACCTCCGCTGCGCTCGGGTATGGTGTGCTCACCGTCGTAGTGGGCGGCGCCCGGTGATGAGTCTTCATCCCGATCACGAATACCGCGCCACCGCGCGCAGCCGCCCGTCGTCGATGTTCGCCTGGATGAGAGCGCCCATCCTGCGATGATGCGTGGCAGGTGGCCGGGAGGAATAGTGGAGCGAACGCGACAGGCGTTCCCCGGCTCCGGTCTGGGGGATGCGGTGCAGCGCACTCGACGTATCGATTCTGACATATTGCTCCGGCTACGTCGCCGCGCTCCGGCGACCGGGCGAACGTGCGATGTCACCAACGAACCGCATGGTCTCTCGCAGCTGCTCGTCCGACAGATACGGGGCCGGCCCGAGGCGGAGCGAATCGCCCCGCCAGTCCGTCAGCACGCGTTTCTCCCGCAGCCGTGTACACAACTCGGCCGCGCGCGGCGTTTGCAACGCCAGAAACCCGCCAACCCGGTCCAAGGTGACCGACCGATCTCGATCGACGACGTTCGGATCCAGCCCCAGGTCATCGAACAGCTGGGCCAGCAACCCTACCTGGTGCTGGCTTACCTCGCGCAACAATGATGGTGTGAGGCCTTCCTCATCGAAAAAGTCAAACACCGCCGAAGCGCGGTAGTGGCTGGCGGGATCGTAGGTGGCTCCGGCAAAGCGCGCCGGACCAGGGCCGTAGCGAACGCGTCCGCCTTCCGACGACCCCGCCAGCTCCGCGAACTCGCTGAACCAGCCGGTGCTGACCGGCCGCAGCGTGCAATCGCTCGGGAAGCGGAGAAATGCGTTGCCCTCGCCGAGTTGGCAGTATTTGTATCCGCCGCCCACGACGAAGGCCCCCTCCAGACGCTGTTCGCCCAGGGAGAATGGCACGACGTTGAGTGCGTGGTAGGCGTCGACCAGCAGCTCGGCCCCGACGCGGCGGCAGGCCTCGAGAACCTGTCCGAGGCCCGGCACGATGTGGGCGTTGCTGTACAGTACGGACGAGACGAGTACCGCGGAGGTTCGATCGTTGACCGCCGCGACGAGCCGCTCGGCGATCGCGGTTGCCGGATCAGCAGGCACCTTCACCACCTCGATGCCTTCCTCCGCCAGGCGGTCGAGCTGCCGTCGAATCGTGTGAAACTCGCCGTCGGTGGTGACGAGCCGCGGTCGCTGCTTCAGGGGGAGGGCGGAAAGAAACCGTATCACCATCTCGTGGGTGTTTGTGCCGAGCGCGATCATCCCGCCGGGGTCGTCGAGCAGCCGGGCGAATCCGCGCCGCACTCGCTCGGCCTGCTTGAACGCCCACTCCCACTTGTCATCCACCTTTTCCGCGGCGTCGAACCAGGCACGTTGCTGCGCATCGAACGCCACATCTGGCCACGCCTGGTGCGAATGGCCGGTCAGCAGCAGCCGATCCGCCACGCGGAATCGGCGATAGAACGGCGCCAGCGCGTTGGGGGTCGCGTAGAGCGCGGCCGCCGTCACCGCCACGTTACAGCTCGGTGCGTATCGCCCACAGATCGGGGAACGCGGGCTGGTTGAGCGTGGTGGTCAGGTATTCGGCGCCAGACGATCCGCCGGTGCCGCGTCGAGTGCCGATGGTCCGCTGCACCATCTTCACGTGTCGGTAGCGCCACTCCATGAACCCTTCGTCCAGGTCGACCAGGCGCTCGCACACCTGCGACACGTCGGGATTGGTGCGGTAGACCTGAATCAACACTCGTTGCAGCTCGGCATTCGGCTGGGTGAGCTTGGAGACGTCGCGCGTCAGTAACACGTTGGGAACGGCGAACCCGTGGCGGGCGAGAAACTGTAGGAATGCATCCCACAGCGTCGGCGCCGCATACCGGATCTCGACTCGGCGGCGATACTCGGTGCCCGGGGCGTACCGCTCCAGGGCGGCCGCGTTCTTCACGCCGAGCACGAATTCGAGCTCGCGGAACTGGAACGAATGAAATCCGCTCCCCGCCTCCAGCCGGTCCCGGAAGGAGAGAAAGCCGAGCGGGGTCATCGTTTCGAGGATATCGATCTGCGCCACGAGCACTTTCAGGATCGTGAGCACCCGTTTGAGGGTGTGCAGCGCCCGCGGGCTGTCGTCGGCTCGCAGGAGCCGCATCAGGTGATCGAGCTCGTGCAACATCTCCTTGAACCACAGCTCGTAGACCTGGTGGATGATGATGAACAACGTCTCGTCGTGCTCCAGCTGCCCCTCGCGCGGGTGCTGGAGGGCCAGCAGTTCGTCCAGCCGCAGGTAGCTCGCGTACGTCACGGGCATCGTCGGTCCTTAGAAACGCGGTTTGTAGGTATCGAGCGTGTCATACTGGTCAGGCCAGTGTACCGGCCACTCCAGCGCGCGGGCCGCGTGGCGGGTCCAGTAGGGATCCCACAGGTGCGCACGCGCCAACACGCACAGGTCGGCGCGGCCGGCCGCGAGGATCGTGTTCACATCGGTATAGCTCGAGATATTGCCCACCGTCATTACGGGCATCCCGGCCTCATGACGGATGCGATCGGCGAACGGGGTCTGAAACAACCGACCGTACACCGGGCGCTGCTCCGCGATCGTCTGACCGGCCGACACGTCGAGGATGTCGCACTCATGGGCGCGGAAGGCGCGGGCGACCTCGACCGCATCCGATGACTCCATGCCGCCGGGCGCCCAGTCTACGGCCGAAATGCGTACCGAAATCGGTTTGGCGGCGGGCCAGGCGGCGCGGACGGCGTCGAAGACCTCGAGGGGGAACCGCATCCGGTTCGCCAGGGAGCCGCCGTATTCGTCCCGCCGCTGATTGAGGAGCGGCGAGATGAACCCGGCCAGCAGGTACCCATGCGCGAAGTGCAGCTCCAGGATGTCGAACCCCGCTTCCTCCGCCATCCGCGCGGCGCGCACGTGTGCGTCGCGCACCTCGGCCATGTCCTGCCGGTCCATTTCCTTTGGAATCTGACTGTGCGGAAAGTAGGGAATGGGGGAGGCGGCCATGATGGGCCAGTTGCCGTCGGGCAGGGGTTCGTTGTCGCCCTCCCAGAGGAACTGCGTCGAGGCCTTGCGTCCCGCGTGGCCCAATTGGAGACCGATGTGCGCACGACTGTGGGTGTGCACGAAGTCGACGATGCGCTTCCACGCCACAACGTGCTCGGGCTTATACATCCCGGTGCAACCCGGGGAGATGCGACCCTCGCGCGTGACGTCGGTCATCTCGGTGAACACGAGTCCTGCGCCGCCGATCGCGCGCGTGCCCAGATGCACGAGGTGCCAGTCGTTGGGGGTTCCGTCCTCAGCCGAATACTGGCACATGGGGGACACGACCGCGCGGTTCTCGAGCAACAGCTCCCGGAGCCGGAACGGGGTGAACAGCGGAGGTGGCGGAGGGTCGAGCGGCACTGTCACCTTCGCCTGGATCGCGGCCTGGCCGGCAAACCAGCGATCCACACCGGCCACGAAACGCGGATCGCGCACTTTCAGGTTGTCATGCGTGATGCGCAGGCTGCGGGTGAGGAGGTTGAAGGCGAACTGTACCGGCTCGAGCCCCATGTACCGCTCGGTGTTCTCGAAATACTCGAGACTCACCTGGGCGGCGCGTTGCAGGCTTTCCACCACGGGACGTCGCTCGGCTTCGTAGGCGACTAGTGCCTCCGGGAGATCGGGGTACTGCCCGATTGCCCGGGCCAGAACGATCGCGTCCTCCATCGCGAGCTTGGTGCCCGAGCCGACGGAGAAGTGCGCCGTATGAGCCGCGTCGCCCAGCAGCACGATGTTCTTGTGGTGCCAGCGCTCGTTCTTCACCGTGCCGAAACTGCGCCAGACCGAGCGGTTCTGCTCCAAGCGATGACCCTCGAGCTCGTCAGCGAACAGGTCTTCGCAAAACGCGATCGTCTCCTGCTCGGTCGCCCGGTCGAGACAGGCCGCCCGCCACGTTTCTTCTCGTGCCTCGACGATGAAGGTCGAGTGTCCCCGCTCGTACTGGTAGGCGTGCACCCGCCACCACCCATGGCGGTCGCGTTTGAAGTAGAACGTGAATGCCGGGAAGGGTCGGGTGGTGCCGAGCCAGACAAAGCGGTTGGGCCGCCAATCGATGCTCGGCCGAAAGTGCTCGGCGAACCGCTCCCGCACGATACTGTTCGCGCCATCCGCGGCGAGCACCAGGTTGGCGTCGAGATAGGGGGTCAGGTCCTGGACGTCGGTCCCGATCTCGATGGCCACGCCCAACGCCTGTGCCCTGGTGGCCAGGATTTCGAGCATCGCCCGGCGGGAAAGTCCCGAGAATCCGTGGCCGGTCGAGCTGAGCACGCCATCTCGATAGTGGATGTCGATGTCGTCCCAGCGCGCGGATTGCCGCGCCATCGCGTCGAACGTTTCAGGGTCGGCTTGTTGGAGGTTTTCCTGGGTCGCTTCCGAAAAGACAACGCCGAATCCGAAGGTGTCGTCGAGGCGGTTGCGCTCGAGCACCAGGATGTCATGCGCGGGGTTCGCCTTTTTCATCAGGATGGCGAAGTACAGGCCCGCGGGCCCGCCGCCGATCGAGACGATCCTCATTTGAGGAGCTGTCCGGCGATCACGAGATGCTGGATTTCGGTCGTCCCTTCGTAGATGCGGAGCGCGCGCACCGAGCGATACAGGCGGTCTACCGGATGCTCGGCCAACACTCCACGGCCGCCCAGGATTTGCACCGCGTCGTCGACGATGCGCTGGGCGGCTTCGGTGGCGAACGCTTTGGCCATGGCGGCCTCGATGGTCACGCGCTCGGCCCCTTGATCCGTTTCCCAGGCGGCGCGGTACACGAGCAGGCGGGCCGCGGTCAGGTCCGTCGCCATGCGCGCCAGTTTTTCCTGGACGAGCTGGAACTCGGCCAACGGCCGGCCGAACTGCCGCCGGGCCGCGGCGTGTTGCAGCGCCTCCGACAGGGCGCGCTGCGCCATCCCGCACGCGGCGGCGCCGACGGTGGGACGAAGGCGATCGAGCGTGGCGAGTCCGAGCTTGAATCCGTCGCCCTCGGCGCCCAGTCGGTTGGCGGCGGGAATGCGGCACTCTTCGAACGCGATGTCGCCGAGCGGGTGCGGTGCGGAGAGCATGAGGGGGCGGACGAAACGGAATCCCGGCGTATCGGCGGGGACGACGAAGCAGCTGAGCCCCTTGTTGCCCCGGGCGCGATCGGTTGAAGCGAAGACCGTGTAAAAGTCAGCGAGCCCGGCGTTCGAGATGAAGGTCTTGGCGCCGTTCAGGACGTAGTCCGCGCCGTCCGCTCGCGCGGTGGTGGCGATCGCCGCGACGTCGGATCCGGCTTCTGACTCGGTCATGGCGAACGACGCCATCGCACGCCCTTCGAGGACGGCGGGCATCCAGCGGTGTTTTACCTCGTCGTTTCCCGCAAGCAACATCGGTAACGCGCCCAGCGCCTGCAGCGCGAATACCGCATCCGCGAGGGGTGCAGCGGCAGCCAGGGTCTCTCGGATGAGGCAGCAGTCGCGCATGTGCTGCTCGGCGATCGGGGCGTACCATCCGGCACGACCCAGTCGAGCGAGGATGTCGCGGGCTTGGGCCCGAGCGGAGCTGTCGTCAACGGGCACGGGCAGCGGCGTGATCTCGCGGGTGACGAAGTCGCCGATGCGGTGACCGATATCGGTGTGGTGAGGCTCGAGAAACGCGCGGACCGCGCCGAAGTCGGGCATCAGGTGAATCGCGTCTCCCGCTTGGCCTTGAATGCCTCGTAGGATTCCCGAAAATTCGGTTGCCGCATCAGCTCGGCCTGCACCTGCGCCTCGAGCTCCAGAGCGGCGGCGAGGTCCATGGACGCTTCGCGGTTCAACGCGTCTTTGGTGACGCCCAACGCCACCGATGGGCCGCGCGCCAGGCGCTCGGCCAACATACGCGCTTCGACGAGCACCTGGTCCTGCGCGACCACTCGGTGATACAGGCCGATGGCGTGGGCGCGTGTTGCGTCGATGAAGTCCCCCGTCATCAACAACTCGGTCGCCTGACTCAGTCCCACGAGGCGAGGCAACAGCCAGGCCGCGCCCATGTCGGCCCCTGACAATCCCACCCGGGTGAACAGGAAGGCGATCTTGGCGGACTCCGCCGCGATCCGGAAATCGCACGCGGCGGCGATCACCGCGCCTGCGCCCGCCACGGTACCGTTCAAGGCGGCGACCACCGGCCGCCGACATTGACGGATCGAGAGGATCAGGTCACAGGTGAGACGGGTGAACGCCAGGAGTCCGTGCGCGTCGCGCTCGAACAGGCGACCGATGATGTCCTCGACATCTCCGCCGGAACAAAACGCACGGCCCGCGCCGGTGATCACGACTGCCCGTACTCCGTCGGCCGAATCGAGCGCCCGGAAGGTATCGCGCAGCTCCTCGTACACCTGAAAGGTCAGGGCGTTGAGTCGCTCGGGCCGGTTGAGCGTCAGGGTGACGACGGACGTGGCCGCGTCATGCGAATACAGAAACGACGTCGGGGCGGGGGCTAGCGGCATTCGAGATCTCCTCGCCTCACGGCAGCACCGCCGTGGCTTCCATCTCCACCAGCGCATTCGGGTCCACCAGTGCCCGGACTTCCACCAGAGCCATCGCGGGGTAGTGCCGTCCGAGATGGCGGCGGTGAATCTCGCCCAGCGACCGGAGGGAGGCGAGGTAGGCGGCGCGGTCCGTCACGTACACCGTGAGGCGACCGACGTCCTCGGGCGCGCCGCCCGCGGCCCGCACAACGGCGATTACGCGCGCCAGCGCTCGATCCCATTGCTCGGTGAAGGGGGCGGGCGAAACCACGCCAGAGCCATCCGCCGCCGTTTGGCCAGCGACGAACAGCACCCGGCCGCTGGTCGGACCCAACATCCCGTGATTCCAGCCACTAGGGCGCCCCCAGGCATCGGGATTGACGACCTCGAAGCTCATACTCGGAGCGCTCCCGCGTCGAGGACGATTGTCTGTCCGGTGATGGTCGCCGCCGCGTCCCCGCACAGACGCTGCACAGTGGCAGCGACTTCGTCAGCCGTCACGAGACGCGGCTGACCGGAGTGCACGAGCAGGGTTTGCAGCGCCTCCGCGCGCGTCCGCTTGGTCCGCTCGGCGATCCGCGCGAGCGTGTCGTCGGTCAATGGGGTGTCCACGTACCCCGGGCACACCGCGTTCACGGTGACGCCGGAGCCGGAGACCTCCGCCGCGACGGCGCGCGTGAATCCAACCACGGCGTGCTTCACGGCGGTGTACGCCGCGATGAGCTTCGCGCCGGTAAGGCCCGCGATCGAGGCGACGTTTACGATGCGTCCCCAGGAGCGCTCCAGCATTGCCGGGAGAAACGCCTGAGTCACGAGGAGCGTCCCGGTCGCGTTGACGGCGAACAGGCGTTGCCATTCGTCCAGAGTGATCTTGAGGACGGGTGCGGCTGAGGCCGTCCCCGCGTTGTTGACGAGGATGTCGACCGCGCCGAGCCGGTCGCGGGCGGTGCGGGCAAGCTCGGTGACGCTAGGCGCATCGGTGACGTCACAGCGTGTTGCGAAGGCCTCCCCTCCGGCCTTCCGCAGCCCGGCGGCGACCGTCTCGACCTCCGTGGGATGCCGCGCCGCTACGAGGACCCGCGCCCCGGCCTCCGCGAGCGCCCGTGCGACTGCGGCGCCGATGCCGCGGCCGCCGCCCGTGACCACTGCGCTCCGGCCCGCGAGTGTCATCCCGCGCTCCGCGCCAGCTCGATCATCACGGCCTCCTCGAGGATCGCGCCCAGCACGCCGATGGTGTTGGTGCCCTCGTCGGCCGTCGCCTCGGCGGGATACCCGAAATACGCGCGTGGACCGCCGGCTTCGACGAAGCTCTTCAGGCCGGCGACAATCGCGGCGGAGAGGGAGCGGGCGTTAGGCGGCAGCTGTCGCTGCACCGCTTCGCGCACCAGCTCCGGGCGGGCCGCCATCACGATGGATGTTTCGTAGCGACCGGCGTGGCAGGCGCCGCTCTTGAATTCCGCGGTCAGCCTGGTCCCCCACGGAGCCTGCGTGACGTCGGGAAACACGACCCGCACCCGGCCGGCCTGGCGCGCCTGCTCCACACCGGTGCGGACAGCGCCGATGTGGGCGGGATCGAAGTGCGCATTGGCGATGGCCAGCACGTCGAAGTCGTGGCGTGTCAAGCTCTCAGCGATCCCGGTGATCGCCAGTGTGACGGCGGTGGGATCGAGCGACAGCGTGCCCGGGAAGTCTGCGGCAAACGGTGCCGCTGTGTACGCCAGCGTGGGCAGCAGCAGCACGTCCATCCCGCGCCGGGCCAGCCGGTCGGCACCGGCGCGCGCCATCGCTTCCGCGATGATCACATCGGTCGCGAGTGGCAGGTGCGGGCCGTGCGCTTCGAGCGCGCCGATTGGCAGAACCGCGACTCCCCGTTCGCGGTCCACCCCGCCGACCTCCTGCCAGGTCAGGTGCGCGAGTTCGCGGACAGGCATTGCGTGGAGTCGGGAACGGGCGGTGCTGGTTGACCTCGAGGCGCTTCGGAGGGCATCATCTTCCCATGACGTTCGAGCCGCCGGAACGGTTCAACATCGCCGAGTACTTTCTCGACGCGCGGGTGCGCGAGGGGCGGGGGCGGCGAACGGCGCTCGTCACGGACCAGGGTACGCTCTCATATGCGGAGGTTCAGGCGCGGGCGAACCGTTTCGGCCACCTCCTGCGCGAGGCCGGTGTAGAACCGGAGCAGCGTGTGCTGCTCGCCCTCCCCGACGGTCCGGACTTCGTCGCCGCGCTGTTTGGCACCTTGAAGATTGGCGCGGTGGTGGTAATGGTCAACCCGCAGCTCGCGAAGCCCGCGATCGAGTACTTCTACGCGTATACGCGCGCCCGCATCGCCGTGACGAGTCGAGAGACGGCCGACCTGTTCCGGGGCACTGCCGCGAGCGCGCCGACGCTCAAGGATGTGCTGATCGCGGATGACCCGGCGACCGTTTCGCGTCTTGCGCGCTCCTCTGACGCGCTCGACACCTTCCCGAGCCACCGGGACGATGCCGCGATGTGGCTCTTCTCGGGTGGCACCACCGGCCAACCCAAGGCGGTGGTGCAAACCCATACGTCTTTCGCCAACACCACCGAGTGCTACGCGAAGGAGACGTTGGGCTATCGTGAGACGGACGTCACGCTGTCCGTTCCGAAACTGTTCTTTGGATACGCGACGGGAGCGAATCTGTTCTTTCCGTTCGCGGTCGGCGCGACGGCGGTGTTGTTCCCCGAGCGTTGTACCGCCGAGGTGTTGTTCGAGAAGATTGCCCGGTTCCGTCCGTCCATCCTCGTCAATGTGCCGACGATGGTCAACCACATGGTCTCCCATCCCGCGGCCGAACAGCAGGACCTTTCGTCACTGCGTTTTGCCACCTCGGCCGGCGAAGCGCTTCCGGTGGAGCTGTACGACCGCTGGAAACGCTGCTTCGGCGTGGAGCTGCTCGACGGCCTGGGCACCGCGGAGATGTGGCACATCTTCGTGACCAATCGCCTTGGCGCGGTCCGCCCCGGGACGCTGGGACAGGTGGTGCCCGGGTTCGAAGTTCAGGCGTGCGACGACGCCGGCCTCCCGGTCGCGGATGGCGAGGTCGGGATGCTGTGGGTGCGCGGCAACTCGCGCGCGATCGGATACTGGCAGCAGATGGAGAAGACGAAGGCCGCGTTTCGTGGCGAGTGGTATGCGTCGAGCGACCTGATTTCGCGCGACCGGGACGGGTTCATTACTTACCACGGCCGGGCCGACGACATGCTCAAAGTGGCAGGGAAGTGGCTGTCGCCGCAGGAGGTCGAAGGGTGCCTGTTGCAGCATCCCGTCGTGCGTGAGGTGGCGGTGGTGGGCGTGGTGGGGGACGGCGGGCTCACCAAGCCGCACGCGTTTGTGGTTGCCACGGAGCGGCGGACCGGTCTCGCCGAAGAGCTGAAAGTATTTGTCCGGGAGCGGCTCGAGGCCTACAAGGCGCCCAGGGAGATCGTATTCCTGGACGTGTTGCCGAGAACGCACCTGGGGAAGGTGGATCGAGGGAAGTTGCGGAGCGGAGACTAGCGGAGTCCCGCGCCGTGGGCCACCCAGTCCTCATCGCCGCGGAGCTACGGAATCTCCTCGATGCCACACGACTCGAGGGACTCGACGTCACCTGGATCGCCGCCGACGAAGCGACGCCGAATGGCGACTGGATCGCGCTCGTGCCGTTACTGTCGCGCTGGGTGGGTGGCACCCAGCTGAAAAACCTGCCGAACCTCAAGATCGTGGCCAACGTCGCCGTGGGCTACAACAACGTCGACCTCGTCGCGGCCGAGCTGCGGCGGGTGATGGTCACCAATACGCCCGACGTGCTCACCGATGCCACGGCGGACCTCACCTGGGCGCTGATTCTCGCCTGCGCGAGACGACTGCTGGCGGGGGTGGAACTGGTCAAGAGCGGCCACTGGACCGGGTGGCACCCCGAGCAACTTCTGGGGCTCGAACTGCGGGGGCGCACCCTCGGGCTGCTCGGCGCGGGACGGATCGGGCAGGCGGTGGGGCGGCGCGCCCTGGCGTTCGGGATGACGATCCGCTACACGACGCGCACCCCCAAACCGGCATTCGAAGCGGCAACCGGCGCGGTGCGGGTGGAGCTGACGAGGCTATTCGGCGAAGCGGATGTGCTCTCGCTGCATGTCCCGGCCGTGCCCGAGCTGCGTGGTGTGGTCAATACCGAAAACCTCGTCCGGATGAAGCCGGGAGCGATCCTCGTCAACACCTCTCGCGGTGATCTGGTGGAGGAGGACGCACTTGCCGCGGCTCTCGAGGCGGGTCGGCTCGGCGCTGCGGGCCTCGACGTGTATGCCGAAGAGCCGTCGATTCAGCCGCGGCTGCTCGCCGCACCCCGCACGGTGCTCCTGCCGCACATCGGCAGCGCGACGCGGGACACGCGACGAGCGATGGCCGAGCTCGCGGTGGCGAACGTCCAGGCAGTGCTCGCGGGCAAGGCGCCGTTGACCCCGGTGTACCGCTAGTTAGCTTCACCCCCGGAATGGCCCGGGCCACCAAGAGCACGACCCTCCTCGACGCCCGCGCGCTCGCGCGGGCGCTTCAGCGTATGGCAGTGGAGATCCTCGAGCTGGCGCACGGCACCACGGATCTGGTGCTGGTCGGTATCCAGCGCCGCGGCGTGGAGCTCGCCGAGCGCCTTGCCCGGTTGATCGAGCGGGAAGAAGGGGTGACCGTGCCGCGGGGCGCGCTCGACATCACGCTCTATCGGGATGACCTGGAGGTCGTCGGGCCGAGGCCGGTAATCGGTGAGACCCGTCTGCCGGGTGACCTCACAGACAAGCACGTCGTCATCGTGGATGACGTGCTGTACACCGGCCGCACCGTACGCGCGGCGCTCGATGAGCTGGCCGACTTCGGGCGTCCCAAACGCATCTCGCTGTGCGTCCTGGTGGATCGCGGTGGCCGCGAGCTTCCGATCCAAGCCGACGTCACGGGGAAGGTGGCCAAGGTCGGTCTTGGTGAGCGCGTGGATGTGTTGATCGAGGAACAGGACGGGAAGGACGAAGTGATTGTGGTGGAGACCACATGACCTCGGCGCTGGGCAAGGATCTGGTCGGATTGGAGTATCTCACCGCTGACCAGATCCGGCTGATCCTCGACACCGCCGAGCCCTTCAAGGAGGTGTCGGAGCGCCCGATCAAGAAGGTCCCCGCGCTGCGCGGCAAGACGATCGTCAATCTCTTCTTTGAAGCCTCCACCCGGACCCGCATTTCCTTCGAGTTCGCCGAGAAGCGGCTCTCGGCGGATACAGTGAACGTCGCGGCATCGGGCTCATCCGTGTCGAAGGGCGAGACCCTCGTTGATACCGCCAAGAATCTCGAGGCGATGCGGATCGATATGGTGGTGATCCGCCACGGTGCGTCGGGCGCCGCGCGGTTCCTGGGCGAACGCATTCGCTCCAACGTCATCAACGCCGGCGATGGCAAGCACGAGCACCCAACGCAGGGGTTGCTCGACATGCTGACGATCCGCGACAAGCTCGGGACCATCGACGGTGTGAAGGTCTGCCTGGTGGGCGATATCCTGCACTCGCGCGTCGCCCGCTCGAACCTCTGGGGACTCAGCAAGCTCGGCGCGCAGGTCGCGGTGTGCGGCCCACGCACTCTGCTGCCGCGCGGCATCGAAGACCTCGGTGTCACGGTGTTCGCGCGGATCGAAGAGGCAATCGAATGGGCGGACGTGCTCAACGTGCTGCGCCTTCAGCTCGAGCGCATGGAAAGGGGCTTTATTCCGTCCTTGCGTGAGTACTATCGCGTCTTCGGCGTCACGGTGGAGCGTCTCGCGAAGGTTCAGCGCCCGCTCGTCATCATGCACCCCGGGCCGATGAACCGCGGCGTGGAGATCGATTCGCGAGTAGCCGACGGGCCCCACAGCATGATCCTCGATCAGGTGACCAACGGCGTGGCCGTCCGGATGGCGGTGCTGTACCTCCTGGCCGGCGGTCGACCCGAGCTCGCCGATGCCGCGAAGGGCGCCGGCGGCGAATGACGCGACCGATACTGCTGCGCAACGGGCGCGTGATCGACCCGAGCCGCGGCCTCGATCAGACGGCGGACGTGCTGCTGGCCGACGGGAAGATCGCCGCCGTCGGCCCGGGGTTGGGTGCGCCCGACGGCGCAGAGATCCGGGATGTGCGGGGCCTCGTGGTCGCTCCGGGACTGGTGGATGTGCACGTGCATCTGCGCGAGCCGGGCAACGAGGATGAGGAAACGGTCGCCAGCGGCGCCCGGGCGGCCGCGGCGGGCGGGTTCACCGCGGTGTGCGCGATGCCGAACACCGATCCGGTGACCGATAACCAGGCCGCGGTGGGGTTCATCGTTCGTCAATCGGTGCGGGCCGGGTTGGCGCGCGTCTACCCGATCGGGGCCGTATCGGTGGGTCAGAAGGGGGAGCGACTCGCCGAGTTCGGCGAAATGGTGGGGGCCGGCGCGGTCGCCGTATCGGACGACGGCAAACCGGTCGCCTCGGGTCACCTCATGCGTACCGCACTCGAGTACGCGCGCACCTTCAATATTCCCGTCGCCGACCATTGTGAGGAGCCGACGCTGGCCGCGGGCGGGGCAATGCACGAAGGACTGGTTGCGACCCGGCTCGGGTTGAAGGGCATCCCCGCCGCCGCCGAAGAGATCATGGTGGCGCGAGACATTCTGCTCGCCGAGCACACGGGCGGGCACGTCCACCTGTGTCACATGTCCACGCGCGGGTCGGTGGAGTTGATCCGCCGGGCGAAGGAGCGTGGCATCCGCGTGACGGCGGAGGTGACGCCGCATCACCTGACACTGACCGACGCTGCGTGCGAACAATACGATACCCATGCCAAGATGAACCCCCCGCTCCGCGAGCCGGCGGACGTCACCGCCTTGGGCCGGGGGTTGCGGGAAGGTGTGATCGACTGCATCGCCTCCGATCACGCGCCCCATGCGTACGACGAGAAGGAAGCCGCGTTCGATGAGGCGCCGTTCGGGATCGTTGGGTTGGAAACGGCCTTCGGCGTTGCGTACACCGCGCTGGTGCAGGGGGGCGTGCTCACGCTGCCGCAGCTGCTCGCGCGGATGAGCGCGGTTCCGGCTGAGGTGTTCCATCTGCCGGGCGGGACGCTGGCGCTCGGAGCGGTGGCGGACGTCTGTGTGTTCGACGTCACCGCGCCTTGGGTCGTACGTTCCGCAGACTTCCAGTCGAAGAGCCGAAACACACCGTTCGCGGGGCGCGAACTGGTGGGGCAGGCTGCGGTGACGCTCGTCGCCGGGCGGGTCGTGCACGAGCGACAGCCTTCGTCGCGGCCACCGCAACCCCACTAACGAATTGGACTTACACTTGCGGATTCCACCGCGCCGGCAAGATTCTTAGGTAGTCATTGATGCGCATCCACCGACAGCCCCGGTGTGCGCGGCGGCGAGCGAGGGTGTACGTCTTTGTGCTGCCGTAGCTTATCTTCTTTGTCGGTCCGGAACGCCACTGCTGCGCGCGCGTTCGCAACGGGAGCAGGATGTCTAAAGCACCGACCAAGAGTACGGCCGCCATTCAGCGTCTGCTGGAGGAGCGGCGCCAGTATGAGGCATGGATCGCGCGCATCGACGCCGCCGGTGGCGCCGCGCCTTCTACGGTCCGTAGCCGAGTGCGCTCAGACTACGAGGCACGGCTCAACGCGGTCACCGAAGAGCTCAAGGTCCACGCCGAAGCGGCGCGCCTCATGGCTGCACAGCGCAAGGAGTTGCGGCGCGATCTCCAAACCAAAGAGACCACGGCTGCCGAGCGGCTCTCCGAGGCGGAGCTGCGCCACGCGGTTGGGGAGTACGACGAGTCCCAGTGGACACAGGTCCACAAGGAAGCCTTGGCGGAGCTCGTCTCGGTACGGGAAGAGCTTGGTTCGATCGAAGAGGACATCGCGCAGCTCGAGGAGCTCGAGCGTCTGGTCCGTCTGCGCCCGACACCGCCTCCCGCTCCGGCCCCGCCCGCGCCACAACCTGCAGCCGCCCCGGCCCCAGCTCCCACACCCGCGCCCGCTCCGGCTCCAATAACGTCCACGATGCCTCGGGTGGGTTCGCCTCCCAGACCACCGCCGCCTCCTGCGCCGGCGCCGCAGCCGCCACCACAGTCGCGTCCGGAACCGAAGCCGGAGCCGAAAGTGGCGGACAAGCCCACCATGATTGACGAGCTGGCCTTCCTGAAGTCCGTGACGGAAGACGAAAAGCGCGGCATTGGGAGTCCCACGCCGCCCCCGGCGACACGGCGTAGCGGGGCACAGTTCCAGCCTTCCGAGCCCGCGATGGGCCGTGGCGCGCCAGCGCCTGCTCCGGTGCCCGCGGCGCTACCGTCCAATGACGAGCCGGAACCGGTCCGGACCTTGAAGTGCCGCGAGTGTGGGACGATGAATCTGCCGACGGAGTGGTACTGTGAGAGTTGTGGGGCGGAATTGGCTGCACTGTGAGACGTAAGGAGAGAGTCGTAAGGGGCTGAAACGAATTGAAAAAAACGTAGGGGCGCGGTGGTCGATCCGCGCCCCTACGTCTTTTCCCTACGCTTTTCAACCTTACGATTCTCTCATTACGTCTTTGTCGATACGTATTTCGCCAGCCTCGACTTATTCCGTGCCGCATTATTTTTGTGTATCAACCCTTTCCGGGCCGCTCTATCGAGCAGCCGCACCGCCGCGGCATACGCCTGCGTTGCTTCCTGCTTGGAGGGGGCGCTACGCACCCGTTTCAACGCCGTCCGCAACGCCG
>DATBLG010000075.1:0-2106 GCA_036555485.1 Gemmatimonadales bacterium | reverse complement strand
TCCTGGCCAGCAGCGAACTTCCGGCCGCCGGCAGCATCGTGTCGACGACGACCACGCCCTTGTCGGTCACGAAGATCGCGGTATTGCCGCCCGTCCACGTCGGGCGCTCGTAGGTGTCGCCACCCGAAATGAAGTACAGGTTGTCCCGCACTTTCTGGATCTCGCGAACGGGCGGAAGCTTCTGCCGTTGCTGCTGCCAGCTCGCCAGACTGATCGACAGGGCGCCGACCGCGATCAGCGCGGTTGCCACCACGGTTCGTCTCATGTCACGCCTCCGGAACGGTGATCGTAGCCGATCTCCGTCCGGCAGTAGCTCGCGACGTGACTGCTCGAGCGACTTTGTCACTTCCGCGGGATGGGGCCGGAAACCTGCTGCGTGGCGAAACCTTGCGAGCGGCGCGTCTCGCGCGTCGTTTGGGAAACCGAGGCGGAGGGATCGGGATAGGGGGACACCTCACAGTGTCACCCCTCCCACACCACCGGGCATACGGGTCCGTACCACGGCGGTTCGGCCGGTTAAGCATCACGACGGTTCGAGATACGGCAGGCCGAGCGAGTCAAAGTACTCGCCGGGGAGCGCCCAGCAGAGCGCCGCGGTCAGGGACACCCGCCACGGCCCACGATTGGTGCGGGCTGTGAGGAGAGCGTCCTTGGCGTTGACGCCACGCTTCCGCAGTTGTCGAAAACGCGTGCCGGTGCGCGCCCAGTGTTTCCAGACGACGGCCCGAAGCCGCCGTCGAATCCACTTGTCAAGAAGTCGGAGAATCGTGGGCGTTTCGCAATAGCCGAAATACGCCCGCCATCCGCGCAGGTACGCGGCAAGGTCCTGCACCATCTGGTGAAGACTTACCCCTCGTACTCGCCGGGTCAGCATCCGGACTCGTGCTCGGAACCGGACCAGCGCCTTGGCGGCGAGACGCCGCTTGGGTCGTTGGCCGTGGGTGAAGCTAAAGCCCAGAAACGTCCGGTCCCGTGCCGCCGCCACCGCACTCTTCGCCGCATTGACTTGAAGCTTTAGCCGCCGGGTGAGGAAGCGTGTGAGGCTTACCATCACCCGATGTCCCGCCCGGGCGCTACGGACATACACGTTACAGTCGTCCGCATAGCGCACGAAGCGATGACCGCGGTGTTCAAGCTCACAGTCGAACGCGTGAAGCACGATGTTCGACAGCAGTGGGGACAGTGGCCCGCCTTGCGGCGTGCCTTCCTCCGTCGCACTGACCAAGCCGTTCTCCAGAACGCCTGCGTTCAACCACGCGCGCACGAGCGTCAGCACGCGTGCATCGCTCAGGCGTTGGGCGAGGCGGCCCATCAGGAGGTCATGGTTGACTCGGTCGAAGAATTTCTCGAGGTCGAGGTCCACGACCCACCGGTAGCCGCTCGCGAGATGGTGCTGCGCAGCGGCGACCGCTTGATGCGCCGACCGGCCCGGCCGAAAGCCGTAGCTATGGTCGGAGAACGTCGGGTCGAAGATCGGCTGAAGCACTTGCAACACCGCTTGCTGGACAAATCGGTCGAGCGCCGTAGGCACGCCCAATTTGCGGACGCCTCCCTCGGGTTTGGGTATCTCGACGCGTCTGACCGGCGAGGGCGTGTAGGTGCCCCGCAGCAACTCGTCCCGATGCTGCGGCCAGTGCGCTCGCAGGTAGCCTGGGAGTTGTTCGACGGTCATGCCGTCGACACCCGGACTGCCCTTGTTCGCCTTGACACGACGCAGCGCTTTCTTCAGGTTCTCTCGCTCACACACTGCCTCCATCAACGAGTTCGTGATCGCTGGGCGTTCGGGCTCGCACTTCGCCACGAGCGGTTCGGCATCTTCGCCGCCGGAGGGCGAGGACTGGTCCTCGTCCCCCGCAGTGAAGACCAGCTGGAGCTGTTCGGTCAGCCGCTGTCCGCTCATGAGTCGGGCGTCCTAGTCGCCACTCCGTCTATCCCTTGCGGGACCGTTCGGGCCTTCAGTGCGGTGAGGCTTCCGGCTCTCCGGCTCGTGTCCGACACCTACTACGCCCTCTGCTGACTTCTGCATCGCCGTCGGCGACCCTTGCGAGTCTCCTAGTCCATCGGGACACGATACAGACCTCCCGGGGTAAGTTTGGCCGCCTTCCC
>DATBLG010000033.1:0-22612 GCA_036555485.1 Gemmatimonadales bacterium | reverse complement strand
CAGGACCTGCTGGAGCGTCGCCGCGTCCGGCGCCGCCGCGATGAGCACCCCGCCCGTGGGGGGTTCGCGACGGGCCCACGCCAGGACGGTGCCGGTCGCGGCCAACCGCTCGAGAAAGGCCACATGCTCTGCGCGCACTTCGTCTACTTCCGCAAGCGGCCGGGCGTAGTGCATCAGGACGACGAACAGCATCGTTTCCTCGTATCCGGGACAGGAGCGGACGGGTAACGGGGGATAGCGGACAAACCGCGCATCGTCCTCGGCGCGCGCGCACCGGAAGAACACCGAGCCCCGGCGGTTCACGGTCGCGCGCTTCCAGCGACAGGTGAAACACAAGCCCACCGAGGCCGTCGGCGTGGTCATCGCAGGGCACTCTAGCCCGACCTCCCGAGCACGGCAAGCCGAGCAACCGCCGCCACCTATGGCCCAGACGACAGGCCCGCTCCTATCTTGTGACCGTGACCGGCGACTTCGACCCCGGGCTCCTCCCCCCGGGCCTCCTCGAAGGCTACCTCCGGAGCGTCCAGGGCCAGATCGACCTGCTACTCGGGTTGGCGGACCGCCTCGCCGCACGGGGCGACGATCCAGGCGCCCTGGATGAGCTCCGGCGGGAAGCCCACAAAGTCCGCGGCTCAGCCGGATCCTACGGCTTCCCTGAAGCGACTCAGGTGGCTGCGGAAATCGAGGAGTCCGCCAAGGCGTGGCTCGGGGGCGGTGGCGCCGCTCCGGCAGAGCGTGGCGTGCTGGTTCACGTGATGCTCGGCCGGTTGCGCTCCGCGTTCGGTCGGCACGCTCCTGCCGACGATCTCCCCGATGTGTTCATCATCGAGGACGACGCCGCGCTGATCGAGCTGTTCGAATACGGCCTGGCGTCGCGCGGGTACAAGAGCCGCGTGTTGCGCAACGGCCGGGTGGCGCTCGAAACCCTGCGCACCTTGCCGACGGGCGGCACCCACCCTTTGCTGCTGCTCGACGTGGACCTGCCGGGACTCGACGGCTATTCCCTTTTCCATTCGCTGCAGCGCGAGCGGCCCGGCGTCTTCCGCGTGGTGTTCCTGACGGTGCACGGCGGCGAGGACGAGCAGCTACGGGCGCTCGAGGCGGGAGCGACCGACTACCTCGTCAAGCCGGTGAGCCTGCGGGTGGCGCTCGAGAAGATCCGTCGTTGGGTCGGCCGGTGACCAGCCGACATCTGCTCGTCATCGTCGCGCTGATCCAGGGCACGATGCTCGCCGGGCTGTTGCTGCTGATTGTGATGAATCGCTGGATCCAGCGCCGGAGGCGGGCGTCGTTCGTGCCGCGCCGCGACGTCCTCGACGCGGCGATGCGCGGCTGGGCGTTGGGCGAAGTCGGCCCGGAGCTGGTTGTGCGTGCGCTCGAGGCCCTGCCCGCGGCCGCTGCCGTTGAGGCACTAGTCGGATGGGCATCGCGATTGCCGGGGGAGCGCTGGCCGGTTCTCGCTCAGGAGCTCGAGCGGCGGCCGTGGGCGGCCCGGGTGCGCGCCGGCGCCACGTCCCGTCAATGGTGGAAACGGCTGCAGGCGGCCCGGTTTCTCTCGGTCGTGGCGACCGCTGCCGATGCCCCACTCCTGGCTCGTCTGGTCGGCGACCCGCACCCAGCGGTGCACATCGCCGCTGCGGCTGCGCTGGAGCGCATCGCCGACGCGCGGGTCGTCGCGGCGGCGCTCGAGCGCCTTCCGGAGCTGGGCTCTCCGGTCCAGGCGTATTACGCCGCGATGTTGCGCAACGCTCACGCGACCGTCGTGCCCCTGCTCGTCGAACGGCTCTCCCGTGTATACGATCCGGCCCTGCCGCGCTACGCCGAATTCGCGGGACGGCTGAGCGCTGCCGGTCTTCGGGACGCCATCACCACGCTCGCCGCACACCGGAATTCCGAGGTCCGCGTGCAAGTCGCGCGCGCGCTTGGCTCCTTTCCGCACCCCGAGTCGGTGACGGTATTGGGCGGCCTCACCACCGACGCGGCATGGGAAGTTCGCGCCCAGGCGACGCGCGCCCTCGGCCGCATCGGTGATCCCGCTACGCTGGCGTTGCTCGCCGCGCGACTCACGGACGCGGTCTGGTGGGTGCGGCTGCGGGCCGCGTTGGCGCTCATGCGGCTCGGCCCCACCGGCCGCGACGCCTTGCTCGCCGCCGAGATCGGACCCGACCCCGACGCCCGTTACGTCGCGCGCCTGATACTCGGTCTCTCGTCGCAGGCGCTCGCGGAGTACGCCGCATGAGCTCGATCATCAATGGGATCGACGCCAGCATCGTCGTGTATTTCGTCGCGCTCAACTCGTTCTACGCCCTGCTCTTGGTGTTCGCGATCCCGGAGATCTGGGAGCAAAACCGGCTCGCCGAGGACGAGGACCTAAAGCGTTTGCTCCAGAGCGGGGCCCCGCCGCCGGTCTCGATCCTCGTACCCGCTCACAACGAGCGCGCCACCATCGAGACGAGCGTGACCGCAATCCTTACGCTCGATTATCAAACCTACGAAGTGGTCGTCGTCAACGACGGCTCGTCGGACGACACCCTGGACCAGCTCCAGGAAGCGTTCGACCTCTACGAAGTGCCCCGGATCTATCCGGAAGTGCTCGCGACCCGACCGATCCGCGCACTCTATCGCTCGCGCACCCGCCCGCGGCTGCTGGTGATCGACAAGGAGAACGGCGGCAAGGCCGATTCCCTCAACGCGGCGATCAACGCGAGCCGCTGGCCGCTGGTGATCGCCGTAGACGCGGATACGCTGATCGAGTCGGACGCGCTACTGCGGCTCACCCGCCCCTTTCTGCTCGGCCAACGCGTGGCAGCGGTCGGCGGCACGGTGCGCGTCGCCAACGGCTCGGTGATTCGCGACGGACGCGTGCTCGAGCCACGCGTCGCCCCTCGTCTCCTCCCCGGCGTGCAGGTAGTGGAGTACCTGCGCTCGTTTCTCTATGGCCGCCTCGGCTGGAACCGCCTCGGCGGCAACCTGATCATCTCCGGCGCGTTCGGTCTGTTCCGCAAAGACTACCTACTGGACGTCGGCGGTTACCGCACCGATAGCATCGTCGAGGACTTCGACGTGGTGGTGCGGCTGCATCGGCACCTGCGTGACCAGAAGGCGTCGTATGTGGTACCGTTCGTACCCGATCCGGTAGCCTGGACCGAGGTGCCGGAGTCGCTGGCGGTCCTGGGTCGCCAGCGCGAGCGTTGGCACCGCGGACTCATCCTCACCATGTGGAAGTACCGCCGCATGCTGTTCAACCCGCGGTATGGACGCGTAGGGCTCGTCGGCGTGCCGTTCTTCGCGTGCGGCGAGATGATCGCGCCGGTCGTGGAAGTCCTGGGCTACGTGGTCACCGCACTCGGACTCTGGCTCGGCTTTCTCGATGTGCCGTTCGCCCTGTTGTTTTTGCTCGTCGCCTGGGGCTATGGAATGATCTTGTCGTTCTGGGGAATCGCGCTCGAGGAGGTGGGCTTCCGCCGCTATCGCCGTCCGGCAGACCTCGGGCGATTGTTGCTGTGCGCGCTGCTCGAGAACTTTGGCTACCGCCAGCTCACCGTCTGGTTTCGCCTGCGCGCGTTCTGGTCGGCACTGCGGTACCGGCACGTGTGGGGCCGCATGACACGCACCGGTTTTGCCCCGGCCGGCACGGGAGTGTCCTGAGATGGTGTTCGCGGCCGCGCCGCTGCTGCTGCAGCTCGTGGCATGCCCACAGCGCGCCGCCGCCAGCGCCGACAGTGCGTGGCAAGCCTACCGCGCGTCTCGAATTGCGGAAGCGGCCCGCCGGTTCGCAGTCGCCGATTCGCTCTGCCCCGGGTTGCCGGACGTCCTGGTGGGCCGGGGCTTTGTGGCGCTGCGCCAGGACGCAGCGGAGGCGGCCGAGCGCCACTTCGGCGCCGCCCTGGGGGCCGACTCCCTCAACGCCGACGGGTGGTACGGGCTCGGCTTGGCGCGGATGCGGCTGGGCCGCTCCGAGGCCGCCATCACGGCGCTCCGGCGCGCGCTCGTGCTCGCGCCGAACTACCCGGACGCCCGGCGACAGCTGACGGCGCTGGGCGACGTCGGCAACCCGCTGCCGCCGGTCCGTCGCCCGGCGGTCGCGCGGATGCCGGCACGGACCCGCGGTGAGCGCTTCGAGATCCGCCACGGTGGCGGATGGCGACCGTTCTTCGTCAAGGGGATCAATCTCGGGGCGGCCCGGCCTGGGAAATTCCCATCGGAATTCCCGACCGACGATTCCACCTACACGAGCTGGATCACGTTGATGGCCGCCGCGCATGCCAACGTCATCCGGCTCTACACCATCCTGCCACCTGCGTTTTATCGGGCCCTGAAACGCTGGAATGACCGCCATCCCGACCGGGTGCTGTGGCTGGTCCATGGCGTGTGGGCGGAAGCGCCACCGGACAACAATTACGACGATCCGGCCTGGAAGCGCGAGTTCCGCGAAGCGATGCAACACGTGGTCGACCTGTTGCACGGGCACGCCGTGATCCCGCCGCGACCCGGCCACGCGTTCGGGCGTTACACGGTGGACGTGTCGGACCACGTCCTGGCCTACATCATCGGACGGGAATGGGAGCCGTTCACAATTCGCCGCTACAACGAGCAGCGACCGGATCAATCGCAGTACGCCGGTCGCTTTCTGGAAGTGGACCGCGGCACGCCCGCAGACGTGTGGATGGCGGAACAGTGCGACTTCCTGCTGACCTACGAATGGGATACCTACCACGCCCAGCGACCGATCGCCTACACCAACTGGCCCACGCTCGATCCGCTGCACCATCCCACCGAGCCGACGCTCGAAGAGGAGACCGAGGCGCGTGTCCGATTAGGCCTGCCGCCATTGCGCGGGGTGCGCGAATACAACAACGACGACCAGTCGCTCGACGCGATGTTGGTGCGGCCCACCCGCGCGTATGCGGCGGGGTATTTCGCGTCCTATCACGCCTACCCCTACTATCCCGATTTCATGAACTACGACTCGACCTACGGGACGGCGCGCTCCGCCGACGGACCGTCGCACTACTTCGGATACTTGAAGGAGCTGCGGCGCCACCATCGAGGCCGGCCGTTGCTGATCGCCGAGTATGGCGTACCGTCGTCCCGAGGGCTGGCCCACCTCCAGCCGGAGGGCATGCACCACGGGGGGCATGATGAAAACGCGATGGCCACGATCGACGTGCGCCTCACACGCGAGATTCGCGAAGCGGGCCTCGCCGGCGGCATCCTGTTCGCCTGGATCGACGAATGGTTCAAGCACAACTGGGTGGTGATCGACCTCGAAGTGCCGATCGAGCGCACGCGGCTGTGGTTCAACGCCATGGACGCCGAACAGAACTACGGTCTCCTCGCCCACTATGCGGGCCCGGCGACCAGGACGCCGGAGCTGGGCGGCGACCCCGCGCGTTGGCGCACTTTGCGCGTGCTGCAGAGCGGCGATTCGCTGCGCCTGCGGGTCGGGTCGGATGAGGCCTACCTCTACCTGGCCCTCGAGACGCCCGGCACGCGTCTCGCGCCCGGAGCGACGCGCTATCTCATCGGCATCGACACCTACCGCTCCGACCGCGGGGAGTTCCGGCTGCCGGGGGTACCGGGCATCGGAATCGGCGTGGAGTTCTATCTCGATCTGGCCGACTCCACCGACGGCCGCTTGTTTGTCGCGCGGACCTACAACCCCTACCTGGGACCGTGGCCGGGCATGGGTCCGACCGGGCTCGATCCGTTCTACAATTCCCTGTGCTCGGCCGATGCGCAGAGCGACGCCGGCGCCTTCGACTCCATGTTCGTCACCACCAACCGCTTCCGCGTCAGCCGCACCGGCCGGACGTTCCCGGCGCGGGGCGTGGACCGCGGGCGCCTGCGCTTCGGCCGGCAGTCCGAATCGTCACTGGCCGACTGGTTCGTGGACCGTGTCGCCGGGCTCGTGGAGGTCCGTGTGCCCTGGGGGCTACTCAATGTCACCGACCCGTCGTCGCGCACGGTGCTCACGGCGATCCACGAAGGGCGTGTGATCCTCACTGGCCCGACCGACGGGTTCCGATTCGTCGTCGCCGGGCTGTCGCGCAGCAACGACCAGGTGATCGCTTGGCTGCCGGCCGGCGCGAAATATTCGTGGGAGACGTGGGAGGAGCCGCAGTGGCACGAGCGCCTGAAACCCGCCTACGCCGCCATGCAACGACTGTGGGGTTCGTGGTGAACCGCGCGCTCGCGGGGGTCGCGGCGCTCGCCGTTCTCACGGCGCCCGTGGCGGCACAGCTTCCCGAAGCCGAAGACGCGTTCGCGCGGGGTGACTACCGCACCGCGAGGGTGTTGTACGATTCCGTGCTCGCGCGCGACTCGCTCAACCCGCGCGCGCTGTACCGGCTCGCGATCTTCGACAGCTGGGACGGAAAGTTGAAACAGTCGCTGGCCCGTTTCGCCCGGCTACGGCAGGTCGAGCCGCTCGACCCCGCGACGATGGTCGCCCACGCGCGGGTGCTGTCGTGGGACGGGCAGACGCGCAGGTCCGAGGCGTTGTACGACTCCGTTTTGGTCCTCGCGCCGGACCGGGCGGACGCGCTCGCGGGCCGCGCGCGGGCAATCGCCTGGGGCGGCGACCTGAGTCGCGCTGAGCGGCTGTGGCGCGAAGCGCTGGAGCGCCACCCCGACGATCCGGAGATACTGACGGGTCTCGCCCAAACCCTGTACTGGGAAGGAGAGCCGGCCCTGGCGGAAGGCTACGTCGCCCGAGCGCGGGAGCTCGCGCCGGCGGACCGCGAGACTGGGGATCTATTGGACCAGGTGCTCGCCGAGCGCCGGCCGATCGTCGGCGTTTCGGTGGACGGGACAAACGACATCGAGCACAACAGCTTCGTCACTTTGAGCGCTACCTTCGGCGCGTCGCTGCGGTACGACCTGCGCGGTTCGCTGCGCGCGTCATTCCGCCGCAACGAAGCCGGTTCGTTGACGGGGCGCAGCGACGGCGTGGACGGATGGCTCGTCAAATCGTTCCCCGGTGGCGCGACCGCGCGCGGTGGGCTCGGCGTGCGCATGCTCGATCCGGACAGCGGCGCCACCCGTCGCTTCGCCACCGCCCAGCTCGGCGTCGGACTGCGGCCCTCGCGGTACGCGTCGGTCGACATCGCGTACAGTCACTACCCGTTCGACGAGACCGTCCTCCTGGTGCGTCGCCACTTCGTGTGGGACGAGCTCGGGGTGAGCGGGGACTATGCGCCGCGTCCCAATCTCGCCTTCTCGGCGGTCGCCAATGCGGCGTGGTTGTCCGATGGAAATCGGCGCCTGATCGGCTCGGCCTCGGTCATGGTGGGGGTAGCGAGGGGACTCAACGTCGGCGGCTACGTTCGCGTCATGGGGTACCGCGTGGTGCACCCTGGGCGCGGCTATTTCGCGCCGGGCCGTTTCCTTCTGGGCGAGGGCCGGGTGGCGTACGCGTGGCGGCGGCGCGTCTGGGGTCTGCGGGCAACCGGCGGATTGGGGGCGCAGCAAGTCGGCACAGACGGTGTGACCCAGGGTGAATGGCACGGCGATGTCACGGTATCCCGCAGCTGGCGGGCGATCGACGAGCTGTCGCTCGTCGGGCTGTACACGAACAGCGCCGCGGCGCGGAGTGGTACCGCTACGACCGGGCGGTACTGGTACTGGTCGGTGGGGTTGAGATATAGAAGAGGGCTCTAGGCGCCATGGGGCCGTCAGCGAAGTCGTCGCGCGACGCGCTCCGCGTCCCGTAGCACCCTGAGCGCGTTCAGCCCGACCACCTTTTTCACGTCTTCCACCTTCCATCCCCGCCGCAGCAGCTCGGCGACCAAATCCGGAAACTTCGACACGTTCTCGAGTCCCTGCGGGACGCTCGAGATACCGTCGAAGTCCGACCCCAGGCCTACGTGATCCACGCCGGCTACGGTGCGGATGTGCTCGATGTGGTCGGCCACCTGTTGCAGGGTGGCGCGAGGCGCCTGGCGTTGCCACACGCGCACCGAATCGTTCAGCGCCGTCGAATCCACCCCGGCGGCCCGCAGCGCGCGCCCTCGAGCCCGCATGCTGTCCTCGTACAGGCGCACGGTCTCCGAGACGAACCCCGGGTTGAAATTCACCATGACGACCCCGCCGTTGGTCCCGACCAGTTTGAGGATCGAGTCGGGGACGTTGCGCACGTGGCCGGAAATGGCGCGCGCCGAGGAGTGCGAGTACAGCACGGGCGCTTCTGTCACGTGCAGCGCGTCCAGCATCGTGGCGTCGGACACGTGAGAAAGATCCACCAGCATGCCCAACCGATTCATCTCGCGCACCACGGAATCGCCGAAGGACGTCAGGCCATCGTGCTCCGCGGAATCGGTGGCGGCGTCCGCCCACTCGATCGTCTCCCAATGGGTGAGCGTCATGTACCGCACGCCCAGGGCATAGAATGCCCGCAGCGCGCCGAGCGAGCTCTCAATCGCGTGGCCGCCTTCGATCCCGATGAGGCAGGAGATTTTGCCAAGACGGAAATTCCGCTCGATGTCGTCCGCAGTGTTGGCCATCGCGAGGTCCTGCGGGTACTTCGCGCACATCCGGCGGGTCAGGTCGATCTGCTCCAGGGCGTACACCGCCGGGTGCGTGCCGCCGTGGATGGTCGTGGTCGGCACGTAGGCGGCCCAAAACTGGGCGCCCACCCGGCCTTGGCGCAGTTTGGGAATGTCGGTCATCAGGCCGAGCTGCGTCTCTGAGAAGATCACCGCAGCAAGGCCACCACGTTCGCGCAGCGCGTCCGGAATGTCGTTGTGGCCGTCGACCAGCGGGGTCGACTTGAGGATACGGAGCGCCTGCGCGTGATAATCGGGTCCTGGCGGCGGAGCGCCGGCCTGGGCCGATACGTGTGGAACCCCGAACGCCGCGAGCCACAGAACACATCCGACGTGCTTGAGCATTGCCGTTCCAGAAAAGTGATGGCGGGAAAGCTGGCGTCGCACCAGCCTCAGATCAAGATTAGGTTTCGCGCATGTCCGAGTCGAAGGCCAAGATCTCCTGCGAGCTGAACGGGGAACCGTGCGAGGTTGCGTTCGCGCCGCACAAGACCCTGCTCGAGGTGCTGCGCGAGGATTTGGGCCTCACGGGAACGAAACACGGCTGCGAGCTGGGGGAGTGCGGTACCTGCACCGTGCTGGTGGACGGCCGACCGGTCCTGTCGTGCCTCGTCCTCGGCCTCGCCTGCGAGGGCCATCGGATCAAGACGGTCGAGGGCATGGCCCTGGGGGCTGCGCTTCACCCGCTGCAGGTGACATTCGCGGACCTGGGGGCCGCGCAATGTGGCTATTGCACGCCGGCGTTCCTCCTCGCCGCCGAGGCGTTGCTTACCGAAAACCCGAAACCGTCGCGCGATGAGATCAAGCAGGCGCTCGCGGGCAACCTGTGCCGCTGCACGGGCTACATCAAGATCTACGAAGCGGTCGAGCTGGCCGCCGCGCGGATGCGGGGCGAAGACGCCGCCCCAAGCGAGGAGTCGTTGTATGGCCGGCGCTAAGCCGCTGCGCGTCGTCGGGAAGGCGCACCGCAAGGTCGACGCGGTGGCGAAGGTGACGGGAGCGACGAAGTTCGCCGACGACCTCTCCCTGCCCCGCATGCTGTATTGCAAACTGCTCCGCAGCCCGCATCCCCACGCCCGCATCGTCCGCATCGATACACGCAAGGCGGAGCAGCTCGCGGGGGTGAAGGCCGTCCTTACCGGGAAGGACCTCCCGATCCCGTTCGGGATCCTGCCCGTGAGCCAGGACGAACACGCGCTGTGCCCGGTCACGGTGCGCTTCATCGGCGACCCCGTGGCCGCCGTGGCGGCCACGAGCGAGGAGACGGCGACAGCCGCCCTCGAGCTCATCGACGTGACGTACGAGCTGCTCCGGCCGATCGGATCCGCTGAAGATGCCGTGGCGCACCCCGAGCCCCGCATCCACGACTACGGCGACAGCGGCAACCTCCACAAGCTGATTCACCTCGAGTTTGGCGATGTGGAGGAGGGGTTCGCCGAAGCGGACCTCGTGCGCGAGGACCTGTTCTTCTTCGAAGGCAACACGCACCTCCCGATGGAGCAGCATGCCGCCCTCGCCGACTGGTCGGCCGACGGGAAGGTGACGTTGTGGAGCTCGACCCAGACGCCGCACTACGTGCATCGCGCGCTGGCCAAGGTGCTGGAGCTCGCGCCGGCGCGGATCCGCGTCATTGCCACGCCGAATGGCGGTGGCTTTGGGGGAAAGAGCGATCCGTTCAGTCACGAGATCGTGGTGGCCAAGCTCGCGATGATCACCGGCCGGCCGGTCAAGATCACCCTGACGCGGGAAGAAGTCTTCTACTGCCATCGCGGGCGTCACCCAACGCTCATGTGGGTGAAGACCGGCGTGAAGAAGGACGGCGCGATCACCGGGATGCACTTCCGTTCGCTACTCGACGGCGGCGGGTACGGTTCGTACGGCGTAGCGAGCACGTATTACACGGGTGCCCTGCAAACCGTCACCTATGAAGTGAAGCGCTACAAGTTCCAGGGCGCCCGCGCGTTCACCAACAAGCCGCCGTGTGGCCCGAAGCGGGGGCACGGCACCCCACAGCCCCGATTCGCGCTCGAGGTGCAGCTCGACAAGATCGCCGAGCAGCTCGGCATCGATCCCGCCGAGCTGCGGCTCAAACACTTGCAGCCGCCCAATTCACTGACGGCGAATTACCTCCGCGTCGGTTCGATGGGGCTAGGCGAGTGCATCCGCAAGGTGACGGCGGGATCCGGTTGGAAAAAGAAGTTCCGGCAGCTGCCCACCGGGAAGGGGGTCGGGCTCGCCTGCTCGTCGTACTTGAGCGGCGCGGGGCTCCCCATCTACTGGAATCACATGCCGCAGTCGGGGGTCCAGCTGAAGTGCGACCGGAGCGGCGGGATTACCGTGTTCTGCGGCTCGACCGACATCGGCCAGGGCTCGGACTCGATCCTCGCCTACATCGTCGCTGAAGTGCTGGGCGTCGATCCATTCGAGATGCGGATCGTCACCGCCGATACCGACCTCACACCGGTGGACCTGGGGAGCTACTCGTCGCGCGTCACTTTGATGAGCGGCAACGCGGCTTTGCAGGCGGCTGAGCGGGCGCGCGATATCATCGCGCCGCACGCGGCGAAGAAGCTCGCGATCCCTACAGACCGACTGGTCTTCGCCGGGTCCCGCGTGTTCGACGTGGAGGACCCGGAGCGGGGCATGACATTCGCCGAGGCGGTCCAGGCAGCCGAGAGCATTGTCGGCACGATCGGCACCGTCGGCTCGTACGTCCCGCCCAAGAGCGCCGGCCGCTACCGCGGGGCCGGGGTCGGCCCCTCGCCGGCCTATTCGTACAGCGCCTGCGTCGCCGAAGTGGACGTCGATCCGGCCACCGGCATCGTCCGCGTCCCGACGATCTGGATCGCCCACGACGTGGGCAAGTGCATCAACGCCGTCACGGCGATAGGCCAGGTCGAGGGCTCGGTGTACATGGGCCTGGGCGAGGCCCTGATGGAGGAGATGGCGTACCGCGAAGACCTCCACGTGGTGCACAAGATCCCGAGCCTGCTCGAGTACAAGAGCCCGACCACGCTCGAGATGTGCGATGTCGTCACTTACATCATCGAGGACCCCGACCAGAACGGTCCATACGGCGCGAAGGAGGTCGGCCAGGGGCCGCTGCTGCCCGTGATGCCGGCGGTCGCCAATGCGGTGTACGACGCGGTCGGCGTGCGGGTCGACGAGATTCCGGTGACGCCGGAGAAAGTGTTGAAAGCCCTCAAGAAACTGGGCAAGGGGGAAGCGGGAAGGGTCGGCCCCGAGACCTTTCCGGACATCCCATGGCCCGAGGCCACGCGCGTTCCGCCGCCATGGGAGGGCGGCGACGGCAAAGCTATCGACCAGGCCGCGACGCTCGCGGGCGGCGTGCGCGAGGAGCGGCAGCACTGACCCACCCGGAGGTGCCGGTGTGCACCTCCGCCCCTCCTGAACGTCTCTCCTTGGAACCTCCTCGAGGAGAGCCCATGACGACCCAACCCGTTCGCTTCCTGATGATCGCGGCGGCGCTGCTTGCGACACTGCCCCTCGCGCCACCCGACACCGGTCGGATCGCCGGCCACGTCCGCGATGCCGGCGGTACCCCCCTCGCCAACGCGCAAGTCATCGTGGTCGGCACTCGACTCACCGCGGTCACGAACCCCAGCGGCGCCTACCTCATCAGCGCAGTCCCGGCCGGCATGTACCTGCTCCGCGCGCAGCTCAACGGCTACTCGCCGGCCGCGGTGCACGGCGTGCGAGTGGCGGCGGGCCAGACGGTGACCGTGGACGTCGTGCTGCAGGGAGGTCCGGTGTCGCTGAACGAAATCGTGATTCCCGGGGCTCCGGTCGTCGCGGACCGGCTTGCCAGTAAGGCCGCGGGAGCGCGAGCCATGGGCTATGCCGAGCGTGACGACGAGTCATGGCGGGTTCGGCGCGAGCCGTGGAATACCGAAGAATACGGACACATCAGCGAAAACCCGTTTCTCGCCGTTTCCGCCCATCCGCTCTCGACATTCTCGATCGACGTAGACCGGGCATCCTACAGCAACGTGCGGCGGATGCTGCTGGAGGGGCAGGCGCCGCCCAAAGACGCCGTCCGCATCGAAGAGCTGGTCAACTATTTCCCCTATGGATACGCCGAGCCGCGCGGCGACGACCCGGTTGCGATCCACACCGAGCTCGCCCCGGCGCCGTGGAAGCCCGCCCACCGGCTGCTGCGCGTCGGCCTGCAGGCCAGACGGATCGATACCCGCGGGCTCCCGCCGAGCAACCTCGTGTTCCTGATCGACGTCTCGGGCTCGATGAACGAGCCGAACAAGCTGCCGCTCTTGAAGGCGTC
The DNA here is from genome assembly GCA_036555485.1 of Gemmatimonadales bacterium. Lineage (GTDB taxonomy): Bacteria > Gemmatimonadota > Gemmatimonadetes > Gemmatimonadales > GWC2-71-9 > DASTHG01. Next base: position 9,766 of record DATBLG010000033.1, on the reverse strand, counting down.
ACTGAGCCTGCTCGTCAACACGCTCCGGCCGCAGGATCGCGTGGCGATCGTCGTGTATGCCGGGTCGGCGGGGCTCGTGCTGCCTTCCACCTCGGGCGAACAGAAGCCGGCCATTCTGCAGGCGATCGAGCGTCTCGAAGCCGGCGGCAGCACGGCCGGCGGCGCCGGAATCAAGCGGGCGTACGATGAAGCGGTGGCGAACTTCATCCGCGGCGGCAACAACCGCGTGATCCTCGCGACCGACGGCGATTTCAACGTCGGCGTCTCGAGCGATGGCGAGCTGGTCCGGTTGATCGAGGAGAAGCGGACGACCGGCGTGTTCCTCACGGTCCTGGGCTTCGGCCAGGGAAACCTGAAGGACGCCAAGATGGAGCAGCTGGCTGACCACGGGAACGGGAACTACGCCTACATCGACAACCTGCTCGAGGCGAGAAAGACGCTGGTCCACGAGCTGGGCGGCACGCTGTACACCGTCGCGAAAGACGTGAAGATCCAGGTGGAGTTCAATCCGGCCCACGTGCGCGCCTACCGTCTGATCGGCTACGAGAATCGCCTGCTGGCCGCCGAGGACTTCGCCGACGACAAGAAAGACGCCGGCGAAATCGGGTCCGGGCATTCCGTGACGGCGTTGTACGAAATCATTCCGGTCGGAGTCGAAACCGACGTCACCGTCCGAACCCCGGACTCGCTCCGCTATCAGCGGGGGCGCACGCGGCCCGAGGCCGATTCCGGACCGGAGCTGCTGTTCGTCAAGGTTCGCTACAAACAGCCGGACGGCGAGCGCAGTCGCTTGCTTACGCACGCCGTGCTCGACGCGCCGAGCCGCGCCGCAACCGCTGACTTTCAGTTTCAAGCGGCCGTGGCGGAATTCGGCCTGTTGCTGCGGCAATCCGAACACCGGGGCACCGCCAATTTCCGTCATGTCATCGAGGTCGCGCGGGGAGCGGTGGGCGCGGACCCGGACGGCTACCGGGCCGAATTCGTGCGACTGGCCCAGGCCGCGCAGTCGCTCGGTCTGGCACGGGCGGACGCGCCGCGCTAGCGTTCCAGAAATGTTGCGGTTGCCGTCGTTCTCCTATCTTCAGCCGGTCTCGCTCGCCGAGGCGTTGCGGATGAAGGCCGATGCCGGCCCCGACGGGATGTACGTCGCGGGCGGAACCGACCTGTATCCCAACATGAAACGGCGCCATCAGGAGCCGAAAGTCGTCATCTCGCTGATGGCAGTGCCGGAGCTGATGGCGGATGGGCGGATGGACCCTAAAGGACTCCCTGACGATCGCGGATCGGCGGATGGAATGGTGCTTGGGGCGGGCATACTGCTGAGCGACTTATCCGCCCATCCGACCATCCGTCGATCCGCCATCGGCGTGGCGGCGGCGCTCGTCTCCACTCCCCTACTCCGCAACATGGGCACGTTGGGAGGCAACCTCTGTCTCGACACGCGCTGCAACTACTACAACCAGTCCTACGAGTGGCGGAAGGCCATCGACTTCTGCATGAAGAAGGACGGCGCGATTTGCTGGGTGGCGCCGTCCTCGCCACGCTGCTGGGCGGTCAGCTCGTCGGACGTGGCGCCCGTCATGGTCGCGATCGGCGCCGAGTACGTATTGGCGGGCCCGGGCGGCGAGCGCGTCGTCCCTGCCGGACGGTTCTACCACAATGACGGGATCAATTACCTCACCAAGCAACCCGACGAGATCCTCACCGCCGTACGGCTCCCCGCGCCGAACGGCTGGGACGCCGTGTACCATAAGCTGCGGCGGCGCGGCTCGTTCGATTTTCCTGTGCTGGGCGTGGCGGCGTGGGTGAAATGGGAAGCGGGACGGGGGAAGGGGGATGGGGGAAGGGTCGTGGATGCGCGCGTTGTGCTGGGGGGCGTCGCGAGCTATCCGCAGGAGGTCGTCGAAGCCGGAGCCGCGCTGCGCGGCAGCTCGCTTTCAGACGAGGTGATCGCGGCCGCCGCCCAGGCCGCCTTCCAACCATCGAAACCGATGGACAACACCGATTTCGATCTGTCGTGGCGCAAGCAGATGACACGGGTGTGGGTGACTCGCGCGCTCGAGGAATTGCGCCAGCGCCGGCACACGGGGACAACCGCGTGACCGCACCCGCGCCACGTCACTACGACGTGCAGGCCCGCTCCACCGACACGTTCGGACGGGTGTTGGCCAGCTGCCGCGACCACCATTTCATCGTGGACGGACCGGTCCAAAACGGATGCCCCGGCGAAGCGGTCACCCCTGCCGAGCTGTTCCTGGCCTCCGTCGCGTGTTGCGGCGTGGAGCTCATTCAGGTGATCGCGCGTGAGACGGCGACCCCGCTGGAGCAGGCGAGCGTGGCCGTCACGGGAACCGTCGATCGCTCGCAGCAGCCGCGACCTGACGTGACGGTGTTCAATTCCGTCCTGGTGAAATTCGAGCTACAGGGTCCAACGGAGAGTCAGGCGACGGACCTGGTGGCGGCGTTCAAGCGGCGGTGACCCTTGTACGGCACGGTCGCAGTTGCGACCGCGGACACGATGGTCGAAGTACTGACGGTTACGGCTTGACCGGCGTCACTTCCACGAGCCACCGTGCCGCGTCCACCACCACGAGTCGGATCAGACCCTGCGGCCCAGTTGCTCCTTCGAGTATCACGCGCGCCGAATCCTGCCAGGCTTGGGTCGCAGTGACTGCCCCACTCAACCGATCCAGTGCGGCCAATCCCACCGCTCCGGCGCGCGCCAGCGCAGCGGCGGCGGGGCGACCTTCTCGCGCGAACGGCACCCGCACCCCAGCTTCTTGCACCGCGAGACTGAGCGCTCGCCAGCGGGTAAACTCCCGGCGCAGCGAATCGCCCAACGCCCGGGTCCGGCCGCTATCGGCCAGAAACCGTTCCACCAGCGTCAACGACGCCCAGCGCGCCGGCGGATCCGGGCGCGCTGCGTCCACGATGCGCGTGAGCGGCGTCTGCTGCGTCATTCCCACCTGCAGCCGGTGTCGCTGACCGAAGCTCACGGGTTGCGCCAGCTCGAGCAACGCCTGCAGCGCCTTGAACCCTGGACCATCCCCTACGGCGCGCCGCAGCATGCGGTCCGTATGCGAGGTATGCCCCAACCCCAATTCCTCGAGCCGCTGACTCACGACCGGGAGACGGCGGTACATGTCGTGCACGTCTTTCACGGCGGCCGGCGACCACAGCTTCTCGGCGACCACCGCGAGCCGCGGCCACAGCCGGGAGTCGATCGTCTCCGGCCCGACGTGCTCGCCCCACATGCACGCTTCCCCACCCAACACAAGCGCCGCTTGTTCCGGCGTAAATCCAATCGTATCGGGCACCGGGTCCACGTAGTGGTCTTCAGCGGACAACATGTGATCCAGATAGAACGGGGCCGAGAGGATTCCGCGGTAGCCCTGTCGAGCCGCAAGCCCCAGGTACTCGGTCCCGCGCCACGACTGGATTACAGCGGTCTTCGGCAGGTCAGGGTGGATGATCTCGTCCCAGCCGACCATCCGCTTGCCGTGGCCCACGAGGATTTCGCCGATCCGCCGGTTGAAGTAGGCCTGAAGGGCGGCGTTGTCGGCCAGCCCGTTCCGCCGCATGAAGTCGCGGATGCCACGGTTCGCGCTCCACTCCACGCCAGTCACTTCGTCGCCCCCGACGTGCCAGTAGGGGTCGGGGAACAGTGCGGCCATCTCACCGATGAGGCTGTCGATGAAGCTGTAGACCACCTCGCGCGTCGGGTCGAGCGCCGGGTCGAACACTCCCCAGGTCCGCTGGATCCGGTAGGGCCCCACGCCGCTGGCGTATCCTGGGTAGCCGACGAACCACGACGACGTATGCCCCGGCATGTCGAACTCGGGGACGACACGGATCCCGCGATCGCGCGCGTAGCCGACGACGTCCTGGATTTGCGCCTGCGTGTAATAGAGCCCGTCCGATCCTTGACCATGCAGCCGCGGGTAGCGCAGGCTCTCGACCCGGAACCCCTGATCGTCCGAGAGATGCCAATGCAACACGTTCAGCTTCACCGCGGCCATGCCGTCGAGCGTCCGCTTGATGACCTCGACCGGCTCGAAATGCCGGCCGGCGTCGACCAAGAGGCCGCGCCAGGGGAAACGCGGCGCATCCTCGATACGCACGACCGGCAGATAGAAGCGACCGCTGTCCGCGGCCACGAGCTGCAGTAGGGTCTCGATGCCGCGCAGCACACCGACGACCGTCGCAGCCCGGAGCACGGCGCGGGCCGGGGTGACCTCGAGCGAGTAGGACTCGTCTTCCGTTTCGGACTGGATTTCCTGGCCGGGGCCGCGAGCGGCGATCACGAGCCGGGCGGAGAGCGTATCCCCACCGGGCTCGGCCGGCAGTGTCAGCGCGGTGCGTCGCCCGAGCCGTCCCAGCATCCGGGTCACACCCCGCGCGAGGCGCGCGTCCGAGAAACCCGTGACGGCGACCCGGAACTCAGTGTCGAGCGCCATTCGGCCGGCGCCGAGCGTGAGCGAGCGGGGCACCGGCATGAGGTCGAGGGTCGGCGGAGACGATTGCCGGGGTGCCGGCTCGATCGGTAGCGCGGCGACCAGGAGCGCGAAGCTGAGGAACCAAGGCATGGTCGGGAAATTTGCCTGGTTCGCGAGTCCCGCGCGACCGCGTATCTTTGCCCGGCCACCGTCTGGCTGCCACCTTTTCTCCCGAGCGCCCATGCACCTGGCAACCGCCGACTGGATCGTCGTCCTCGTATCGATCGTGGTGTCGTTCCTGCCCGCGCTCTACTTCTTCCGCCGCGCGAGCAAGAACACCACCGAGTTCTTCGCGTCCGGGCGGGCCGCGCCGTGGTGGCTGGTTGGCGTGTCGATGGTAGCCACGACCTTTTCGACGGACACTCCGAACCTCGTGACCAACATGGTGCGCGAGCGCGGGGTGGCCGAGAACTGGCTGTGGTGGTCGTTCCTGCTGACCGGCATGCTGACGGTGTTTTTCTATGCCCGACTGTGGCGCCGGTCGGGGGTGCTGACCGATCTCGAGTTTTACGAGATGCGCTATTCGGGCAAGGCCGCGACCTTCGTCCGCGGCTTCCGCGCGGTGTATCTCGGCCTGTTCTTCAACTGCGTCATCATGGCCACGGTGAACCTCGCCGCGGCGAAAATCGCCAACATCGTGCTCGGCTGGCCCATGGAGAAGACGCTGATCCTAATGGGCGTGGTCACGGTGTTCTTCGCGTCCGTGTCGGGACTGTGGGGGGTGCTGGTCACCGACTCGATCCAATTCGGCATCACCCTGACGGCGACTTTCGCGCTCGCTTACTTCGCGTTGAGTCAGCCAGAGGTCGGCGGCATCTCGGGTCTGATCGCGCAGATCGATCCCAAGACGCTGCAGCTGGTGCCCGACTTCGGCGACTGGGGGCTCACCCTTTCGGTCCTTATCATTCCACTCACCATCCAGTGGTGGTCGGTCTGGTATCCCGGCGCGGAGCCCGGTGGCGGCAGCTACATCGCACAGCGCATGCTCGCCTCGCGAACGGAGAAGGACGCCGTCATCGGCACGCTGCTGTTCAACGTGATGCACTATGCGCTGCGCCCGTGGCCGTGGATTCTGGTGGCGTTGGCCTCCACGTTGATCTATCCGCAGCTCTCCGACATCGCGCGCGCCTTTCCCTATGTCGATCCCAAGCTCATCGGGAACGACATGGCCTACCCGGCGATGTATCGATTTCTCCCGGCCCCGTTTCTGGGCTTCATGGTCGCCGGCATGCTCGCCTCATATCGCTCGACGATCGAGACCCATCTCAACTGGGGCACCTCGTACCTGGTACACGACTTTTACCGTCGCTTCCTGAACAAGGGGGCAAGCGAGAAGCACTACGTCCTCATCGGACGGGTTACCACGGTGCTGCTCATGGTGGTCGCGGCGCTCGTGACCTACGCCCTGGGGACGGCGAAACAGGCGTTCGACCTCATCCTCTCGGTGGGCGCCGGGACCGGGCTCATCTACCTGCTGCGCTGGTTCTGGTGGCGCGTCAACGCGTGGAGTGAAGTCGCCGCGATGGTGAGCTCGTTCGTCGTCGCGATCGGGTTCGCGATCGCCGCCAAAGCGGGTCATCCCGTCCCGGGGCATGTCTCGCTCATCCTCACCGTCGCCGCCACCACCGTGGTGTGGGTCACGGTCGCCTATCTGGCGCCGGCCACCGATCGGCAGACGCTCGTGTCGTTCTACAAGCTGGTGCGGCCCGCGGGGCCCGGCTGGAGCCACGTCCGTGCCGAGGCGGGCGTCGGCCCATCGCCCGATAGTCTCTCCCTGGCGATGCTCGGGTGGGTACTCGGATGCGCGTTCATTTATTCGGGGTTGTTCGGCGTGGGCAGCGCGCTGTACGGGCGCACGCCGCAGGCGATCATGTGGCTGGTGGTGTTCGTGGTGAGCGGCGTCTGGCTGTGGCGGATCCTGCCGAGGATGTGGACGAGCAGCCCCCCAACCAGCTAGATCAGCTTCGGGATCTTTTCGAGCCGCTGCGCCAGGTCCTTCAGCGCGGCGGCCAGCTCGCCCGCTTCGTGGTGGCCGAGACGCATCGTGCCGGCATCCACGTCGTTCACCAGCCCCCGCACGATCTCCGCCGCCCGGCGCAGCCGGTGCCGCTCGAGGAAGCCGCGGTAGTCGTGGGAATTCTCCGCCATCAGAACGCTCCAGATGCGGAGCCGCACCTCATCAACAGCCCCCTTGAGCTCCTCCAGGCCGCTCGGGGACACGTGCTCCGCCGCGTCGAGCTGACGCGCGAAGGCGGTCACGGCGAGCCGCAGATTGCCGAGCGCGTTGGCGCGTTCGTTGTCAGCCATGGGGGGACTCACAAGGAGGTGGCGCACCAGGCTAATGCCGAGCCGGCGCCGACGGCAAGGCCTTGCGCGCGGTGGACTTTGTTGCATGTTTATGCAATATGCATAATGCCCGTGGGCCGCTGGCGCTCGCCTTCTCCGGGGGGCTGGACACGTCTTACTGCGTCGCCAAGCTGGCCGACGACGGCTGGACGATCCACACCGTCTGGGTCGATACCGGGGGCGCCGCCCCGGCCGAGCGCGCCGCCATTCGCGCGCAGGCCCTCGCGACCGGCGCCACCGAACACCACGAAGTGGATGCCCGGGACGCGGTCTACGATCGCTTCGTCCGGTTCCTGATCCAGGGCAACGTGCTGCGCGGCGAGGTCTATCCGCTGAGCGTGGCCGCCGAACGCACCCAGCAGGCCGTCTCGCTCGTCGCCACGGCGCGGACGATCGGCGCGGCGGCGGTCGCCCACGGCTCCACCGGAGCCGGCAACGACCAGATCCGCTTCGACGTGGCCCTGCGCGTGCTCGCGCCCGATCTGGCCATCCACACGCCCGTGCGGGATGCCGCGCTCACCCGCCCCCAGGCGATCGCCTGGCTCGAGTCGCGCGGGCTTCCCGTCCCGCCGCAGGCCGGCGCCTACTCCGTCAACAGTGGTTTGTGGGGCACCACCTGGGGCGGTGGATGGACGCACGATTCCTGGCAGGGTCCCCCGGCCGAGCTGCTCGTCCCCCCGGCTGATGCCCCGCCCCCGGCCGAGATCGTCATCGGGTGGGAGCGGGGTCTCCCGCAGTCGCTCGACGGCGCGCCACTCGGCGGGCCGGCGCTCATCGAGCGGCTCGGCGCGCTCGCCCGGCGCTACGGTCTCGGGCGCCACATTCATCTGGGTGAAACGGCGCTCGGTATCAAGGGCCGCATCGGGTTCGAGGCCGGCGCCGCGTTGCTGCTCATATCGGCGCATCGCGAGCTCGAGAAGCTCGTGCTCACCCGGTGGCAGAGCTTCTGGAAAGACCAGCTCGGGAAGTTCTACGGCGACCGGCTGCACGAAGGCCAATACTTTGACCCGGCGCTGCGCGACATCGAGGCGTTGATCACGTCCTCGCAGACGCGCGTCACCGGCGATACGCGGGTGTGGCTCGCCCCGGGTCGGTTCCAGGTGACCGGCACCCGGAGTCCTTACTCGCTGATGGACCCGGCTGTGGCGACGTACGGGGAAGAGCCCCGCCTGTGGACCGGCGACGAGGCACGGGCCTTCGCCCGTGTCGCCGCGATCCCCTCATTGTTGGCCGCCCGAGCGGCCGCGCGCTAAAGGAGCCGCCGATGGTGGTCACGACGCGGGTCCGGCTGGACCGGATCGCCTCGAGCACGCGCAACGCCGCACTCGCCCGCGAGGTGATCGTGGGAGACGATATCGTCGCTGAGGAAGGCTACGTCCTTGCCGTTCGCATCCTCGAGGACAAGAGCACCTACAACACGATCGAGGACACCACGGGCCGGATGCTCTCGCTCCGCGCGGGAGACGTGATGGCCGGCACGCTCGGGTCGCGCCGCGCGTTGCGCGGCTATGCTGGTATCGTGCCCAAGCAGATCGCCGTGGGCGACGCGCTGCACGTGCTCAACCTCGGCGGGATCCTGGGCCACTGCACGTCCGCCAATCCTGAAATCGGACCACCGTTTCAGGCCGAAGTCCTGGGAGCGGTGCTCGCCTTCCCCGAGCTGGGCGACCGGGTCGGCCGACCGGCGCACATCCGGGACCACGCCATTCCACCCGCGGATCGCCTCGAGAGCACGGTCCCCGTGGTGTACGTCGCCGGGACCTGCATGAACGCCGGCAAGACCGCAGCCGCGACGGAGCTCGTCCGCGGACTGACGCGCGGCGGCCTGCGGGTAGCGGCGGCCAAGCTCACCGGCGTCGCCTTGATGCGCGACGCGCTCGCGATGCAGGACGCGGGGGCAGTCGCGGCGCTCACGTTCAACGATGCCGGCGCCGCCAGCACGCACGCCGGCATGACCGTGCCGGTGGCCAAGGCGATTCTCAACCGGCTCGCCGCCGATTCTCGCGGCCGGCCCGACGTCATCATCGCCGAGCTGGGTGATGGCATCCTCGGCGAGTACGGCGTCCAGGACATCCTGCGCGATGCCGACCTGATGTCCGTGGCGGCCGCGCACGTGTTGTGCGCGCCGGACCCCGTCGGGTGCTGGGGCACGGCCGAGCTGTACCGCAAGGAATACGGCCTCCCGATCACGGTGATCAGCGGGCCCGCGACCGACAACGACGTAGGCCGCCAATACGTGCGTTCCGCCCTTGGCCTGCCCGCGTACAACGCGCTGCGCGAGGCGCCAGCGCTGGTGGCCGCGGTGCGGGAAGCATTGAACGCCGAGCGGCCCGCGGCCGCCGCAGCCTTCCCTCCTGGCGCCCCGGCCCCCGCATGAAGGTCGCCGTCATCGGCGCCGGCGGCTTCGCCGGTGGCGAGCTGCTGCGGCTGCTGACCCAGCACCCCGAGGTCACCGATTGTGTCGCGGTGAGTCGCAGCCAGGCGGGCCGCCCGATCGCCGACGTGCACCCGGCTCTCGCGGCACTCGGCAGCGCCACGTTTCGGGAGGTGGGACCAGGGGAGGCCGCCGCCGGGCGCGATGTCGTGTTTCTGGCGCTCGAGCACGGGGAGTCGTCCCGCGTGGCCGACGAGATCTTCGCGGCCGACCCCGGGTTGGTCGTGGATCTGGCCGCCGACTTTCGGGTTCGCGACCCTCAACTGCACGAGCGGCACTACGGCCCGCACGTCGCGCCGCAGCACCGTTCTCGCTTTGTCTACGGCCTCGCCGACGTGTGCGGCGAATCGCTGCGCGGCGTTCGGGCGATCGCCGTTCCCGGTTGCTTCGCCACGGCTGCCGCACTGGCGCTCTACCCGTTGGGCCGCGCGGGGGTGGCGTGTGCCCCGGCGCTGTTCGCGATCACCGGCAGCTCAGGGGCGGGAACTCA
>DATBLG010000170.1:0-1644 GCA_036555485.1 Gemmatimonadales bacterium | reverse complement strand
CCGGCGCCGCGTTGATGGCGGCTGGCCTGCTGTTGAACCTCGCCGTCGTCGCGCCCAACCAGGGGATGCCGGTGAGCGCGAGCGCGGTCGAGGTCGCCGCCGGCAGCGGCTCGGTGCGACTCCCGCAGGACTCCGCGAAGCACCACGTCGCGACCGAGGACGACGTCCTGCGCTTCCTCGGCGACGTGATCCCGATCCCGCCGCCGTTCCGCATCGTGCTCTCGATCGGCGACGTCCTGCTCTACGCCGGGATCGCCTGGTTCGTCGTGATCGTCACACGTGGACGGTTCCGCGAGAACCGTCGGCCACCGGCTCGGTGGGTGCGGTTGTACCGGGGGAAGCATGCCCCCCTGGCGTACCGGCTCCCGGGTCGGAGCCGTTCCCCGACGGCTGCGGATCCTGCTGAAGGAGGGACGTCGGGAACCGGATCGTGATCGTCGTGCCCTGACCGGGCGTGCTCTCCACCTCGAACCGGCCGCCACCGACCTGAGCTCGCTCGCGCATCATCGCCATGCCGAAGTGCCCCTCGGGACCCGGGGCCGCCGTGTCGAAGCCGCGCCCGTTGTCGCGGAGCTGGAGCACCAGGTCGTCGTCGTGCTCCGAGACCGTGATCCAGATATCGGTGGCCTGCGCGTGCTTGAGCGCGTTCATCACGCCCTCGCCGGCGATCTTGTAGATCAGCAGGGCGATCGGCGCGGGCATCTGCACGTCCTCCACCTGGTGATGGAACGTCACGCCGGAATCCCGCCCCACCTCGTCGGTGAACGACTCGAGCGCATCCGCCAGGCCCTTCGCGCCGAGCGGGGAGCGGTGCAGCTGTCGGATCAGCGCCCGGATGCGATCGGATGTGTCCTGCTTCGACTCCTTGATCTTCTCGAGCTGTTCGGCGGTCTCCGGGATCTCGCCCTTGTCGAGCAGCTTGCGCGCCACGTCCACCTGGATCGAGAGGCGGAACAGGACCTGGGCGAGGTCGTCGTGCAGGTACGCGGCGATCTTCTGCCGCTCGTCGGCGCGTTCCTCCGCCATCGCGTTCGAGAGGGACCGCAGCACCTGCTCACGTTCCTGGAGCTCCTTGTGTGCCTCCTCCAGCGACTGCGTCCTGAGGAACATCTGCCGCGCGAACAACAGCGGCGCAATGACAATGATGACGGACCACCATTCCACGCCATCAATCGAGTTCAACTTGGCCAGCGCAGTGCCGAGCAGCCCAAGTCCAACGTAGCTCACCAAGAACTCCTGTCCGCGGCCAAGCAGTTCGCTGGCCACGGTCAGGGGGCGAACGCCGTACAACAGCGCAACTCCCGTCGTAACGAGGCTAAGCGTTATGGCGTAGTCGACCACAATGGCCAACAGGGCTGCCGGGAGAATCTGGAGGAACTCCTCGGAGACGCTCGAGAAAGCGTGAAACGCGGCGCTCGCAGCGAGCACAGCCAAGGTCACCTGGCAACGGTTGAAGAGTGCCCGCAGCAGCGAGACCTCCCGACGGAATTCTCTTGGGTCCGATGCGCTCACGAGGGCAACCAGAGCTGCGACCTCAGGCTGGTAGGTGAGCGCTACGGCGATGACCATGGGATACCCGACGCTGACCTGCACGCCCCTCCAGGTGGGAACCTGCAGCAACTCAACCGCGGCGATCATGAGAGC
>DATBLG010000162.1:0-18064 GCA_036555485.1 Gemmatimonadales bacterium | reverse complement strand
CGCAGCGCCTTCTGGAACTCCGCGATGGCTTCGTCCAGGAGGCCCATCTCCTTGAACGCCACGCCGAGGTCGTAGTGCGACTGGAAATCGGTCTCCTCGATGTTCTCGTCGATCCCCTGGCGGAACCGAGCGAGCATTTCCTGAAAATCCTGCTCCTCGTCGCCGGTGGGCTCCTCGTCCTGAACCTTCATCCGGGTATCGCGTGGCTCGGCGTCATCCTCGAGAATCATCGCCGCTAGATCGACGAAGTCCCCGACATCGGCCGTCTCGTCCCGTACCCGCATCTTGGCGTCCTTGGCCGCCACGCGGCCCTCGGACTTTTTCGGCGGCGCCGGCGCGGGCGCGAGCATCGCCAGCGCAGCCCGGGCACGCTCGTTCTTCGGATCGTGCTCCACCACGCGTTCGTAGACGGCGCTCGCTTTGTCCGCCAAATCTCCGCGAAGCAGCGTGTCGGCCAGCTCCAGATAGGCCTCGATCAGCTGGGCCTTGTCTCCCGCCTTGAACGCGAATTCCACCTGCTTCTGACGGTGCCGCACGCTGTTGGGATCGAGGTGAAGGATCTCGGCCACCAGTGCCTGGGCGTCGGCGAGGTTCCCGACCCCTTCGAGACCCGCCGTGGCCAAGTCGAGCTCCTCGAGACCGCGATCACGCTCACCGGCCTCGATCAACGCTTCGCCCAGGGCACGATGTGCGTGCGGATCATCCGGATCGTCCGCGACTCGCGCCTCGAGCTCCTCGATCGATAATGCTGTCGGTGTGTCCTCCCCGAGACCTTCGAATACCAGCGCCGCGGGTTGGTCCGCCTGATTGACGACGCCCTCCAGACCCAGGTCGATCCGCGGCGTGTCCGGCCCACCCACGGTCATGTCGGTCTGTATCCACCCCTTGTCCGCCTCGACGGTGAGTGGCTCGTCGTCCACCTCGTGCCCGCTGGCGGTGGTGGACGTTTCCAGCACCTCGGTGTCGAAATCCGGCTCGAGCTCGAGGGGGGGGATCTCCACCACCGTCTTGCGCTTCTGCGGCGGGGGCGGTGGCGCGAGCTGTTCCTCTGGCTCGACAGCGGCCTCGAAAGACTCCACCAGCGGCAAGTCGGCAACCGAATCGACGTCCACCGCTTCTTCCGGCTCCGGCACCGTCGGCTCGAGTCCCGAAATCAGTGGCGCGTCCGGTACCACCTCCGGGTCGCGAATCGACGGCAATCCCGAAACACTTTGCCTGACAATCTGGAAATCCGCAGCCGTGTGCTCGAGGCCTTCGAGCTGCTCCGTAGGCTCGACGGTGCCGAGGCCGTTGGTGAGACTCGTGGGTTCAATCGCACCGGCTGGCGGCGGTGCCGGCGCCTTCGGGGGCGGCTTTGGAGCCACCGGCGTCGGCGGTGGAGCGGCCGCGGTCGGACGGCCAAGGGGCGCCTTTGCTTTGGCGGGTTCGTCGAGATCCAAGAACACAAGGCTCGAGGTCTTCCGCTTCGGCTTGGAGGGCGGCGCCGGGATCACGACGCTCTGCCGCCCGCCCGGAGCGGACAGACGCGTTTGGATCTCCGGACCGCCGTACGCTCGCAAATGCTCTTCGAGTTTTTGGCGCAGCTGTTCGCCCTCGGAGGAGATGTCCGCGAACTCCTTGAGCGCGGCGAAGGCCTGCTGGAGCGCGCCCGCCTTCTGCATGCGCTCCGCGTATTCGATAAAGTTCTGTTTGGCTTCTGCGATGAAGCCTTTCGCGGCGTAGAGTTTTGCGAGCTTGAGGTACGTGGTGGGGCGCCCAGGCGCGTTGCGCAGCACTTTGTTACACATCGCGATGGCATTGTTGTGGAAGCCAAGCTCCGCGTAACGATCGACGGCACGGTCATAAAAATCCGCCGCCTGACCCGGGTCCTTCACCTTGAGGTGGAGGTCGCCGATGCGGTTGAAAATCCCGAGGTCTGGGTTGGGATCTGCCTCCTGGTCCTGGGCCTCGAGTACCTCAAGCCAGGTATCGATAGCGGCTCGCGTATCCTTGGCTTCGAGGGTACGCGCCCGTTCCTTAAGTTTCTCGAGCTTTGACATTGAAACCTAAAGATACCGGCCCTGAGGGAGGTGGACAAGCGAAACCCCCTGTCCAGACGGCGGTTACGAGATTCGCCCCAACCCAATAGGCCACCTCACGCCAATCTGCGACCTCGAAAGCGACGAGATCCGCCGCGAATCCAGTGGCGATCTGGCCGCGCTCGCCGGCCAACCCGAGTGCGGCAGCCGCGTTCACGGTCACAGCCAGCACGGTCTCGGCATGGCGCAGCCCGAGCTGCGAAACGGCGAGGCTCATCACAAGGGGTAGGCTGATGGTGGGCGATGTCCCGGGATTGAAGTCCGTGGCGAGCGCGATCGCGGCACCGGCCTCGACCAGACGGCGGGCGGGGGCCTGATTCGATTTCCCCAGAAAACTCATCGTGGCCGGCAACAGCACCGCGATGGTGTCGCTCGCCGCGAGGGCGCGGATCCCGGCGTCGGAGATCCCCGCGAGGTGGTCGGCGGAGAGCGCACCGAGCTCGACCGCGAGCTCCGCACCTCCCGAGCCTTCCAACTCGTCCGCATGCAGCTTGAGGGCGAGGCCGTGGCCACGCGCCGCCGTGAGCACCGCCCGTGCCTCGGGGACAGTGAACACTCCGGGTTCGCAAAACACGTCGCAGCTCCGTGCCAGCTGTTCCCGCGTAACGGCCGGCAGCATTTCCTCGACCACAAGCCGGACGTATTCCGCCCGGTGCGATTGGAACTCGGGTGGCACCGCGTGGGCGCCGAGAAATGTCGGCACCAATCCCAGGCGCTCGGTCTGGGCCAGGCGGCGAACAACGCGCAACTGCTTCAACTCGGCCTCGAGCTCGAGCCCGTAGCCCGATTTCACCTCGATAGTCGTGGAACCGTGGGCGCGCAGCATGAGCAGGCGCGCGCGCGCCAGCGCTTCCAGTTCGGCGGCATCGCGCGCACGCACGTCGCGCACCGATTGCAGGATCCCACCCCCGCCTGCCGCGATCGTCTGGTAGCTCTCGCCGAGCGCGCGACGCTGGTGGTCGTCGAGCCGCGGTGCTCCGAACACGGCATGCGTGTGGCAATCGATGAAGCCGGGGAACAGGACGCCGGACACCTCGGTCACGTCGGCACCCCGGTACCGGTCGCGCAGCGCCGGCCAGGGTCCAACGTCCGCGATCCGGCCGTCGGTCACCGCCACGGCGACGTCAGACAGCACCTCGAGCTCGGCGAGCTCGCGCGCGCGTCGCGCCCGTGCGGGCCCGCGGCAGGTGACCACCGCACGAGCGCCCGCGAGGAGCGTCGTCAGTCGTTCGCCTCCAACATCGGCAGGCGCAGACCTTCGCGCCGCGCCGTGGCCACTGCCTCGGGATACCCGGCATCCGCATGCCGCACGACGCCGATTCCGGGATCATTGGTCAGCACGCGCTCCAGGCGACGTCGCGCCGCCGGCGTGCCGTCGGCGACGCTGACCTGCCCCGCGTGCAACGAATTCCCGATCCCGACGCCGCCGCCGTGGTGAAACGACACCCAGGATGCGCCGGACGCGGTGTTCAACAACGCGTTGAGAATCGCCCAGTCGGCGATCGCGTCGGACCCGTCGCGCATCCCTTCCGTCTCCCGGAACGGTGAGGCGACGCTCCCGGTGTCCAGGTGATCGCGGCCGATCACGATCGGGGCTCCAAGCTCGCCGCGACTCACCAGGTCATTCAACGCGGTGCCGAACCGCGCGCGCTCTCCCTGCCCCAGCCAACAGATGCGTGCCGGGAGGCCCTGGAATGCCACCCGCTCCTGCGCCAGCCGGATCCAGCGCGCCAGGTGCTCGTTGTCGGGGAACAGTTCGAGCGCCAATTGGTCGGTGCGCTGCAAGTCCTTCGGGTCTCCAGAGAGCGCTACCCAGCGAAATGGCCCCTTCCCCTCGCAGAACAGCGGCCGAATGTACTCAGGGACAAACCCCGGAATCGTGAACGCGTCGCGCACGCCCGCGTCGGCCGCCACGGCGCGGATGTTGTTCCCGTAGTCGAACGTCACGGCACCCATCCGCTGTAGATCGAGCATGGCGCGCACGTGGACCGCGACGCTTTCCGCGGCACGTCGTACATACTCTTTCGGGTCAGCGGCGCGCAGACCGATCGCGTCCGCGAGTGGCAGGCCTGCCGGGACGTAGCCGTTGAGCGTGTCGTGCGCCGACGTTTGATCAGTCAGCGCATCCGGGACGATCCCGCGTCGGACCAGCTCCGGGAGCACCTCGGCACAATTGCCGACCAACCCCACTGACAGAGGGACACCGTCCCGTCGCGCGCCGTCGCACCAGCGTAACGCTTCGTCCAGGGAGGCGGTGGCCTTGTCGAGGTAGCGGGTGTCGAGTCGGCGTTGCACGCGGGCCGGGTCCACTTCGACCGCGAGACAGACCCCATCATTCATCGTGGCGGCGAGCGGCTGCGCGCCTCCCATCCCGCCGAGGCCGCCGGTGATCACCAAACGCCCCCGGAGCGACCCGCCGAAGTGGCGCCGCGCCACCGCGCCGAACGTTTCGTAAGTGCCCTGCAGGATGCCCTGGGTGCCGATGTAGATCCACGAGCCCGCGGTCATCTGCCCGAACATGATCAAGCCGCGCCGCTCGAGATCGCGAAACACGTCCCAAGTCGCCCAACGCCCCACCAGATTCGCATTGGCGATCAGCACGCGCGGCGCATCGGGGTGAGTGGTGAAAACGCCAACCGGCTTCCCCGATTGCACCACGAGCGTCTCGTCGTCGCCCAGCGTGCGAAGCGTGCGCACGATCGCGTCGAACGCCGGCCAACTGCGCGCGGCCCGCCCCGTGCCCCCGTACACCACGAGATCCTGGGGTCGCTCCGCCACATCCGGATCGAGGTTGTTCATCAGCATCCGCAACGCTGCCTCCTGCACCCAGCCGCGGCAGGAACGCTCGGCGCCGCGCGGCGCGCGAACCACCCGCGGACCGGTCAAACCGCTGCTCCTGGATCGAATCGGCCCATTCGGATGCCCGCCGTGACCAGCTCGATATCCTCACCCATCGGTCGGTCCGCCTCGAGCGGCATGATTTCCCGTCGAATGGCGGCGTAGATCTGGGCCACACCCCGGCCGGGCTGGAGTGGCTTCAAATACTCGAGCCCCTGGGCGCCCGCGAGCAGCTCGATGGCCACGACCCGGGCGGCATTGCCAAAGATGCGTTCCGCCTTCCAAGCGGCGGTCATGCCCATGGGAACGACGTCCTCTTGATTGCCTTCCGTCGGGACGGATTGCACACTCGCCGGTGTGGCCAACACCCGGGAATCCGCGACCAATGCCGCCGCCGCGATCTGGGCGACCATGAACCCCGAGTCGAGGCCAGGGTCTCGCGCCAGGAACGCAGGCAGCCCCGAGGACAGGTCGGGATTCACAACCCGCTCCAGCCGGCGTTCGGACAGCCCCGCCAGGGTCGCCAGCGCGATGCCCAGGACATCGAGCGCCAACGCGATCGGCTGACCATGGAAATTCCCGCCCGACAGGATCTCCGCGCCGAACACGAGGGGGTTGTCGGTCGCCCCATTCAGCTCGACGGCCACGAGCCGCTCGGCGAACGCGACGCCTTCGCCTACGGCGCCCAGCACTTGCGGGGTGCACCGTAGGGAGTAGGCATCCTGTACTCTAGGGTCGCCATGCCGGTGGGACTCGCGGATTTCGCTGTCGGCGAGCAACCCGCGCAATAGCGTTGCCGAGCGTTGTTGAAAGGGGTGCGGCCGGACGTCGTGGATGCGCGGGTCGAAGGGCACCGGCGTCCCGCGCACGGCCTCGAGGCTCATCGCCGCTGCCGCATGAGCCGTGCGCCAGAGCACCCAGGCGTCGTGTACCAGGAGCGCGGCTATGCCCGTCTGGGCCTGCGTCCCGTTCACGAAGGCGAGCCCTTCCTTGGCTTCCAGGTTCACCGGTTCGAGACCGGCGGCGCGCAGCCGCTCTCCGTCCTTCCCCTCGCCGATCAGCGCGAGCGCGAGGTGCGACAGCGGCGCCAGATCACCGGACGCGCCCACACTGCCCTGCGACGGGACCACGGGGTGGACCCTGGCGTTGAGCATCGCGACGAGCGCATCCGGGATGACTGGCCGCACGCCGCTCGTCTCCATCAGCAACACGTTCGCGCGCAACAGCATCATCGCGCGCACCGCTTCTTCCGGCAGCGGGTCGCCCACCCCGGATGCGTGACTCCGAATGAGGTTGAGTTGCAGGGCGCGCAGCGCGGCGGGCGGGATACGCACGTGCGCCAGCTTCCCGAACCCCGTGTTCACGCCATAGATCGTGTCGCCGCGTGCCAGGGCATCCTCCACGTTGGTGCGGGATCGGGCTACGCGCTCACGGGTCTTCGATCCAACTGCGACAGGCACGCCGTGACGGGCGACGGCGACGACGTCGGCGATGGACAGCGAGTGGCCGTCGAGGGTGACCGTGGTGGGCATGTGACGCAGGAAGCTACGTACGCGTGAAAGGGACGCCAGGTAAGTGCCGAGGGGCCAGGAGCGAGCATCCGCCTCACCCCTGGCCCCTCGAACGCTCGGTGGAGCGTCTACTTCACGCCCGGAATCTCCACCCCGGTCTCGAGCGACGTGGGCAAGTTGCCCCGGATCACCAGCTCCGGGTTCCCCGGATCGGTCTGCAGACTCCAATCGAAGATCAAATAGTCGCGACCGACATGCGTGACGCGTAGGGCCCCGTACCGCAGCGTGCTCGCTTCGACGATCTCGAAGACATACCCGAACCCGGGCGCCGCCTGGATCATGTTGCGCGAGTACCCGCCGGCCGGCGCGAAATCGATATCCGTGAGGTCACCGATCGGCGTGCTGGCATAGAGCCGCAGGCTGGTCCCACTGAATTCGGGAACGAGCCAGAGCGTCGAATCCGCCGGATCCCGATAGACCCAGAAATCGATGTCAGTGCGGGAACCGTCCTGAACGAGTCCCAGCTCGGTGGCTTGAGCGACGCCATCCTGGTTCACGTCGTCCCAGAAGCGGAACCCTGCCTGCGACGGGTTCTCGTCAAAGGCGAAGGCCAGCACATTGCGTGAGTCGGGCCGTGGCGTGTCCTGTCGCAGCGGGGACCACAGGCTCTCGTAGCCCTCTCGGCTGATCGCGGACACGCCATAACAGCGGGGCAAGCCATTGGCGAGCGCGCCGGCCAGGAATTCCGGGGCGACCGTGGTGCCCTCGAGCGACCAGTCTGCCCCGCACAATCCGAGATCGAGATCGTAGGAAGCACTGTACACCCGGTACCACTGGAAACGCTGGGGGTCGCCGGTGAACGCGTTGTCGCTCCAATCGAGGTGGATGGCACCGTTCAACGAGATCGAGCTCAGACTGGCCGGCCGCTCGAGCTGCAGGCGCTCGTCCACGGTCACCACGGTGCTCGCGTCGCTCTCGTCGCCATTCTCGTCCACGGCGACGACGAAGTACTGCAGGTGCGGTACGCCATTGTCGTGGAACGTGTTGGAGCTCGTCTCGCCGCGCGGTCCGTACGAGCCCCCGGTGCTGCCGCGTGAGTAGATGCGATAGCTCGCGAGCCCCGGGTCCGGCACGTCGTCCCACAGCAACAGGATGCCGGCCGGCCGATCGGGATCGCCGCTCGGATCGAGGGCGTACTGCAGGTTCGCCGGTGGGGTGAGGGATCCGGGCGTGCCGATGAACGTGGTGGGTTCACAGCCGATCACGGCGAGACTGACAGCGAGCAGGCCGGCAAACGCACGAGCGGACATAACGACCTCGCGAAGGGTGGTGGTACACCTTCGCAAGAACGCAGGGGCTATGCCGATTCGTAGCCACTTGAAGGCTAATGTGTTACGCGCATCCCCTACTGCTTAACCTGTCCTCCGGCGAGGACAGGGGAACGCCCCGCGGGTCTAGTCAGGACGCTGAACGGCTCAGGGACGCGTGTAGCTCTGCTGATCGTAGTCGAACTTGATATCCGGCTGATCGAGCAGCGCGACGTAGAAGTTGAAGGCGAAATTCCCGCTCGCGGTACGACTGAACGAAAAGCTCGCGTGCCAACGGTGCAGATCGCGCTCGAGCCGCACATAGTGCTGGCCAAAACGCCGCGTGTCGAAGTCGTAGAGCGTGTTCCACGACGCGTTCCAGTTCTTGGTCGGGCTGAAAGACATGTTGAGCGACATCTGCTGTCGTCCACCCTGCAATCCCGCGCCGCTGATCGCGGCTCCCAGTGTGTCTGCTCGAGAACGCTGAGACGAGAACTGGACGTTGAGGTTGAAGCCTCGCCCGCCGCTGCCGGCCCCATACGACCTGTATCCGCCGAACCCTCGCGGACCCGGTGGGCCGCCCTGTGGTGGCGGCGGGGTCCCAGGAACGGCGGCTGGGGGCTGCGGGTCAGGTGGCGGCGACTTGGGCCCCAGCCCAAAGAGGCCCCCGATCACCGCCAGCGTGCGGGGCCCGATGGCGAACGAGGCCGACAGGCTCTGGAGGAACGGATCGAACCGCGTGCTGGCCAGGCCCACCTGCCCGTTCCAGAGGTCATGGGTGATTTGCAGGTTGAACCCGGGCAAGAGGTCTGAGGCGAAGGTGTTGCTGAGCGACTGGGTCTGCCAACCGACTCGGCCAGGCTGCTTCGCCTGCTCGAAGTTGTAGGACACGCTGGAGGTGGAGAGGCCGAGCAGGCGGATCTTGCGGGGTGCGCTGGAGGTGTCTTCCGCCGGCGTCTTGAACTTGGCTTCGAAGTTCTGCTGCAGACCGAGCGTGATCGTCTGCTGGGGATCACTCCGGGCGTTGAGCGTGCGCCCGGTCGGGTCGAGCGCCCGGGCAAACTCGTCGGCCACCTTGGCACCCGGCGCATACTGGTACGAAATGAGCGGTGAGACGGAATGCCGAATCCGGGCGAAAGGCCCCACCGCCGGGAAGAACCCGAAGAACGTCGGCGCTGCCCCGACGCTAAAGGCCAGGCGCTTCCCCTGCTGGAGAAAGCGCCCGCCGGTGAACTGGTTGCGCAGCATGTAGGGGCCCGCGCTAGTCTTGTTCACGATCGACAGGCCGGGCTGAAGCCGCCACGTACCGCTCAGCAGCTGCGGGAGGTTGATGCCGGTGTTCCAATCCACGCGGGTTTCGAACGTCCGGTCGTACACGATGCGGTGCAACACCGTGGAATCGGCCGCGTCCGGGATCACGAACTCGACTCGCTGGTTGCTCGCGCGATCCGCGATCGAGATGCTGTTGGACCAGTTCCAGCGGCCGACACGCAGCGGCGTGCCGATCGCGATGTCGGTGGAACGGGTATCGAACCGGATCGTGGTCGTGTCTACGCCGCCACCGCTCCCGGGCGTGAGCAGCCGAGTCGGACTCACATTGTGGAACGTCTGGGTGTTGCTGAACGAGAACCCTGGCGACCAGGTAATCCAGGACGCGAGATCGATCGGCGCGGGTGTAATCGAAACGCGCGGGAGGTTCTGTGTCTGGAGGTCGCTCGAGAGGTTCTGGCTGAGACTACCGCCAAGGTTGAACGTACCCCAGCTGAAGCGCTTGTCGAAGTTTGCGCTGGACGTGAGCTGGGCAGTGGTGAGGAACGGATCGATCGTGTTGCGCTGAATCACGCTGGTGCTCGTGGCGTAGTCGACGTTCGCCGCGAGGCGGGTGCGACTATTGAAGCTCTGGTTGTGATTCCAAGCGATTCGGTTCGAGTGCCTGCTGGCGTCGAGCTGGGTGAGCCGGGAATACGACAAGCCGCCCTGGACAAAGCGGTCGAGCCAGCGGTAATGCAGTTGGCCCTGCGCCGAGAAACTGGTCCCGGAGAACCAGTCAGCGGACGCGAGCACGTCGACATAGTCATTGAGGACGAAGTAATACCCGATGTTCGAGACATGTCGGCGGTAGCCGCGCGTCGGGCGGACCAGATCGTTCAGACCAAAGCGCGGCACGAGGATCCCGCTGCGGCGACCAGGACGAATATCCTGAAAGATGAAGGGCAACCACAGGATCGGGACATCACGGACGTAGAGCACCGCCGGTCGCGCCACCATCACACTCTTGTTGAGCCATTTCACCTCGCCCGCGGCAAAATGGTAGCCCGGCACGGGGCGTTCGTCCGACGTGATCTTGCTCTTGGACCCGTAGAGACGCGTGGACCCCGAATCCACCGCGAGGTTGCCGCGCATGATCCAGGTCGCGCCGCCCTGCTGGAAGTCGGTGAGCGCCTCGGTCACGCTGCCACGCCTGATGCAGGTGTCGTATCGCATCCCTTCCCCGATCAGCACCGTGCCCTGATCGAACAGACGCGGTGAGCCGGAGGCGTCGAGCCGGCAGCTCGCCTGACGGTAGTGCACCGAATCCGCCTCGAGCTTGGTCCCATCGCGATCCACGAACGCCTCGCCCCGCAGCACGATCGTCTCGGTGTCGCCCCCCAGGAGCAGGAGCGTGTCGGCGACGTATTGCGTCACTCGGAACCCGGTGAGCTTGAGCAGCGAATCGAGTACCGCGTCGGGCGCCGGGAAGCTCCGCGTCGGGCCGCTCGGCAAGCCCAGACGACGCGCGGCAGCCGTGTCGAGCGGGCGGCCGGCCACGGCGGTAGAATCGACGCCGGGCGGCCGGCGTCGCGTCGTGTCGGGCTGCTGGCCGGACAGCGGCCGCGGCACGACCGCCAGGGTCACGAGTAGGGTCGCGACGGCGGCGGCGCGCGCCGCCGCGCGGGCGCGACGCCGCGACACGACCCACGAACACCAAATGCCGATCTCGTACAGCAGCAGCAGTGGCACCATCATCATCAACATGGACATCGCGTCAGGTGGCGTGAGGAACGCCGCCAAGGTGGCCGCAATCAGGAGGGCGTAGCGACGGTTCCGGCGCAGGCCCGCCGGTGTGACGACCCCGAACGATGTGAGGAGGATGATGACGAGGGGTAGCTCGGTGACGACGCCGAAGGCCAGGATAATCTGTGCTGCGAATCCGAAATAGCGGTCGGCGGTGATGATCGGCTGCAGCGCCTGGTTCTGAAAGGAGAGCAGGACTGCGAGCGCCCGGGGCAGCACCAGCAGATACCCGCCGGCCGCGCCGGCGAGGAACAGCAGCACCCCCGCCGCGAGCGAGGGCATCACGATGCGCTTCTCTCGCTCGTACAACGCCGGCGCGAGAAACGCCC
Organism: Gemmatimonadales bacterium; assembly: GCA_036555485.1. Taxonomy (GTDB): domain Bacteria; phylum Gemmatimonadota; class Gemmatimonadetes; order Gemmatimonadales; family GWC2-71-9; genus DASTHG01. The sequence continues at coordinate 6,947 of DATBLG010000162.1, read as the reverse complement.
ACAGGTGATACACCAAGACCGGCGATGCGAACACGAGCCCGACGATAAACGCGAACTTCAGGGTGATGAAAAACGGGTCCGTGGGACTCGTATAGTTGAGTCGGCCGCCCGGCAGATGCGGGGCGATGGGCCGCATCAGCAGACCGATCACGTCGACCTGTTCGACCACGATCCAGCCGGCGACGGTCCCTAGCACGATGGCGAGCAAACTGTACAGCAACCGCCAGCGCAGCTCCTCGAGATGATCGAGGAACGGCATTTCGCCGCGGTTCAGATCGTCGGCCACGCAGCGGGGCTAGCGCCCCAGACGTTGCAGCTTGTCGCGCGCGAGGTTGGCCTCGTCGGAGCGGGGATAGCCGGCCACGACGCGCGCGTAGAACGTGCGCGCGGCGGCCCGATCCCCACGCTGCTCGGCGAGGAGGCCCAGCTTGTAGAGGCCCGACGGCGCCCGCGGCGAATTCGGGAAACTCCGCACCACCTCTTCATATACCGCCGCGGCCGAGTCGGAGTTCTCCGGGGCGAACGACTCGCCCACGAAGTACAGGGCGTCGGGGGCCCGCTCATCGGCGGGGTGAAGCCGGAGGAACTCGCGGAAGCCGAGGCGCGCGGTGGAGAAGCTGCCGCGCCGGTACTGCTGCAGGGACAGGTCGTACATCTGGTCCGGCCCCAGGCCGGACGCCATCGCTCCAGCCGAAGGAGTCGCCCCTGCGGTATCGAACAGCGTGGTCGGTTGGGACGGCTGGGAGCCGATGCGGCTGCGCAGCTCGGAGAGGCGCTGTTGGCTCTGGCCGGTCAACTCCTGCAGGGTGCCCAACTGCTGCTGCACCCCTTGGAGGTCCGTGCGTACGTCGCCGCGGATTTGCAGCAGCGCAGTCTGTTGGGTTGCGAGGACCGCCTGCAGCGACGCGAGGATTCGGACGATGGAGTCCCGCTCGATGCGACGCGCGGTGTCGGAGCGAGCCAACTCGCTCCGGAGCGCCTCGACCTGAAGCTCGACCTTCCGGACGTCACCCCGCAGGGCGCATCCGGCAAGGAGCCCCAGGCCGAGGAGCCACGGCGCGTGCCTGACCCGCAAGAGCGTTACGGCCTTCTGAGGACGTCGCCCCCGCTCAGGATCTCGAACTCATCCCGGCGGTTTTGGGCCCACGAGTCCTCGTCATGTCCCATGGCGACCGGCCGCTCTTCACCAAATGACGCCGTCTCGATGCGACTGGCATCGATCCCGTGGCTCACCAGATACGATTTGGCCGCGGTGGCGCGCCGGTTGCCGAGCGCGAGGTTGTATTCATCCGAGCCGCGCTCGTCGCAGTGACCGCTGATGCGGATCCGCAAGTCGGGGTTCGCGGTCAGGATGGCGACTTTCTGGTCGAGCGCGCCCATGTCGTCGCTGCGGAGCGTCGCCCGGTCAAAATCGAAATGGATCATCGCCGCCAGCATGTTGCGTACTTCGCCCGCCGCGGCGGCCGCGGCGGCGGCGGAATCAGCCGCCCGTTGCTGGGCAATGCGCTCCGCCTCTTCCTGGGCACGGCGGGCGGCAGCGGCCGCCTCCGAATCCGCCCGAGCGCGCTCGGCCGCGGCGATCGAGTCGGCATTGGCCTGCGGCGCTGGCATCGCCTCGGGCTCCGGGTTCTTGCCGCAGGCAGCGTACAGGGCCACGCCGAGGCCCATCAGGACCAGCGAAGGAACGCGTTTCATCGGTGTTCTCCAATCAGGGGTTTCCGGAGGAAGCTTCCGGTATCCGCGGAGACCAGGCGGGCAACCGGGCGCCGCTCTGCTGCAGCAGCGGACGGATCCGCCCCGTCTCCAGATCAATCACCCACAACTGCCGGTAGCCGCTGCGGTCCGACACGAAGGACAGGTGACGGCTGTCCGGCGCCCAGGTGGGGTCCTCATTTCGTCCGAGCGACGTGAGCTGCCGCACGATACGGGTGCGCACGTCGAGCACGAACACTTGCAGCGTGCCTCCCACGTCCCGGTGGAACGCCACCGATTGCCCGTCGGGCGACCACTCCGGCGCATTGGACGACCCGGTAACCCCGTAATCGAATGGGGCGAACAACTGCTGGTCGGTGCCGTCCGCTGCCATGACATAGATCTGTGGCAGCCCAGGGCGCGTCGAGACGAACGCGATGCGTTGTCCGTCCGGACTGTAGGTCGGAGACAAGTTGTCCGAAAAGCCTCCCACGGTCAAGCGCTGTAAACAGCAGTTATCCCGCATGTTCACGATGTACACGTCAGTGCCCGCTTCGGTCGCGCGACTGAACGCGAGCGTTTTCCCGTCCGGTGAAAACGCCGGGGTGAAGTCGAGCGTCGACCCAGTGGTGACCACGCTCACACGGCGTCCGGTCGCGACGTCTTGAGCGAACAGCTGTCCGTGACCCCCGGCGAACTCCATGTAGGCAAACCGCCGCCCGTCTCGTGCCCACGCCGGCGACATGGCCTGCCGGTCGGTCGACGAGACCATCTTCGGCTCGGCCCCGTCCTGGTCGATGTGGTACACCTTCCCATCCCGGACGAACAGGATGCGGGTGGCCGCAATACCGGGGGCGCCGATCGCCGCCTGCAGAATCTGGTCGGAGAGCCGATGAACCGCGAGCCGGTACCCCGGCGTGCCGAGACTCCCCAGCCGCTGGCGGAACGACCGTCGCACGGCACCGGCCGTCACGTCGTGGATCGTGACCAGCGTCGTGTCCACGCCGGTCACCCGGACATCGACCGCGAAATCGGCGCCGAGCGCCCGATACAGGGGGTAGTTCAACGATGGGCGGGCGGCCCGAGCCCGGGCGCCCGTCGCGGCACCCGACCCACGCGGCGGCGTGGGGATGGGCGCGTCGGAACGAATGGAATCGCCGCCCGGCAGGGTGATGACCTCGAACCGATCGCTGTAGTCGAGATCGCGCAGAATGATGGCCCGCACGGAATCGAGGGCGGCCTCGCGTCCGGGCAGCACGACCATGCCCGGCCGTACGCCCGGCCGGTAGACGATCCCGATCCGGACCCCGCGGTCGATCGCGGCCGTGTCCTGGGCGGATAGGCAGATGGTCGGATAGACCGATAGGACGGCGAGTGCGACGAGCAGTGGCCTCATTGGCGCCTGCCGGAGAAATAGAAACGGACGAACAAGACGTCCGGGATCCAGCCTTCCGGGAGCGCGCCGAACGCCAGGGACCGGCCGGCCTCCTCGATCGCCCCCTGGGCTTCGAGGTCGAACGCGAAATTGCCGGAGCGTTTTACGAACTGCAGCGCGGTGACGGACCCGTCGCGATGCACCATGAAGGACACCTCCGCCTCGAGAGGCGAGCTCTCGAGCGGCCGCTGCCAGCGGCGCAGCACCTGCGACACGATGTTCTGCAAGAATTCCGGAAACGGAAACTCGATCCCCTCGGTGCTCACGGTCGCGACGTCGCTGCCGGTACTTGGCCGCTCCCCCGGGAGCGGACGAGCCGTAGGCGTCGTGCGCGGGGCGGCCTCCCGTTTCTTGGAATCCGCCACCGGCGGCGGCGCCGCAGGCGAGACGGTGTTCTTGGGAGGCGGCGTGCGCGTGGGCGCCGGCGGCTGTTTCGGGGCCGCCTCGCGCTCGATCGCCGGAGGCGCGGGGCGCGCCGCCTGATCGAACTCGGGGGCGGCAATGAGTCGGACGCGGTACGTGGGCGGTGCCGAGCTCGCTCCCGCCGCCGATGCGAGGAACAGCACGATCGCGGCGCCATGCACCGTCAGGGTGCCGGCCAGCCCGAGGGGTACATTCGTCTGGAGGGGGGGGCGAACGATCACGGTCCCCGAAGCTCCTCTGGCTCGGCGACCAGTCCCACGTCGCTCACGCCGGCGGCGCGGATCACGGCCAGCACCTGCACCACCGTGGCGTAGGCGACGCGGCCGTCGGCGCGCAGATACACACCGGTCGGCCGTTTGGTACGGACGAACGCCGGGAAAGTGGCGCGGAAATCCTGAAACGACAGCGCGGACTGGTCGAGGTAGACTCGGCCCGCTCGGTCCACCGTTATCACCAGTCCCGCTTTTGGCTCGATGGGACGCGCCTCGGCGCGCGGCAGGCGCACGTCTACGCCCCCCTGCATGATCGGCGCGGTGATCATGAAGATGATGAGCAACACGAAGGCCACGTCCACCAGCGACGTCACGTTGATATCGGCGTTCAAAGGCAGCTCGCCATGTCCGCGCAACCCTCCGCCCCCCCCGACCAGGCCAGCCACTAGAGTCTCCCTTCCCGCGCCAGGCTGCCGATGATTTCCTGCGCGAACCCTTCCAGCTCGCCGGCGAAGAGGCCCAGCCGGTTCACGAAGATGTTATACGCCATCACGGCGGGCACGGCGACGGCGAGGCCCGCGACGGTCGTCACCAGCGCCTCGGCGACGCCGGGCGCGATGGCACCGATGTTCCCCGACCCGCCGATCGCGATGCCGATGAAAGCATCCATCACGCCGAGCACCGTGCCGAGCAATCCGAGCAGCGGACTGACGGAGCCGAACGTGGCCAGCCACGGGATGAAGCGGGCAGCGGCGTCCCGCTCCGCAGCTACCTCTTTGGCGAGCACCATTCGCAACGCCTCGAGCTGCGTCGTGGTGAGCGCCGACACGGCCTGCGCGGTGGCGGAATCCTTCAACGAACCGGGTTTCAGGTGGGAGAAGAACTGGATCCCCTCGCGCAGCAGCCGATTGTAGGGCGACGAAGGCAACCGCATCGCGGCGTGGTAGGCGTCCTCGAGCCGGCCGGCCTTTTCGATCTCGTGCATGAAGCGGTCCGCCTGTCGCCGCATGTGATGAAACTGCCACCACTTCAGTACGATGAGGTACCACGAAATCACAGAGAACAACAGCAGCACAACGAGAACCGCTTGGGTCTCGCGACTGGACAAGAGAACCAGTTCCCAGGGCGACGTGGGTACCGCCCGACCGACCTGCAACAGCATTAGCCCTCCACCAACCAGCGGAGCGTGCGGGCGAGCCCCTCAGGCAACGGCACCTGCGGGCGCCATCCCAGCTCTTGCCCGGCTTTGCGGACGTCGAGCGCACTGCGCAGGATCTCTCCCGTCCGTGCCGGCGCCCGACGGATGTCGGCTGAACGGCCCGCCGCGGCCGCGATCAGCTCGGCGAGGCGGTTCACACTGGTCTCCACCCCGGTGCCGATGTTGAAGGCACGCGCGTCGAGCGAGCTGAGTCCGGGGAGCGGGCGCTCGGCGGCGAGGAAGTTCGCGGCGGCCACATCCTCGACGAACACGAGATCACGCGTCTGCTCCCCGTCTCCATAGATCGTGATGGCCTCCCCCGCCTGCAGGCGTTTCCCGAATATCGCCACTACCCCAGCCTCTCCGTGCGGGTTCTGTCGCGGTCCGTACACGTTGCTGTAGCGCAGGGCCACCGCCTCGAGGCCGAACAGCTGCGCGAATGTCGCGAGATAGTACTCCGAGGTGAGCTTGGCGGTCCCATACGGAGACGCGGGGAGTTTGGCGGCCGTCTCCGGGGTGGGCGCGCTTGCCCCGTCACCGTACACCGTCCCGCCCGATGACGCGAACACTACGCGTCGCACCCCGCCGGCGCGTGCACCCTCGAGCAGGTTCAGCAGGCCAAGCACGTTTACCTGGGCGTCGTACATCGGGTCCTCAACCGAGCGGCGCACGTCCATCTGGGCCGCGTGGTGATTGAGGACTGTGAAGCCCCCACCGGCGACGAAGGCGCGTGCCTCCGGGGACCGCACATCGACCCGTTCTAGGTGGACCCCCGGCGGGAGGTTCTCGACCCGGCCCGAGGACAGGTCATCCAACACCGCGACCTCGTCGCCGGCCGCCAGGTGCGCCCGGACGACGTGCGAGCCGATGAATCCCGCTCCACCCGATACCAACACCCGACGCTTCATGCGCGTGTCACTCCTCCCACCCTGTAGGAAACGGTCGGCGGCCGCCGACGCAACAACGCGGCGGCGCCGTGAGCGACCGCAGCGCTTCTCGCATGAGCAGATCCAGAGTGGGATGCGTCCCCGTCCCCGCCCGCCCCGTCATCCTCCGGGACGGGCTGGGGCGGTCAGGAGGGCATCTTCTTGATCAGCCGCACCGGCGACCCCACCGGGATGGAGGGATTCACCACGCCGATGACGAGCGCCGACGCCGTGTGCTCGCGGGTGTGCACTACGATCAGCTGGACTCGAACCTCTTCCGATCGGCCACCGACCTCTTCGGATGCCGCGCGGTACACCTCGAACACGTCTCCCAGCGCGACCCCGTCGGCGCGTCCCTTGTCGACGAACACCACCTGCTGGGAGCCGGCGAGCACGTGCTCGTCCCGCATGCCGATCAGGCGACCTTCGAGGCCTTGCTCGACGGCGGTCGGCCGCACATTGCCGGGATCCTTGAACGGCTCCAGCGGCATCGCGAGGTTCCCGCCTTTGATGCGCCCGAACTGCATGATCACCAGAGCCAGCACCTGCTGCGGCTGCACGGCCGTCACACGCGCCACGCCGACGGGCACGACCACGTCCCCCCATTCATCTTCGTTCCGATCGATCCGAGCGAGCAGCAGCGAGTCCCCAACGTGGTAGGAGGCCTGCGTCGGAGGGACAATGGAAATCTCCTCGAACCGGCCGGCCACGGTTGGATCGGCCAACACCTGGATCGACGGCCGCGCCGTGTTGCCCACAATCTCCGCCCAGGGAATCCGCTCCTGCTCCGTGAGAAAGCCGGCGGAATAGAACTCGCCGCGGCGCACGGGGCGATACACCCGACTGGCGTCGGCGCGCAGAATATCCTGCGCCTGTATCCGCTTGGCCTGGGGGCGATCGAAGATGGTCTCGGGGCCTTCGGGCTCGGGCGGCGGCTCAAACAAGGCTTGCGCCGTATCCGCCGGGCCTCCCTCCGCAATCGTCGGCGTCGTGTCGGTCGGCGCCATCATGCCGCTCAACTCCAACACTTCGCCCGGATAAATCCAGTGCGGATCCTCGAT